>JAGODU010000024.1 GCA_017998095.1 Prolixibacteraceae bacterium | reverse complement strand
AAATAAAGCTATATAATTTAAATACAGAATGATAAAAATGAACACCAGTAGCCAACACGCGGTATAGTTAATTGCCGGTGCAGTGCGTATTTGAGCGGCACAGCTCGTATTGAAAGTACTTGTAACTTGATAGGAAAGTGCTTCGAAATCGGCAACTAACCATACTGCATATTCCGGACTAAACTGTACACTTGATTCCGGAGTAAACTGAACACCTTGTCATAATAAAGACGGTGCCTATCTTTCCATCCCATTCTTTTTTTCTCTCATACTTGACTCTTGTTTTATGAGTCAACTTTTTCCAGGGAAAGACACTGTTATAAAATCAAAAGTGGCTTTAAGTTTCCTAAAAGCCACTCCATCATGAAAGGGAAGAAATATATTTTAAAGTAATCAATATCTGAATTCTTAAGGACAAAGTTATCAGATATTTCAGTTACCAATGTTACAAAGGGATGGAAAATAAACATCGTAAAAAACGGTCAATTTTTATGAAAATGCAGATAATAGTAAGACACTTTGCTTATCACGCTTGATAAATGTATATGGTGTTTCTCCAAAAAACTGTTTAAATTCCTTAATGAAATGCGTTTGATCGAAATAACCATAGCGTGTAGCAATGTCTATCATTTCTGTCTCTGGATTATCAATCAGTTCCTTAACTATGAAATTAAACTTTATAAGTCTTATATATTTTTTAAGCTTGAATCCCGTCTGTGCTACGAAGTTTCTTCTTAGCGTTCTTTCTTCAATATTAAAAATATCGCGAAGCTCCGATATCTGAATACACCCCATACTTTCTACTATCTTATCGATAACTGAATTTATTATGTAGTAATTTTTATCTTCCCTGGCCTTTAATAGTCGGGTAAATAAGTATTTTTCCAAAACACTTATCCTGGAAGCAACTTCCGGCTGTTGCTTCATCTCTTCATACAATTCAGAGATACCGGCACCATCAATTTTCAGGGCATCAATATATTTACTATTTATTTTTTCGGGTGATATGTTGAAAAGATGAAATATTGCAGTGAGCCTAAGGCGTGCAATAATAACATCGGGGTTCATACCGGGTCTTAGAACTTTGAATCTATCTTGCTGCCCAATAATGAAAATCTTAGGAAGCTTAAAAGAATTGTTGTCTCTAATCACCTCGGGAGTATCTCCAAAGTTAAATATTATTGCACCTCCTATTCTAGGGATACTCTTATCAATAGTAAAGTGTTCAGTCTTATTATCATCTTTTATGATAATATATTCCTCAACAAAAGGATTGAGTATTTCTGAGGGTTTAAAGGTTTGCAAAAGCATTTCTTTTAGGTCAAGATGATTTCCCCTAAAATATCACTTTTGATTTAAAAAAAAAATCCATCATGAAAAACACAATGGATTCTTTAAAATTTAATGAATTATGAAAGTTATAAAATGCTTGCGAGATATTCTTTAGCTTCCAGTTCAGTAGTACATGCCCTAACCATTCTTCCGGTAAGGCGGGTGAATGAGTTGTAAAAAATCTGCATTAATCCCATCATGCCAACTACAGCACTTGCCTTTACATAAGGGGTGTTGCCTTTGGCATATTCAACAAAACGGGAATAAACATCAGTATTGAAATGCATTCCCGATAAGTTAGTGAGAGTATATAAACTTTTCGAGTAATGACTTCTTACAAATCTTTGAGCATTGTCCATTGCATCATAGATTTCTTCTTCCTTCCTTAATCCTGAGAAATCGATATAAACTATCGAAATGTTTCTGTGACTGATGATCCTCGGTGTGCGTGTTACCTTGCCGGTTTCTGCTTCTAACTCTGCTGTGTCAGCAAAAGATTTTAAATTAAAGGTTGTGCTTTCCATTTTTAATCAATTTTAATCAGTTGAACTCTTATTATGTGGCTATTTATTTATATGAAACCTGACAAGCGTTTTTCCCTTATCGTGGTTTTCTTTATAGACAAACATTTTTGTTTATGGGTTGCAAAATAGGATGAGAAAAATCATACTTTTTCATATAAACCCGCAAAACAAGGAAAAACAACGGTAAGTTGAAGATTTAAATATTTCACTGACGGTAAATCTTTTTTATTTTTGTAATACCTAACACACCTTTAATATGAAAGACTTTTTACTGATTGCCTGGGACTATCTCGTTAAAGTGTTTGTTTCTTCATTCACCCATCTGATAATAATATTTGGCCCG
The DNA here is from genome assembly GCA_017998095.1 of Prolixibacteraceae bacterium. The sequence continues at coordinate 34,137 of JAGODU010000024.1, read as the reverse complement.
CTGATACTGCTGGCAGTGCTGATGAATTTAGTGGCCGGCACCAACGAAAAGCTTTGCGTAAAGACCCTGGGACAGAAAATATATCTTTTCTTTTTCGGCTGGCTGGGAACGATAATTCACGAACTGGGTCATGCCCTCTTTGCCGTAATCTTTGCCCATAAGATTGATGAGATGAAGCTTTTTTCACCCGATCCTAAAACACATACTCTTGGCTATGTGAAACATTCTTTCGATAAAAGAAACATATATCAGCAAATAGGCAACTTCTTCATTGGCATTGGTCCTGTTCTTATGTGTTGCTTTGCTTTGTGGCTGATATCGTGGCTGCTTTTTAAAATAAAGCTCAACGATATTTCGACATTGACAATATCTCCCGAGCTGGTGAAGTCATTCTCAGCATTAAAGTTGGCTGGAATATCAATTTGGGAAGGTTTCAAAACTTACTATACGGCAGTGATTCACGGTGAAAATTCAACATGGTGGAAGATAGTTATTCTGGTGTATTGCATTTTTTCTATAGGAAGTTCAATAACCCTCAGCAAATCGGATATAGTAACAGCAAAAGACGGTCTTCTGTTTGTGATTGTGCTAATAGTAATTTTCAATCTTTTCACAGTATGGAAGAGTGATTTTGCTATGAACTATGTAGTTAAACTAAGTTCGTTGCTGTCGGGATTTTATTTTATTATCATCCTTTCCTTAGTGCTAAATTTGATTTTTATGCTTATTTTAGGTGTGATTTTCAAGATAAAAGAAATGTTTTAAACTTAATAAATAATTATCATGCGCTGGCAGGGACGTAGACAAAGCTCAAATGTTGAGGATCGCAGAGGACTGAGAATTTCAAAGAAAGCAGGCATCGGCGGAGGAATAGGAACAATAATCATAGCCTTGTTGATAGTTTTATTCGGAGGCGACCCTTCCGAAATATTATACATGCTTCAGGGTAACGACAAACAGGCAGAGGTAGTACAGGACGATAGTTATTCTCCAACTTCAAAAGAACAGGAGATGGCTGAGTTCATTGCAGTAGTGCTTGCTGACACTGAAGATGTATGGAATGATCTTTTCGAAAAAAGCGGTATTACTTACAGGGAGCCTAAGCTGGTACTTTTCAGCAGTGGTGTAGAATCGGCCTGCGGGTATGCACAATCGGCCACAGGACCTTTTTATTGTCCGGGCGATGAGAAAGTATATATCGACCTTGATTTCCTTGACGAACTTCAACGAAAGCTGGGAGCCCAGGGCGACTTTGCTGCAGCATACATCATAGCTCATGAAGTTGGTCATCATGTACAGAATCTGTTGGGAACACTTGACCAGGGAAGGAGCAATGAGCAAAGTGTGAGGGTTGAGCTTAATGCCGATTTTCTTGCAGGGATATGGGCACATTATGCACAGAAAACAAAGAATATACTTGAATCGGGCGATCTTGAGGAAGCAATGAATGCAGCCCAGGCCGTTGGTGACGACAGAATACAAATGAGGTCCCAGGGTTATGTCGTTCCCGACTCTTTTACCCATGGAACCTCAGAACAAAGGCAGCAGGCTTTCCTGCTCGGGTATAAGACTGGAGATCCTTCCCGAATGGAAATCTGATTGCCGTAAATCGTTAATATCTTCTTCTTGACCTTGATCGTGTTGTGGTTTTCAATCCCAGCACACCAAGGAGACCGCGTGTTACTTCACGGGCAATCATATTGGTAACAGGGCTTTTTATTATCTTTTCAAAAGTAGAAGTTTCAGCTCTTCCCCTTGCAGGCTGGCGTACTCTTGACCTCTCAACAGCTTGTTCCACTTCCTCTTCCTTTTCGGCTATCCTGCTTTGAAGAATTTCATAAGCACTTTGCCTGTCGATTTCCATATTGTAATCGCGGATAAGATCGGAATCGTTGATAATAGCATTTATTTCATTTTCGCTCAGCACATCCATCCTTGAATAAGGAGGTCGAATGATAGTACTAACAAGCTCAGTAGGTCGTCCCTTTTCATCAAGGCCGGAGATAAAAGCTTCGCCAATACCTAGCTGTGTAATCAATTCATCGACTACATAAAAGTCAGACAGAGGGTAGTTTTCAGAAGCAGTCTTGATATCTTTTCTATCCTTGGCAGTAAAAGCCCTGAGAGCATGTTGCACTTTAGTACCAAGCTGTCCGAGAATAGCTGCCGGTATATCTGTAGGCGATTGAGTGATGAAGAAAATACCTACTCCCTTTGAACGGATAAGCTTGATAGTCATTTCAAACTGATCGAGCAGGTTTTTGGGAGCATCTCTGAAAACAAGGTGAGCTTCATCAATAAAGATAACGAGTTCAGGTTTATCGGGGTCACCAAGCTCCGGCATATTTTGAAATATCTCGGCAAGGAGGCAAAGCATGAAAGTACTGAACAAGTCGGGTTTGCTTTGCATATCGGTAAGGCGAAGGATATTAACCATTCCCTTGCCATCCTTTGTTTTCTTCATCAGGTCAAACACATCGAAAGAAGGTTCACCGAAAATGCCTTCACCACCCTGCTGTTCGAGGCTTATAATATTTCTGAGGATTGTACCTGCAGAAGTAGATTGCATAAAACCATATTCCTTCTGAAATTCTTCCTTTCCTTCATTGCCCGCCCAGCTGATAGCAGCTTTAAGGTCTTTGAGGTCGAGCAAAGGAAGGTTCCTGTCGTCGCAATATTTAAAAATCATAGAAAGCACACCTGTCTGGCTTTCATTAAGATTAAGGATTTTAGCAAGAAGAATTGGGCCATACTCAGAAACAGTAGCCCTTAAGCGAACACCCGGCTCATCGGAGATAGACAGAAATTCAAGCGGATAATTACTTGGATTCCATTCCATGCCAATTTGTTTAGTCCGCTTTTCGATGATAGGGTTCATTGAACCCGGGGCACCAAGACCGCTAAGGTCGCCTTTGATATCCATTGCTAAAACAGGTACACCTGCATCGGATAGGTTTTCAATTATGACCTGTAAAGTTTTGGTTTTACCTGTACCGGTAGCCCCTGCAATCAAACCGTGACGGTTGAAAGTCTTTAATGGAAGCCTTATCTGGCAGCCTGTTTCGTAATCATCACCAAAGATAGCTGAGCCCATTAATATCGATTCCCCCTTGAAGGTATATGAACCCTTTATCTTTTCGTCAAAAGTTTTTTTATCCATTTTGAATTATTTTTTATACATTAGTGGAAGATATAATATCTATACATTAAAACATTATACCAAGATAAACGTTTTTCTATCATTTATAAATCAAAAATTAAAAATTATGGCAACAAAAATTGCAGAAATTGAAGGAGTCGGACCTGTATATGCTGAAAAACTTGCATCAGCCGGAATAAAATCTGTTGAAGCTCTGCTTGAAGCAGGGGCTTCAAAGTCAGGCAGAAAGAAAATTGCCGAAGATTCAGGTATCGACGAATCAAAGATCCTCAAATGGGTAAATCACGCCGATCTTTTCCGTATTAAAGGTGTTGGCCCTGAATTTGCTGAATTACTTGAAGCAGCAGGCGTTGACACTGTAAAAGAATTGCGTAACAGAAATGCAGCAAACCTTCATGCAAAACTAGAAGAAGTACAGGCAGAAAAGAAGCTCACAAGAGTTGTTCCTGCATTGAGTAAAGTAGAAGATTTCATTGCCCAGGCAAAAACATTACCACCTGTGGTGACTTATTAAAATCAAAAGAATAGTATCCCGGACAGTTATTTCTAAAAATAATTGTCCGTAATTTTTTAATATCAATAAGCTCTCAGCTATAACTTAACCCGGCTGAATATCTTTATGAAAAAAGTCTTAACCCCTCTTTCTTTTCTGTTTATTGCTATTTGTGTCTTCCCTCAAAACAATGATTCATTAGTAATAAACAATCCTGCATTAAGAACATACACAACACATCGTCTTACCACTCCCCCGCCTGTTGTTGACGGGAAGCTTGACGATGAATGCTGGAAAAACGAATACTGGGATGGTGATTTCACTCAATGGATACCAAAAGAAGGGGCTGAACCTTCAGAAGAAACAACATTTAATATCCTCTACGACAATAAGAACCTTTATATAGCTATACGCTCACACGAATCAGACTTAAGCAAAATTACAAAAAGACTAAGCAGAAGGGATGTATTTTCGGGCGATTGTGTTGGTGTTGATTTCGATTCATATCATGATCACCGAACAGGCTTTGAATTCAATGTTACCCTTGCAGGACAGAAAATAGACAACATTCTTACAAACCCCATGAATGCCGACATAAGCTGGGATGCTGTATGGTTAGCTAAAACCGGAATGGAAGACAGTGCCTGGGTTGCAGAAATTGAAATTCCATTAAGCCAGCTGCGCTATAGCAAAGACAAGGAGCAAATCTGGGGAATGCATATATGGAGATGGATCGACAGGCTTCAGGAAGAAAGCGACTGGGAGCTGCAAACATCAACAGGTCCGGGCATGTTATATCAGTTTGGCCATTTAAAAGGTATTTCAGACCTTCCTGCATCAAAACGAATAGAACTAATGCCTTATATTCTCGGAGCTATCAGAACGGTTGAAAAGAACAGTCTGGACCCTTATACGAAGAACGGATTTCAGGCGTTTGGCTATCCCGGCATAGATGCCAAGATAGGATTATCGAGCAATTTCACTGCCAACGTAACTATTAACCCTGATTTCGGGCAAGTGGAAGCTGACCCATCAGTAATGAACCTTACTGCCTTTGAAACATTCTACAATGAAAAGCGGCCTTTCTTTCTGGAAGGGAAAAACATATTCAACTTTGAATTTAATGACATCACGATTTTCTATTCAAGGAGAATAGGAAATGCGCCTTCATATCGGCCGGTACTGGCAGAAAATGAATATATGAAATATCCTGTTTCAACATCAATTCTGAGTGCAGTCAAGGTAAGCGGCAAATCGTCGAAAGGTCTATCGGTGGGGATATTACAAAGTATCACCAATAATGAAAAGGCGCTTATCAGTGATGGAACAGCAGAAAGGAAGGTAGTGGTTGAGCCTCTCACAAGCTATACCGTTGCAAGGATACAGCAGGACTTTAACGAGGGCAATACAATATTGGGAGGAATACTGACTTCAAAGAACAGGATCAACAATGATTCAACATTTCTATTCATGAATAAGGACGCCATTGCCGGGGGGATCGACTTTCTTCATCAATGGAAAGATAAAGAGTTTTATCTGAATGCCAAGCTTATCGGGAGCACCATACAGGGAAGCAGGGATGCAATATCAATACTTCAAAAGTCATCAGCCAGATATTATCAGCGTCCGGATGCCGATCATTTAGAAGTTGACAATATGCTTACTAATCTTTCAGGATATGGTGGAAGTCTGAAGATTGGAAAAGGCAGCAAAGGCTTGTGGAGATATTCAACAGCAGTTACTGTAATGTCACCGGGACTTGAGCTCAATGATATGGGATACATGAGTATAGCCGATCAACTGATTAATACAAACAGCATTTCTTATTTTATAAATAAGCCGGTTGGAATTATGCGGTCGTTTAATTTTTCATTTTCAAACAGTAACTTTTGGAATACTGATTTCCAGTACCTGTATACTCATTTCAATTCATTTTTATCATTTCAGTTTCTTAACAGATGGACACTTGAAACACACATGTGCAATTTCACCAATACCCTTGACATGCAACTACTAAGGGGAGGCAGTGGGATGATAAAGCCTGCAAAGACACATGCCAACATAAAGATAGGATCTGATTATTCAAAGAATACAGCCTTTACTTTTTATGCACTTTATGAAAAAGGGGGGAAGGAATATCTGGATTACTTCTCATTCAATCCTTCATTTACTGTTCAGCCTTTAAGTACACTGAAGTTCACGTTAAGCATAGACTACTCTAACAACGACAACGAACTTCAATATGTCAATAGCCGAAGCACAGAATATAATTCGCTCAACGATCAGAGGATACTTGGAAGGATAAAACAAGAAACATTGGGAGCAACCCTTAGAGTTGACTATCATATAAAGCCTGAAATATCACTGCAGTTTTATGGAAGTCCTTTCATTTCTACCGGAACATATTCAAGCTTCAAGATAGCCGACAATCCTTTGGCAGATGAATATTCAAACAGGTTTACTGCTATTAATCCGGTTTTAAGTAATCAAAACACCTACAATATTGGCAGTGTCTATTTCAATAATCCTGATTTTTGCTTTTCTGAATTCCGTTCTAATCTTGTGTTCCGGTGGGAATATCTTCCCGGATCTACAATATATCTGGTATGGGCAAATGAAAGTTCAATAAACAAGTCAGTGTCAGGCTCTAAGATAGGAGATGCATTTAAGAATTTAGGTGAAGCATCGTCAATAAATACTTTTCTTTTAAAGATAAATTACTGGTTTGCACTATAATCCCTGCAAGATGATTCTCCGGAAGTAAAATAATATCAGAGAGATATAGCTATGATCGAAAGAATAAAATATTTTTATACTTTTAGATTCAAGTAAAAATAAATAAGGAAACACATGATTAAAAAAATTTTAAAATCTAACCTTGTAATTATGCTGGCTATAGGTTTTATTGCACTACTTTCAGCATGTACACAAACAAAAAAAGAAGAATGTATGAATCCGTCGGGCTTTTGTATTGAAAAAGGAACAAACCTTAGTCACTGGTTGTCGCAAGACTTTGGCTGGTCTCCTAAATATGAATATATCAAGGAAAAGGACATACGTTTTATTGACAGTCTGGGCTTCGATCACGTACGCATACCTATTGATGAGCAGGAGTTGTGGGATGAAAACAATGTTAAGAACGATGTTGCTTTCGGCCATTTGAATTCATGTCTCGACTGGTGTGAGAAATATGGCTTAAGAGCTATTGTAGATCTTCACATTGTAAGGACACATCATTTCAATGCAGTAAACGAAGGCGGCAACAATACACTATGGACTGACCCTGCTGCACAGCAAAGAGTTGTAGATATCTGGATTGAGCTATCTGATGTACTGAAAAAAAGGAAAACAGACATGGTAGCCTATGAAATTCTTAATGAAGCAGTAGCACCTGAGCATGATGACTGGAATAAACTTATGAATCAGGTTGTTGCCGCTATCAGAGAAAGAGAACCGGAAAGAGTTATTGTTATTGGCCCTAACATGTGGCAGATTGCTCCTAATCTTCAATATCTTAAGCTTCCTGAAGGAGATAAGAATATTATTTTAAGCTTCCACACATATTCACCACTTGCTTTTACACATTACAAGGCTGAATGGACATCAATAAAGGATTATAAAGGGAAGGTAAATTATCCCGGCGTAATTATTACGGAAGAAGATTACAAAGAATTTGGTGATTCATTAAATGAATCTGGGAAAGCGCTTCTGGAAGAAGGAATGAGTGAATGGAACAAAGAAAGGCTTATCGATGTTTACAGAGCCGGATTAGAATTTGCCAATTCGAAAGGCCTGCAACTTTTTTGCGGTGAATTTGGTTGTCTGCCAACAGTAGACAGGAACGACAGGCTGCAATATTACTCAGATATGCTAACAGGCTTTAAAGAAAACAATATTGCCTGGTGTAACTGGGAATACAAAGGCGACTTTGGATTGTATTATTTTGACGTTGAAAAGAAAGAATCAGGGAAAGCAGATTACGAGTTTATCAATGTACTTTTAAAATAATCTGATTGAATTGATAAAATCAATAAAAGCATAAACAAAAAGCCTGTCGGAATAATCCTTCAGGCTTTTTTAATAAACTAGTTATAATAAACTAAACTACCTCGCTTTTTCATCAGGATCGCAACAATAGTTGTCTTCCGTCTTACCTTCCTGTGTTAAAATAAGCCGGGTTTGTATTTCAATCCTTCTGATCTTATCATAGTCGAAATAACCATTACCGCTAGGATTGTTGGCATCAGGGTATGGATATTTAGGATTTTTAACATCGCCGTCTTCCCTCTTCCCACGGGTAATAACAATAATATCGGCATCTTCATATTTCACATCATTATCGGGCAACGCAACCTTACCTTCCTTAAGATAACGGTTGAATTTCTCTGAGTCAGTAAGCCGTTTTAATACTTCCTTATACCCAAACCATGCCCTTAGTCTCGACAGGTTAGTATTCAGATCAGTTTTTTCCTGCTGAATACCCAGCATTGAACCATTATCACCTTCGGCATTAAAGTCAACTGTACAAGCTTTAATCCTGGTCAGGGTCTTTGTTTTCTCGTCTACATCAGGGGGAACAATCTTTACCATTTCAGTATCGAAGATATTCTTTCCTTCAAGATAATCGCTTCCTCTGTATTGAATGACATCTCCAATATACCAGCCCCTGAGAACTTCCCTTTGGTCGGACACAGCAAATATTTCAATTAGCAGTTTAGGTTTAAGATCCTTGTGAAGATCAAGCAGATTAATATATTTCAACTTAATAGTATCTGTGAGGTTTTTTAGATTTTCATCCACTTTCTTAGCATAATCGAGATATTGGTTTATCCTTTCCTTTCGCCCTTTCATCCTGCTTAAAAGAGAACCTTCATAACCGGGCCTGTCGCCCCAATAAAGGTTGTTAGGATGAAGTTCAATCCATTGGGCATCGGCAATAGAATAAGTATATCCATCACCGGGTTTAATAGGGAAAAGAGGCGTTTCCCATGAAAAAGCCTTATAATCGCTTCTCTTTCTATTTATCTTTCCACCCGGATTGTAAATATCTTTATCAGGAGAAACTTCAAAGCCTTCATGCAAATCAGTAAGGTCGCGCTTTAGGTTTTCTGTCGTATTAACTTCCCAGAAACCTGTCTGGAAATAAGCAATTGATCTGTGGGTAGGCTCAATATTCAATTTACCGGGACAAGGGGGTTTCTTCAGCCAGCCTTTAGTAACAAAGACAGTATCGTTGATGATAGTGTCACTGAAAATCTTCTTAAGAGGAATAGAGCCAAAAACATCAGTAAGAATTGACTGCACCTCAGGACCGTTAATTATCCTTGAGTGAACAGAAGTATTGCCCGGTTTATCATTGACAATTTTGCTATAGCCGGTAAATATAAAATTCTCATTTTCATCACAGTCATATAATCCTTTGTCGCTATTGGCATAAGATCCTCCGTAAATTTTGTAGTCCAATCCTGAATAAAGCTTAAATGAAGCTTCTCCGGCATCTTTCTTTTCGTTGATATCACCTTCAATTTTAATTACAGGATATAATACCTGTTCTGGTTTAGAAACATTGTAAATATCAGTAAGAACAACATTCATATCAACTACAAAAGGCATAGGGCAAGCATATATATCGTAGCTGCCATATCCTGAAGGAATATCAGAAGACCAGTATATTGCCCTTGGACTTTGAACATTCAAAGGATTGAAATAAATAAACGGGTAGTTCTGATTGAATTCAGTATTCACGGAAACATCAATTGCTTTTTTGGATGAGAAGCTGATAGTGCGACTACTGAAAAGCTTGACACTACTTTTGTCAATAGTATATCCTCCATTTTCATTATTCAAAGATAAATCTGCTTCATAAATTTTAAATGAACCTTCTTTATCTGAAGAAAAATAAAGTTTATTTCCTGAATAACAAATATGCGGAGTAATTTCATTTCCTTCTGAATAAAGCTCCGAAACCAATACAGGGGTCTTCCATTTCCCGTTTTCATTATAACTATAGAAAATGCTTAGTTTTTCACAAGCTTCTTCAGTATTTATTGTAATTCCATCCTTGTCAATCTTCCTGTTGGAAACAAAAAACAAATGCTTGCCATCGGCAGAAAGAGAAGGTTGAGATTCCCATGTTTTCTGACCTGACAATTCAGCCACAGGCTTTGGGTTTTTAAACTTTTCCCCTTCCCTCTTTAATTCCCAGATATCTTTAAATTCACTGATTCCGTTTTCATTGATAACATCGCAGGAGAAGAGCATAATGTTGCCGGCAATGGCAACTGCCCCCTTGGTTGAAATATTGAATTTCTTAATAAATTCATTGTAAAAGGGATTATCACTTTCAACGATAAGCATTTTCACATCGCCCCAGCCTTCTTTAGGTGATTTCCCATCTTCGATAGTACGGTCACAGTAATAAATCTGCTGATAGCTGTTTGTCCTTTTATGTCCGAAGAAAACAGAATCGGCACGACTGGAAGCAAACCATAGTCTTTCGTGTTTACCTCCATCGATATATTCAATAAAGGGGCTGTTATCCTTAAACTTGATATTGCCTTTTTGAAGGATATGATAGCTTTGATCAGAATAGACGAAACGTGAAAGTTCTGTCTTATCGGCAGCGTTTACCGGAGGGTCAAGAATAATCTCTGAAGAATTTGCTTTTACTTCAGTATCATTTTTAACCTGATACGAACTTCTCTTTGATGTCCTGCAACTTTGAGCGACAAGCAGGATAAGTATCAATACTGAAAAATATATAATTGATCTTTTCATTTCTTTATAATTATTCATCCCACATCAAAGGATATTCAACATAGAAAGATACATTAGCCTTGCCCATTCCTCCTGTTGCATTATCGGTATTATTCGAACCTGACTTAACTGAAGAAATATAAACCAATGCCATTCCGCAGAAGATATGCCTGCTCTTATTTCCTTCAACAGTATAATCATCAGATTGACTGTCAGGGTTCCAGACGATATAAACTTCGTAAGGATTGATTGCAATTCCGTTATTGCCAATGAAATCTGATTTATCCCTGCTATCAGCCCATGTGAAAGAGCCATTGCTGAATCCTGCTTTAGGGTCGTTCATAATGAGATTCATCAGAGAGCCGTTTTCATAGGCAGCAATAAATTCATCGTGAGTATTGAAAGATGTAACCGAAGAAGCAGATATTTTAGAAAAATTGTTCAGCACAGTATTTACCAGATACAATTCAGGCTTCTGAGTAAAATTAGCAGTCGGGTCATCAGGTGAATCAACATCAAAATATAATGAATGATCGCTGATTGGAACATTTGGGATTACAAGATCATTAATATATTCATCGGTAAGTGCTTCCCTCAATCCATAGTTCTTAAGCTTAGGATTGTAGGTGTCAATGTCATAAATATGATGTGATGGCACTTTCGATTTAGAAGAAATTTGGCTGAAGGCCTCCATAATAACTACTTCCCTTGAGCCGATAGAAAATTCCTCTACTTCTGATTCAATTCTTATTTCCTGTCTGCATATTTCTTTACCCTCATCATCGGAAGCAATAAGATCGAACACACAGTTAAACTTATTATCGTAGTTGTTATCATAGAACTGCTTCATGGAAGGAGGAATGAAAGTAACTGTCAATAATGAAGTATTTAAAATATCACCGATAGAAAGGTTTGAAATATTTGTAAAGAAGAATTCATAATCATTGTTGCCCGTATTGGTTCTCTTTTGAATATCGAGATTAATATCTGAGCAATAATCCCCATCAGGAATATCAATTTTGAATACAGCTAAGCCCGGTTCCTGCATTTCTTCGAGGCAATCGGTAGTCATTGTTCCCTTTATCTTCTGAGAGATATAAAACTCGTTGCTCATATCGATTTTATCACCCCGATAAACAATCTCTTCTTTAAAAGGGTTAGTATAAACCTTTTTCACTAAAGTAGCCAGCGGGATAATTGAAGGACAAATCATATTGCAGCCCTCTCCTCTCAGCTTAAAGCGGAAAGAGCATTCATCGGTATTCTCTTTATTATTTGGATTGTTCTCTGAGTAAACAGAAGTATAAACAACAAATTCTTCAGTTATCTCACCCGCCTTTTTGGGTTCAAATAAAGTTGTAATATAAAGATAATCACCAATCTCCAGGTCGGAAGGATTTACTGTTTCTATTTTCCAGGAATCAGTGCCCAATGTATAAGCATCTCCTCCTCCGGCACGCTTAATACTGTCTATTTTCAAAGAGCAGCCTACTCCAAAGTTGCCATCAGTAAGTTCAAGTATGGTAAACCCAAAGTTCTTTGATTCGCCAACAGTCACCTTATCAGGAGCATAGAATAATTCTGCTTTGTCATTCTTTCCAAAAGGACAAAGGCAATTCAAAGGATCACAAATAAAAGAACTAAGTTCAAGTTTTATATTTCCCGACGAAACGTCATTTCCTGAATTATCGAGGCAGAAAGCAGGGAGATTGACAATTACCGGGCCGATTGTATCCACCATATCTCTGACAACATCAAAGTAAATTTCAATCTGTCCGTTAGGTATAACAACAGAGTTCCCTGATGGAGAAGGTAGAATCGTTCTTACAAATATTCCGCCTGTGAGGCGCATCAGTTCTCCAATATCAATCCTTAACGGGGAATTGGAAGCAATAAGCACAACATTATTCTTAAGCTCGGAATAAGCTGCATTAATCATTACACATTCACCATAGCTGGTAATTGTTCTTGTGATAATAGTGTCAATACTTTGGCAATCAATAGGTTTTTGCTCTTCACAAGAAATATCTTTAAAAATATAAGTCAGCGTAGTATCGCAGCAAAGGATACCAAACTTTTCGCTGAAAGTAGAACCCTTATAACTTGTTTCAATGACTGCATTATTAAGACCGCAACCTGAGTTTTCAATATCACCTGTATCAAAAGTACCTGTAGAATCGAGGTTTCCGGTAAACAAAGTATCGCCGGCAGCAATAATCTTAATGGCAGCACCTCTGGCAGGAAGTATTACATCAGGTTCACATTCAGTTGAATATTTTCCCTTTATAGTAAGTTGAATATCATCAAACTCTTCACAGTCATCCCTCAGAATTGTTTCATCACAGTTAAGCAACATTATTAAAATGACAGGGATGAAAATCAACAATAGTATTTTTTTATTTTTCATATCCCGTCATTTAAAAAGTTACACCTAAACGAATAAAAAACTGTCCCGTTCTTCTTCCCGGATAAGAAGAATACGGGATATTATGACTTTCAGCACATTCAGCCCATTCCGGGTTATCTTCCAGAGAAGAAAGAGGAAGAGTCATTCTCCGGTATCCAAGATCTAAAGAAATGTCCATTCCTTTAGTTACCCAGAAGTCAATGCCTGCTCCTAAGTCCCAGAATGAAGCGTTGAGCTTATCTGACCAGAACTTCTTAAATTCAGAAGAGACATCGTAAGCAGTGCCAAGGTCGCCAAACAAGTATAAAGCGTTACAATTTCCAAATAGAGGATTTGTAATATCGTTGAAAGTAAACCGCGGATGAATAGCCAGCGGTATGAAATGACCACCATCAACAGGCCAGTAGCCTGTCATAGCTCCCAAATGAAACCTGTGTTTATCATTAACCGTAAAAATTGAAGGCAGGAATGCAGCTTCAAAACCTGTAGTTATCATTGTGCCGCCTTCTCCAAAACCAAATAACTCCTTTTCCATTGGAACATCTCCGGGTAAAGGTTGATATGATGATTCTTTAAAAGACCTGAATCCGAACATTGCCCTTGCTTCAATTTTAAAGTCGTTGCGCGATCTTTTGCAAAGATTGAGGTTTGTAAGATCTTTAAGTTTCTTCAGAGTAAAAGCAACAGGATAGATATCAGCATCAGAAGTAACAGTTATTTTCTTTACATCAAGAGAATCAACAATCAGCATATTCTCCTTAACAAACTTTTCAAGTTCCTTTCCGTGTTTAAGCTTATAAGCATCTTTCCCTTCGCAGTCGACGAGATAAACATTGACTTTATCATTAACTGTTTCAACGGGTACCGGAGCAAAATAAGTAATGAAGTTCTTTTTGCCATATTTCCTTGAACTGTTTTCGTTCATCTCCACATTATAAATCGTAGTATTGTCAAGATCGCACATTGCACACCTCTTAGTGGAGCACGACCATGATGTAAATAATAAAACAATAGGAAGAAAGGCAAAAAATCTTCTGACAGAGAAAAAGCCGTTAAGCATAAGCCGGGGAATTTTCATTATAGTCATATAATTCAGAATTTAATTAGATCTATTTCTAAAGTTAGGGAATTTGTTTTAATCAGCAGTTCAAGAAGATCAGATATATTTCAAAGAATAAGTAAAAACACATATATTGTAATGGATGAAGATTTTAACAGACTTATAAAAAAACAAGTAATAAAAAGAATAAAACTACACTGCAAAACATGAAAACATTAGAAGAATCAGTAGCAACAGCTATGGATGTTAAAGACAAGGGAATACTGCCCTATTTGCCTTATATTCTGCAGGATTTCTGGGAAATAGGAGCCGATCCCAAAACAATAATCAGTTTGATAAGAAAACATTCATCAGGAAGTAAGGGATTAAAGGTACTGGATCTGGGTTGCGGGAAAGGATCTGTTTCAGTTAAAATAGCTGCTGAATGCGGATTTGAATGTCATGGTATAGATGCGATTCCTGAATTTATTGAATTTTCAAAAGGGAAAGCAGCAGAGTACAATGTGGCTGAACTTTGCAAATTTGAAACAGGAGACATACGAGAAGCAATTAAAAACCTCAGTACTTATGATGTAATAATACTTGGAGCTATAGGGCAGGTTTTCGGAGATTACAAGACAACTTTTACATTGTTGGTCAATAATTTAAAAGAAAATGGAATCATAATAATTGATGAGGGATATGTTGAAGAAGATAGTGATTTCAGTCATATTCAGGTTTTCAGTAAAAAAGAAATCCTAAACCAAATAGAATCATCGGGAATGGAGATGATTGACATGGTGTTAGGACATGAAGACAAACAATTATTTGAAAATTACGATACTGAATATGATCAGCTGGCACAACGTTGTCTTGAATTAGCAGAAAAGCATCCAGACAAAGCAAAGATATTTCTTGATTACATTAAGATTCAGGAAGAAGAATATGAAAATCTAAAAAGCGGTATAACTACAGCAACAATGGTTGTAAAAAGAAAACAATAACAAAAAAGGGACATAATCATGTCCCTTTTTTGTTGTCCTGATTTATCTTAAGCCTCGGCCTTTCTTCTTTGATCGAGTTCAATTTCAATCGTCTTCAATGTCTTTTCATCAAGCTTGTATAATAGCATAAACAAGCCTGAGATAAGAGCCCCGATAGCAGGGATATAGCTAAGCATATACTTTATACCGTTGATAGTTTCAGGCGATTGCTCAACATTTGCCTGGAATCCAAAGAAACCTAAGAGCCAAAGTGTTAATGAGCCTCCAAGAGTCCAGCCCAGTTTCTGCGACATGCTTGAAGCAGAGAACACAAGTCCGGTAGCCCTTCTTCCTGTTTTCCATTCTGAATAATCGGCAGTATCGGCATACATAGACCATAGCATAGGGAAAATAATACCGGCACAGAAACTTATAACTGCCTGAAGAATATAGACAAAGACAACATTTTCCTTTGTACAGTAGTAAAATAAAACACTAAGAACAGAAGCAGCAAACATTGCATACATGAATGTTTTTCTCTTGCCTATACGAGCAGAAACAGGTTTAGCCATTATCACACCAAGCATATTGAAAGCTTGTCCTAAAAGGAAGTATAAAGTACTGAATGTGAAAGTCATCTTTGAAATAGCAACTGCAGTATCATCTATCACATAATATTTGAAATAATACATTGCCACGCCATCACGTACAGAGTTGAATATAAGAGTCATTACGCCTGCACCCAGCAATACAAACCAGGGAGTATTGCTTAGCAGATTTTTAACATCATCCTTCAGTGAGTTCTCCTGAGAGCGCGGAGGCTTTACTCTTTCTTTTGTCCATGAGAAAGTAAGCAGGAAGAAAATAACAGCCACGATACCAATAACAACCATAGTCAGCTGATAAGCAGTAGTTAACGCTACAGTACCTTTAAACATATCGACAAGTGGCTGATAAATTGCAACAACAAGTAGGCTTCCGCCAAATGCAAATACCATTCTGTATGAAGCAAGGGTGGTCCTTTCGTTAGGATCGGAAGACATAACACCCAGAAGACTTGCATAAGGAACATTTATTGCTGTGTAAACCATCATCATAAGAGTATATGTGATGTAAGCATATATAAGTTTACCGGTAGTCCCGAAATCAGGTGTGGTGAATAAAAGAACACCAACAATTCCAAATGGAATAGCAACCCAAAGCAGGTAAGGCCTGAATTTTCCCCATTTTGTATTTGTACGGTCGCCAATTACTCCCATTACAGGATCGATAGCTGTATCCCAGATTCTTGTTACAAGAAGCATTGTTCCTGCAGCGACAGCAGATATACCAAACACATCGGTATAAAAAATCGCCAGATAGAAAGAGAAAATTTTCCAGAACATGGAAGAAGCAGCATCTCCTAGTCCATATCCTATTTTTTCCCTCAACGATACTTTAGTGTGCATAGTTTAGTTTATATGATTTATTTAAAAACTTTTGCGTAAACGGCTTACAACTTCGATCAATGCTCGTGTGTTGTGATAAGGGCATTTCCAGAAGCCTGCTTTTTCTTCGTTTATATAGGGTTCCCCTTTCCTGTCAACCTTCCAGAACCATTCACCAATTTCATGGTCAATAATTCTTAGTTTAATGAAGTTCCATACTTTCTCGGCTTCATCCATGTATTTTTTATTACCTGTAAGCTGCCATGCGTTGACATACCCAACCATTGCTTCAGCCTGAGGCCACCAGTGTTTATCTGTATCGAGGTGATTTGCTTCGCGTTCGTAGAAAATAGAACCATCAGAATCGGCTCCTTCTTCCTTGGTAACATCAACCATCCTTAAAGCCATGGTTTTAACTTCATCAATAAGTTCCTTATCGCCAAGTTCTTCAGCAGCTTCCAACAAAAGCCATGAGCCTTCAATATCATGACCGTAAGAAACAGTGCTGGATTTTACTTTCCAGTCCATGTCAAAAAACAAGTTGAAATGGGCAGTTTTGTTATCGATAATCTTATCAAGAAAAATCCTTACAAGCTTTCTGATACTATCGGCAAGGATAGGGTTTTTCCAATGGCGGTATAGATTTGTATAAGGTTCAAGTATATGCAGATGAGTATTCATTGACTTGGGCTCGTTAGCATCTTTCACACTAAGGCGCATGTCTTCAAGAGGTTCCCAGTTTTCACTCAATGCTTCAATATAACCACCATCATTTTTATCAAGCAGGTGCTTTTCAATTGTCCAGAATAATTCCTGAGCTAAATCCAGGCTCCTTTGATTTCCTGAGGCCTTATAATATTCCGACAAGCCATAAATTGCAAAGCCAAGTGCATAAGCTTGTTTACGCGTGTTGACAGGTTTGCCTGAATAATCAAGTTCCCAGAATACCCCGCTATTCTTTTTATCGATGAAAAATTCAGACAAATAATTGAAAGCCCTGTCCGCTGAATTAAGGTATTCAGGATTCTTGTTGAAATTATAAGCTGCAGAGAACGACCAGAGTATTCTGCCGTTCAATATGGCACCTTTATTTGAATCTTTTACAGGAACGCCAGATGATAATATAGTTCCATAGAACCCTCCGTTTTTATTATCAACAGCATGATTCATCCAATATGACATTACATTTTCAAATTCTGAGAGAAGTGACTCTATGAATTCAGATACAGTTCTTTTCATGCTTACATAAATTTATTGTTGCTGTCGATAAGATTATTGATTGTTTGAACCGAACCGGCTGAGTAAAGCTTATCTTCAGGAGTGTTAAGGCAATAATCTACAAGTTTTTTAATTGAAGTTTTGGCAACATGCATTCTTGTATCAGAAGAAGCATAATAAATGAAAACAGTACCATCTTCATCAGCAATCCAGCCGTTTGAGAAAACAACATTTGAAACATCCCCTACTCTTTCATCACATAACGGAGAAATAAAATGTCCATTTGGTTTATGAGTAATCTTTGAAACATCGTTTGGATCGGCCATACAAACATAAAGCACATATCTCAATCCGGCAGCTGTATTTCTTACACCATGGCATAAATGCAACCATCCTTTATCTGTTTTGATAGGATGTGGTCCAAGGCCATTCTTAACTTCGTAAACAGTGTGATAAGTCTTCTGGTCAATTATTTTTTCTTCAGGAACTTCAGCATTTTCAATTGAATCAGATAAACCCCATCCTATGCCTCCGCCTTTGCCTGTATCGATAAATCCATCCTGTGGACGGGTAAAGAAGGCATATTTACCATTTACAAACTTTTCAAAGAGAACAACATTGCGTTGCTGACCGCCATGGGAAATAAGGTCAGGAAGACGTTCCCAGCTGATAAGGTCTTTAGTTCTGGCAATACCAGCAGCTGCAGTTGCACTTGAAGTATCACCGTCAGGGGCGTTAGGATCTTTGCGCTCAGCACAGAAAACACCGTAAATCCATCCATCTTCGTGAGCAGTAAGGCGCATATCATAAACGTTAGTATCAGGATCAGCAGTTTGAGGCAAGGTAATCGGGCGATCCCAGAAACGGAAGTTATCAACACCATTAGGACTTTCGGCAATTGCAAAGAAAGACTTGCGGTCGTTGCCTTCAACCCTTACAACCAGCAAGTACTTGCCTTTCCACTTTATGGCTCCTGAATTAAAAGTTGCATTTATTCCTATCCGTTCCATAAAGAAAGGATTTGTCTCAGGGTTCATATCGAAACGCCAGTGCAGCGGAGCATGTTCTCTTGTCAAAACAGGTCTTTTAAAACGGCTGTATATGCCATTTGTACTGAAAAGCTCTTTGTTTTTCTTTTTAACAAGTTTATTAAAAGCTTTTTCAATGGTAGCTTTCCTGGTTTCAAATAAATTATCCATATTTTTTAATTCAATTAGTTTATATCTCGTTTAAAGTTAAATCAAAATTTCGATCTGGCTACTTCCCTTTATTCTGTAAAAGGAAATTATTATACCCTTCCAACAAAATTATGATTTTATCGTTTACAAAATTTAAAAAATCTTCTTCCTGTTGATGCCCTTTATAAGGCACATAAAAATGCTCTGTGTCGCGGTTTCGCCAAACCATAACGTAAGAAATACTTCTTGTCTTGTCGTTAGCCTTCAGAACATGCAAAAGATTTGTAGTGTACCAGTTGTTTATGGCAAGTTTATCTGAGCCCGTTTCGGTAAAAGCAGAAATCTTGTTCTTTTCCTTTGCCAGGTCGGCAATAATACCAAGACGTACGACAATCTGATCAAGACGGTTTTCCCTGAAATCGCCATAATCGTCTAACCCAAGTATATCAACATAATCATCTCCCGGATAATTCTTTAAATATTCTTCCTTAGTATTAAAGTTTTTATCAGGAGAAAAGGCAATCAACAGGTTGGAAAGCTTTTTCTCCTTTCGAAGGTAATCAATTGTAAAAACAAACAGTTTTTTATAATCTTCAGAACTACAATGAGGAACACCCCACCAAAACCAATTGCCATACATCTCATGCCATGGTCTGAAAATAACAGGAATCAGATTTCCTTCATCATCTTTCAGACTATTTAGGAAAGAAGCCACAAGTTCAAGATCCCTCAGTAAAAGTTTATGATTTTTTCCTCCGGGTAGTAATTCAGGAACATTAATATTTTCAAGATTCCAGGAATCGTTTCCGGTTAAAGGGTTTTCGGCATGCCAACTAATTGAATTGATACCTCCCAGACGATGAGCCCGTTGAATATACACTTTGATTGAATCAAAAGGGACTCCGTCAATATTATCTTTCTTTCCGATACTACCTAACTCCCAACCAAAAAGAGCAGGATAACTGCCGGCAATTCTTTTGACATCAGACTCACCGGATATTGATTTCCAACCTATTCCATAGGCCAAATCATCCTGATGACCAAATAAAATGTGTTTACCGGAAATACTTTGCAGGTTTTTCGTAAGCTTTTCAACAGGAGAATTATCATTATTCTGCACACAAGACATAAAAGACAATGAAATCATTAAAGTAAAAAAAAAGAGCAGTTTTTTCATTTTAAAAAAGTAAAAATTCATACCACAAGATTACTCCATTTAAAAATTCAAACTGGTGAAAAAGATTTCAAAATCGGGGGGATAACAATACGAATTGATAGCCTAAGGGGTATTTTTAGTCATACTGAGGGTTTAAAGTTTCATTTTTCATTCTTCTAATCCTTTAACATGACTAGACTATTAACCTACCAAATTAATACCAAATTCTGGGTTTCTCCCATTATAAAGGGATAAACCCAGAATTTGGTACGGTCATGGTCACCATCAATCACTAATCATATACTGAGAAAAATATCCCCTGAAAATGGGATGATTGTACCACAGAAGAAAGTTGTATGATAATAATTTTGTAACTTCAGATAATGAGAAAACTTTATCATAAATTAATAGCTTGAAATATTAGTTAAAAATAGATTGTAAAACATTTTAAGAGAAAATATTAATACCAGGAAATAATGCTTAAAAGAAAAATCTTCAGCTTGCTCGCAGTAATAGTTGCGGGATTGACAAATAATTATGCACAACCTGCAATCTATGAAGCAGAAAATTCAAATCTTAGTGGAACGAACATCGCAAGTAGTCACAAAGGTTTTTCAGGGACAGGCTATGTTACCGGATTTGACAATGATGGTGATAAGGCAACATTTAAAATTACAATTGAAAAGGAGGGCAATTACCAGCTTTTCATAGGATATTCCTGTCCGGGTGGCAACAAAAACAACTTTGTTTATATAAATGGCACTAACCAAGGGAGCATATTGTTCCCTGCCAAATCGTCTTTTACTGAATTGAACGTTGGAAAGATATGGCTCAACAAGGGAGAAAACACAATAGAAGTAATTAAAGAATGGGGATGGTTTGAACTTGATTATGTGAGAATTGACAACCCTACTGAAAATGTTTCATGGAATATTTCAAAAAGTCCGGTAAATAAAAATGCAACCGCAGAGGCAAAGAAGTTATTTTCATTTTTGGTTGACAACTTTGGAAAGACAAGCTTTTCAGGTCAGTTTATGAATGAGGATATCTCATATACATCGGCAAACTCGGAATTCACATATATAAAAGATATTTCAGGCAAGTATCCGGCAATATACGGAGCTGATCTTATTGACTACTCACCTACAAGAGTATCAAGGGGTTCAACATCAACAGCAACAGAAGACGTGATCAAATGGCATAAGGACGAAAAGGGAATTACAAGTGTGATGTGGCATTGGAATGCTCCGACCGATTTAATTGACCAGGGCGACCAGCTATGGTGGAGAGGATTTTACACTGAGGCCACAACATTTGATATTGCTAAGGTATTATCAGATACAACTTCAGAGCGTTATTCATTATTAATCAGCGACATTGATGCAATAGCTATTCAACTGAAGAAATTGCAGGCTGAAAACATACCAATACTATGGAGACCGCTGCATGAAGCTGAAGGCAAGTGGTTCTGGTGGGGAGCAAAGGGACCCGAAGCTTGTAAAAAGCTTTGGATACTCTTATACAACAGGCTTACCTATCATCATGGTATTAACAACCTTATCTGGGTATGGACAACATCTGACAGCAATACAGCTATTGATTGGTATCCCGGTGATGAATATGTTGATATACTTGGCGTTGATGTATATCTGCCTGAAGGTGACTTTGGAACATCATCATTTATGTTCGATAATCTAAGGAGGATGTTTAATGGCAGAAAGCTTTTAACCATGTCGGAAAATGGTCCGATTCCTGATCCTGAAAAGATGTTTGCTCAGGGAGCTCACTGGTTATATTTCAGCACGTGGGTCGGGGATCATATAAAGGATAACAAGTATAATCCTGCAGTTCACATCGATGAAGTATTTAATCATGAGAAGATTACATCGCTGGATGAGTTTAACAAGCTTTGGGAGGCATATAATTACACCAACGGTTTAAAAGGGCAATCAAATGATATAAAAATCTATCCTGTACCTTTTCAAAATGTATTAAGAATAAACTTCAGCTCGTCCTATGTTCCTGAAATGATATCATTACTGGACATTAATGGAAAGACATTGAAAAGTATTTCAAAGGAATATATATGTATGAATAACACAATTATACTGGAAAATATTCCAAAAGGCATTTATTTCCTTCATTTGAAAGATGAAACGGGACAGAAGTTTTATAAAGTCATGAAAAATTAAATACGAACAAGGAGAATGGAAAAGTCAAAATTAAAAAGATTAATGCTATTGCCATTATTCTTATTACTAATCAGCTGCAATGCAACATTACCTGAAAGCGGGCATAAAAATTTCATATCTGTTTCCGGCAATAAGCTTATGGATGGACAAAAGGAATTCAGGTTCATATCATACAACGTTCCTACCCTTGCATTCAACGAAGATGAATTTGGCTTTTCACAAAAGCATGCATTTAGTTTGCCTGATGAATTTGAATTAAGGGATGTATTTGAAACCGTTTCGCAAATGGGCGGGAAGGTTGTAAGGCTTTATACAATTCCTGTAAGGTTTGAATCTGAGCCAGATGATGCTCCGACGTATGTACTTTCTCCGGGTAAATTTTCAGAAGAAGCATTCAAAACAATGGACCTTGCACTTGCCCTGGCCAATGAATATCAAGTGAGAGTGATATTTTCACTTCTCAACAACTGGCAATGGATGGGAGGCCGTCCGCAATATTCAGCTTTCAGAAATAAAACTGAAGAAGAGTTTTGGACAGACAGGCAATTGATAGAAGACTTCAAGAAAACAATAGAATATACCGTAAATCGTACCAATACTGTTTCAGGAATAAAATACAAAGATGAAAAAGCAATAATGTGTTGGGAAACCGGTAATGAACTGACTTGTCCGATGGAATGGACAATAGAAATCTGTCGCTATATCAAAAGCATAGATAACAATCATCTTATCCTTGACGGGTACAATGCCATTGACCATATACCGGTAAGGGAGGGTTCTGTAACAGAAAAGTCGATTGATATAGTTCATTCTCACCACTACGAGCAAAATCCTTCTGATTTCATTGAAAATGTAAAAAGGAATATTGCAATTGTCGGAAAAAGAAAGCCTTACATAATCGGCGAATTTGGATTTGTGGGCACACCTGCCATTGAGCAATACACTGATATGATCATAAATTCAGATATATGCGGCATGTTGATCTGGGGACTAAGGGGTCATCGTTCGAAAGGTGGTTTCTACTGGCATTCAGAACCATTAGGATATGGAAGGTACAAATCATACCACTGGCCGGGATTTGCTTCCGGCAATGAATATGATGAAACAGCGCTGATGAATCTTTTGAGGAATAAAGCCTACGAGATAGACGGGCTGCCTGTTCCACCAATGAAAGTTCCTTTACCACCTGAATTGCTGAAGATTGAAAACGTGGCATGTATTTCATGGAAAGGTTCAGCAGGAGCATCTTCCTATGATATTTACCGTTCGAAAAGCAATAATGGTCCATGGGAACTGGCAGGTTTTAATATTACAGATGCTGACATTCAATACTATCCGCTATTTGCTGATAAGTCAGCCATACCGGGAGATACATATTATTACAGGATGACAGCCAAAAACTTAGCAGGGACATCTTCACCCTCCAAAGTTGAAGGACCTGTTAAAGTTGAAAACCTTGCTCTTATCGATAACATGGAAAATTTTGGGAATATCTATAATTCAACAAGGGAAATAACACTGGAGACCGGCAACGACAGGCAGTTTAAGGAAGACATGTTCAGGTTAAAAGGAAACAAAGGGCAAGAAATAGTTTATTTTGTAAAAGGCGGTATAGAAGAAATCAAAGCATATTCATTTTCAAAGAGCGATGATGTCAATCTGACGTTCATGGTTTCTTCGGACAATAAGGAATTTACAGTGATTGAGCCTGAAAGGTTTAGTTATAACAATGGCAAGGGAGATTACGGATATTGGGTTCCAATCATGTATTCTTTCAAAAAAGAGACAAAAAATAAATATTTAAAAGTTATTTTTAACTCCGAAACACAATTAAGTCGTTTAGAAATATATTATCGATAAACACAAAAATGAAGATATGAAATCAGTTAATTTTTTCAAACTGTTTATAGCAATCAGCATGGTATCTGTTTTATTCATTTCGGGCTGCACTGATGATAAAGAAAGCCGGTTTGAGATGTTGCCTCTCTTCAGTGACAATATGGTTCTTCAGCAACAGAAAGAAGTGCCAATATGGGGGATAGCACCTGCAGGGGCAAAGGTAAAGGTGACATTCAGAAAACAATCACTTGAAACAAAAGCTGATGATAAGGGAAAATGGATAGTAAGATTAAAACCTGAAGCGGTTGGACTGAATGAAACGCTCACTGTTCATTGCAAAGGAAATAAAAAAGTATTTACAAATGTAGCAGTTGGGGATGTATGGCTTGCTTCAGGGCAATCGAATATGGAAGTTCCACTTGTAAACGAATGGGGAGTTGTCAACAATGACAAATGGGAAGCAGCAAATGCTAACTATCCTGACATAAGGCTTCTTTTTATTGAAAGGAATGCTTCATTTACGCCGGTTGACACAATAGCATCGAAAGGGTGGCAGATTTGTACACCTGAAACTGCAAAAGACTTTTCAGCAACAGCATATTTCTTTGGGAGAGAGCTGTATAAAGAAATTAAAATTCCTGTCGGATTGTTATTAACTTCATGGGGAGGTACGGTAGCAGAGGCCTGGACGAGCGCTGAATCGCTGGAATTACTGGAAGATTTCACATCTGTAATACAAAAAGTAAGAAACTTGCCGAATGATTATGAAGGTCAGATGAAAGTTTATACAGAAGATGATCTTCAGATGCATAAAGAAATGGCCAAGGCTGATCCGGGAATAGCAGGCCAGGATACAGTATTTGCAAAGCTAAGCACGCCTGATGAAGGATGGTCGGCAATGACACTTCCCGGTTTATGGGAAACCACTGAAATAGGAGCCTTTGATGGGACAGTCTGGTTTAGAAAACATGTAGATGTACCATTTGAATATTCAGGCAAAGAAATGATGCTGAACATAGCTCCGTCGGATGATTTTGATGAAGCTTGGGTAAACGGAAAGAAGGTAGGACAAAGCGGAATGTGGGGAAAGCCACGACATTATAAAGTTCCTGCGGGAGTAATTAAAACAGGAAATAATGTAATCACTTTACGAGTTAGCGATTTTCAGGGAGCAGGAGGCTTCAACGGAGAACCTAAAGATTTCTCGCTTGTCTGCAATGATTTCAGTATTGACCTTAGCGGAGAATGGCTTTGCCATATAGGATATAACAATAAGGAGATAGTAACTTCTCCACTTAAACCGGGAGATCCGAACTGCCCGACAGTTTTATTCAACGGGATGATAAATCCGATTATCCCTTATGCAATCAAGGGTGCCATCTGGTATCAGGGAGAAAGCAATACGGGTAAGGCATGGCAATACAGAAGCTTATTCCAGGCTATGATAAAAGACTGGAGAAACTATTGGAAAGAAGATTTTCCATTTTACTATGTACAGCTTGCCAATCACATGAAAAGAAACGAGCAGCCCGTTGACGATATGTGGGCTGAACTCAGAGAAGCACAGACACTTGCCTTAGAGTTACCAAATACAGGTATGGCAGTAGCAATAGACATTGGTGAAGCTGAAGACATACATCCGGGTAACAAGCAGGATATAGGTAAAAGACTTGCGCTTTGGGCTTTGAATAAAACCTACAATAAAGACATACCTTACAGCGGGCCACTTTATAAAAGTTCGGATATAATTGGAAATAAAATAATCATCAGTTTTGACAATGTATATGAAGGATTAAAGACATCAGACAATGGAACATTAAAAGGATTTTCCATTGCAGGTGAAGACCAGAAATTCTATTGGGCTGATGCAAAGATAGAAGGAAACAAAGTAGTTATTTCAAGCAGCCAGGTACCTAATCCTGAATCAGCAAGATATGCATGGAGCTCTAATCCTGAGTGCAACCTTGTTAATTCAGCAAACCTTCCCGCAAGTCCTTTCAGAACAGACGACTGGAAATTAATCACTAAATAATGATGAAACAAGTTATAACACTATTACTGATAATAATTGCTATCGGGGGTTGTAGTAATCCGGATTCAGGTAAAGATAAATTTATCACAACAAAAGACGGGCAGTTTATTAAAAACGGCAAACCGTATTATTACATTGGAACAAACTATTGGTATGGTGCAATACTTGGTTCAACCGGGGAGTTTGGCAACAGGGAAAGGTTGCTGAAAGAGCTGGACATAATGAAAGAACATGGCATCGACAACCTGAGAATATTAGCCGGTGCTGAAGGTCCTGATGGTGAACCACGCAGAGTTACCCCTGCCCTGCAGCTTGAACCGGGCAAGTATAACAATGAACTTCTTGACGGGCTTGATTTTTTAATCTTCGAGATGAGCAAACGAGGGATGACTGCAATACTTTACCTCAACAACAGTTGGGAATGGTCGGGTGGTTTTGCCCAATATTTAAACTGGAACGGATACGGAGACATACCTTATCCAACATGGCAGGGACATACCTGGCCTGAGTTTATGGGCTTTGCATCTCAATTTCATAAATGTACTCCATGCAAAGAAATGTTTTATGAACATGTGAAGTACATGATTAAGAGGAAAAACAAATATTCAGGATTAAACTATTCTGATGATCCGGCAATCATGGCCTGGGAAATAGGCAATGAGCCAAGAGCTTTTTCAAATGACAATAAGCCATTGCTGCTTGAATTTGTTAAGGAGACATCAGAATTGATAAAATCATTGGATCCAAACCATCTGGTAACAACCGGTACAGAAGGCATTTGGGGTTGTGAAGGCGATCCTTCATTATTCAAGGCAATACATGCCCCCCAATCAGTTGATTATCTGACAATGCACATCTGGCCATACAACTGGAGGTGGTTAAATCCTGCCGATATTGAAGGAACAATTGATACTTGTCTTTATCTTGCAGGAAAATATATGGATGAACATATTGCATATGCTGATTCATTAAATAAGCCCATCGTATTTGAAGAATTCGGGTTGCCAAGAGATAATTTTTCTTTCTTTCCATCATCATCAACAACAGCAAGAGATAAGTACTACGACTTTTCATTCAGTAAAGTATATGAAAATGCTAAAAATAATGGCAAGCTGGCAGGAGCAAACTTCTGGACATTCAGTGGAACAGGCCTGGCAAACCTGAATAATGAAGATCATTTCTGGAAAAAAGGAGATGATATAATAGGTGACCCTCCACAGGAAGAACAGGGACTTAACTCTGTATTTTATAATGATTCAACAATGATAATTGTTAAAAAATACAATAATAAAATTTCTGATCTTCTCAGGTAGTTTAATCTGAGAACTGTCATTATTTCATCAAAAGTATTCATTTGCAAACAATGTTCAATCACTTATTGTTTTTTAAAATGTTTTTATGCAATTTTCAGTCATTGAGGGAATAAGGCTATGATCAGGAATATTTTCTTTCTAATAATAATATCAGTATTTGTACAAATGTTTCTACCTCTTCAGGTAAAAGCAGAAACAAGTATCAATATTGAAAATCTTACAAATAAGACAGGGCTTCCTGAGGGGGCAATAAATTGTATTGCTCAGGATTCCTATGGTTTTATATGGATTGGGACATGGAAAGGATTATTCAGATATGACGGATATGATGTCATCAATTTTTCAGCAATAAACCGTCATTTCAATGCGCTTAAGATTGAAGAAATAATTATAAATAATAATGATCTGTGGGTAGGTTCGTTTGTTACCGGTCTTTTCAAAATAAACCTTGAGAATTATCTGGTTACCCATTATTCAAAAGAAAAGGAAGACAATCACAAGATATCTGACAACAACATTATTTCATTATGTGCAGCTCCTGATAATAACATTTTTGTTGGCACAGAAAGAGGAGGGTTATGTGTTATAAATCCAGAAGGGGAAGTAACTAAGACATACTCCCCTGAAAAACATCCGAATATATTACGCACCAGACAAATATCCAAAATCACATACCTTAAGGACAACACGATAGTTATTGGGAACAACGGGCTTACCTTTTTCAATTACAAGACCGAAGAAGCTAAGATTTACACATATCCCGGAATAGAATATTTTATTTCTGACATGATAAGCATCAACGACAATGAGTTGCTCGTTTCTTCACTTGAAAGCTTGTTCTACCTAAATATATCTGAGCCTGTTCATGAAATAAAGCAAATCCTGAACCGCAGGGTTAAATCAATGATCTTCAAGAAAGATTCATACGAAAAGACGATAATAATAGGATCTGTTGACGGATTGGCTGAATACAATGTAAGTACACATTCGATTAAGAGCATAAAGATTAATGAAGATCAAACAGCACCTGTTCAAAATATAACCTCGGCAATATATACAAGTGACGATGTAATACTTATCGGAAGCGAGAACGGATTATTTTCTTATAACCAGACTAACAGATACTTTAATAATTACTCGACTAAACCGGGAGGCACAATTCCTGATATTATCAGCGATATTGAAATAAGCGATAAAAACTTCTTCGCAGGCAGCTGGGGGAAAGGATTGCTAAAGCTCAACAAGAAATCAGGTTATCTTGAAGATGTTAATTTCAGCAATTATGACAAACGCACTCTCAATTTCATCTTTTCACTTAAGAAGGTAAACGATCGTATTTGGTTTTCAACAAAGAACAATCTGGGAGTATTTTCTTTTGCTGAAGATTCTGAGCCCTATTCATTGAAATATTACAATTATTTCCGGGACAAGAACAACGTACTTCAAAATTACACTGTAACATATATCCTTGAAAGAAAAGACAAATCAATATTACTTTCAACATGGGAAGGAATCTTGTTTTATTATGACAGAAGTGAGGATACTTTCATGGAATTAAAAAGCAAGAATGATGAAGCCTATTTATCGCGCGACCTTCCAATTTATTCAATGATAGAAGACAATGAAGGGAATCTTTGGCTAGCTTTAAACGGAGGAGGGGTAATAAAGATGAGAATAGAAAGCAACACCATCCTTTCGCAAGAAAAAATATCAGAAGAAGAAGGGCTGGCAAGCAACTTTGTAACAACACTTTATCAAAGCAGGAACAACAAAATATGGGTAGGAACAGAAGCCGGATTAACTGTCATAGACGGCAAGGATATAAAAACAATCCTCAACAAAGACATAACTTTTGACATACAATCGATCATTGAAGATCCTATTGGGTTTTTATGGATTGGAACACAAAAAGGACTTATCAGAATAAATTCGAATAACACTGAAGAATCTTACAAGCTTTTCGATGCTTATGACGGACTTAAAAATCAGGCCTTCTTTTTAAACAGTATTTACAAGGACAGTGATTTCACTTTTTACTTTGGCGGATATAAAGGTATTGACTATTTCACACCGTATAAGATCGATTACAACTACAATAAGCCACATCCAAAAATAACAGGTTTCTATCTTTTTAATGAAAAAGTATTCCCCTGCAGAGAGGAATACAAAGATGTACACCCTAAAATAATTACTGGAGCTGAGTCGATAAAACTGAAGCACAATCAGAATACATTTGCTTTTGAGCTATCCAATCTTGAATACCGGATTCCTGAGAAATGCCAGTACGCCTATTTTCTTGAAGGGATTGACAAAGACTGGAATTACAGGGATTCATACAACAGGATAGCCTACTATACGAAAGTTTCTCCTGGAACATATACACTTAAAATAAAAAGCACCAACAACGATGGAGTATGGAGTGAAGAACCTGTTTCTGTATCCATATATGTCAAACCTCCGGTATGGGCTACCACATGGGCATATCTGACATATCTAATTCTGGGAATGTTTTTCATCTTCATGATTTTATATCTAAGGATATTAAAAGTTCAGGAAGACCATAAGCAAAAGCTGAAGGAAGTAGAGTATGAAAAGCAAATGGAACTTGACGATTTGAAACTTAAATTTTTTACTAATATTTCGCATGAGTTCAGGACACCGCTCACACTAATACTTGGTCCGCTTGCAAGAATCCTCGAAGAAGAAAAGAATGATCCTTTAAAGGAAAAGCATTTGATGATATACAGAAATGCAAGCCGGTTGCTTCAACTGACAAACAGGATAATTGATTTCAGAAAGAATGAAAAAGACCAGCTTAAGCTAAAAGTATCAGAAACAAATATTTCTGATTTCATTTATAATATCTTCCTGTTCTTCAAATATGAAGCACAAAAACGAAATATTAATTATACTTTCAATTCAGGTTTCAATGGAAACATCCCGATAGATCATGAATTCGTTGAAAGCATAGTATTCAATCTTTTATCCAACGCCTTCAAATATACTCCCGACAACAGAGAAATAAAGGTAAATATCTTTACAGAAGGTGAATGGCTAAAAATATCTTTTGCAGATACAGGTAAAGGAATATTGCAAGAACATCTAAAGCATATTTTCGATCGTTTCAACAGTATAACTAAAAGAAACAGTGCTGGTATAGGACTTAGCTTTTCACAAAGGCTGATTGAAATACATAAAGGAAAAATAAACGTAGAAAGTGAGCTGAATAAGGGTTCAAACTTCACCTTATTCCTTCCGCTTCATGATATATATTCGGAAGAAGAAAAAGAAACAGTAAAGGTCAAAGAGATGACAGCCGATTGGAAAAAGATAGATCAATCGCTTCAGGAAGAAATACAAACTGACCTTAATCGTTTGAAAACAGACTTTGAAAAAGAAGAGTTGATAGCCCTTATTGTAGATGACAATTTTGAAGTCAGGCAATTCATTAAAAGTCTTCTTAACAATGACTTTAAAGTGCTTGAAGCTTCTAATGGCAAAGAAGCATTGGAAATAGCTTTTGAAAATATTCCTGACATAGTCATATCAGATGTCATGATGCCTGAAATGGATGGGTACGAATTATGCCACACATTAAAAACAGACGACCGTACAGATCATATACCTGTGATATTGACAACAGTACTTTCAACACAGGCAGACAGATTAGAAGGTCTGAAGATTGGGGCTGATTCTTATATTCCAAAGCCAATAGACCCGGATCATCTTTTGATAAGGATAAATAAGCTTATTGAAAGACAGTTAAAGCAGAAAGAAAAGTTCAATCTCAATAATTATTCAAAGGATATTGAAATTACTGAAGAAGAAAAAATAGAAGTACATCCTTTGGTTGAAAGAGCCAGGGAAATAGTCTTGAAAAATCTTGATAACTCAGACTATAACATAGATGATTTCTGTTCTGATTTAAGACTAAGCAGAATGCAGCTATACCGTAAATTCAAGGCCATAACCGGGTTATCTGCCAATAGTTTCATTCGTAAAGTGAGATTATATAAAGCAGCTGAATTACTTAAATCGGGTGAACTATCGGTTAAGGAAGTCACTTACGATGTTGGATTTATTGATTTAAAGTACTTCAGGAAATGTTTCTACGATGAATTTGGAGTAAATCCATCAGAATACGCACAAAATACAAACTCTGATTAAGAATTGTTATCTTCCATTTCCTTCAGGACCTTTTCAACTTCTTCCTGAGTCTTATAGAGCTTTTCCTTACAAAACTTAAGAAGGAAAGTAACTCTTCTTACTTTTTCAGCTAATTCATCGACATCAGGTTCATCCTTTTCAATACTGCTAAGAATGCTTTCAATTTCTTCAACAGCATCCTTATATTTCAATTTTTCAGCTGCCATATTATCGGGTTTTGCTTTCATTTTTATCGTTTAATATCATTAACATTTGAAATAACTTCTCCATCAAACAAAATTGTTTTCAGGGTATCACCTTTATGAATATCCTTACTGCTTTTAATTGCCTTGCCATTATTGAGCGTAATACTGTATCCCCTTTTTAAAACATTAACAGGATCAACTAATTCAAGAGATTTATCGAATAATTTAATCCTGCTTTCCTCCCGGGATATTATTATTTTATTTCTTAACTGCAATACTGTCAACACATTGCTCAGACTGTTCATCTTTTTATTCAAAAAACCTGATGAGCCTGCAGCAAGGAATTGTTTGTAGTTCCTTAACCTGTAGTTATTCCTTTCAAGTAACTTATCGATAGACGGTTTCACTAAAGCCGGCAAATGTTTCATCTCTTGTTTCCTGATATCGAATTGAGATTTAACGCTACTTATTAAAGTTTTGGAAAAATAACTAAGTCGAGACTCTTCGTTTTTAATTATTCCGGTAAGCCTGTTTAAAAATAAAGACTCAAGTTCCTCAATATCATCAGCTGCCTCTTCCATTTTCCCAATAATAAATTCAGCAACGGCAGTTGGCGTTTTAAGTTTAGTGTGAGCTACCATATCGGCAATGCTTTCATCCTTTTCATGTCCAATACCTGTAATAACCGGAAGTGGAAACTGAGCTATGTGCATGGCAAGGTCAGGATTATCAAAACAGCTCAAATCGAGTTGAGACCCTCCTCCCCTAATTATAGCAACAACATCAAAGTGATCTTCATAATCGTAAATCAAATCCAATGAGTTCATAATTGAAGCAGGAGCATCGTTGCCTTGCATTTGAGAAGGGAACAAGCGAATATAAAATTTAAAGCCTTTATTATTATTCAGAAGTTGATTAACAAAGTCTTCATAGCCTGCAGCAGTGGGAGAAGAAACAACAGCAATCCGTGATGGGATATCAGCCATTTCGATCTCTTTATTCATATCGATAACACCTTCCTGTTCAAGCTTTTTGATAATCTCTCTTCTTCGGCGGGCAATATCACCAAGGGTATAAGTAGGGTCAATATCCGTAATGTTCAAACTATAACCATATACCTCATGGAATTCAACAGATACCTGTATCAGCACTTTTATACCTGCACCAAGAATCTGGCCTGAGTTGCTTTCAAAATAAGCCTGAATAAAGCGAAATTGCCATGACCATATAGTTGCCCTTGCCCTTGCTGAAATTTCATTTTCGTTCTCGTCCTTATCCACAAGTTCAAGATAGCAATGACCATTTCTGTTGACCTTCAACTCACTAATCTCAGCCTTTACCCATATTTTCTCAGGGAATGACAACTTAAGAGTTTCGCTGATCAGAGAATTCAATTCAGATAAAGTCAGTTGTTCCTCCATATCAACGTTTTAATATCTTATAACTCTGGCAATATCTGTCACCTTTCAGTCTTAAGATGTATACACCCGGATTTATGTTTCCGGCATCTAATGAGAAATTACCTTTAGAAATCCTTACAGAATAAACTACAGTTCCATCTAAAGAGATTATCTCCAGATAATTGTATAGTGAATTATTTTTTACATAAAGCACATCTGAAACAGGATTTGGGAAAATCTTAATATCAGGCAGCAAATCCTGTTTGATATCAACTCTTAAAGTGTCAACTCTATCCTTTACAAAGGAACCGAAATCAGGAATACCAAACCCATATTCATCACTATGAACAGGATACCTGTCACCTGACTTGATAATCATATCGATAATATCAATAGCTTTTTTATCGGGGTACAAGCCAACCAAACAAGCAGCCATACCCGCTATTAGGGGTCCGGAAAACGATGTTCCATAAGATTGAGAATATACTCCATAAGAGTCAACTATTGAAGCTCTGCTGCCCATAGCTGCTACATCAGGTTTAAGAATTGTAGAATCACTTTCAAAACCTACAGATGAAAATGATGATATTTGTTTTTCAGGATCAACTGACGCTACACAAAGAACATCTCTTGCTTCTGCCGGAAAAGAAATGTATTTCCATGATCCGTCTCCTTCATTACCTGCACTGCATACAACAACTATTCCCTTGTTGACAGCGATGTTGGCTGCCTTGGATATCCTGACACTATCTCCGGTATATTCACCGTAATTGTGATCGAAATCAGAATTGTCGAACACAGTATATCCGAGAGAAGTATTTATCACATCACATCCTGCGCTATCGGCAAACTCAGCAGCAATAACCCAGTAGTCTTCTTCAACAGGATATTCAGTATTTGCAGCTTCAGTACGTAACAGCCAATATGATGCTTCAGGAGCAGTTCCAATCATTTCTCCGGGTTTATTCATTGCCATACAAGAAAGAACCATTGTCCCATGATCAGATTCATTATAAACATCATTCCCAGGATTAACAAAATCTTTGGAACCAATAATTCTTCCTTCTGATCTGATATTGTCGAACGGAGCAATACTGTCAGCATTTTTAAAACCGGCGTCCAGTACGGCTATATATATCCCCTTCCCTTTTGAAAATCTGTGAATCTTATGACCATTGAGCATCTCTACCTG
>JAGODU010000185.1 GCA_017998095.1 Prolixibacteraceae bacterium | reverse complement strand
AGCATGTTTTAAGCTGACCTTTCTAATGATATTATCTTCTTGATATGAATTGATTTCCTCGCGTTTAAAATTAATCTCATCATGTTGAAGCTCTCTTATATATTTTTCTATTTTTTTTAAGTCCATCTATTTAGCCAACCCTTAAATAGTCTTTTTTTTCAATTATTCTGTACAGTGACATATTTTAATGACCAATTGCCGATCAATAAATCCAGAACAAAATAAATGGCACCCCAGATTTGCCTTAATCTTTTCATCACATTGAAGACTACCACTGCCATAATCGTATTAATCATATCACCTTCACCCCTCTTGAGATAGTTCCTAAGCATATCCTTCTAACAGCTTTGGGATTTTTGGTACGAAAACTATTTCCTTGGAAAGTACCATGTTATCGATTTGCCGAAATTCTTTTAAGCAAGGTTTTAAAAGCACTCGCAATTTTTATTGGATTAGTTCTTAACCGATAGTCTCCATGAAGTCTTACATTTTTTATTACGAGCAATAGGCCCTTAAAATAGCCTCCATCCCTGATCTTACTGATGCCATAATTGAATTCAGACCATTGCATTTTTGTTCTGATTGCCTGTCTTATTTCACTATCAGTAAAATAATCCAACAGGTATTTATAAAAAATAATGTTAGCAGAATGTGTAAACTCGAACCCTTTACTGCTCCATACGCCTCCCTCATGAATCCGGTAAACGGACATGGCTTCTGGCAGATATTTACCGGGGCCTTCTTCAGCTAACAGCACACAGAGACCATAATCTCCATTTGAAATCTTGCCAATCCAATCAGGTAATTGTGCATAATCCAAAAAGTTTCTGAAAACGATTGATGCAGTTGGTATGTTTTTCTGGATGATTAGCGATTTAAGATCAACTGTGTTGTCTATCTGTCTATCTCCAATCCTCATACGTTTTTCACCTGTCCTCTGGTTAAGAATTATAGAATCGTGAAATGAAAAAACATATTCAGGGTGTGTCTCAAGAAAATCAACCTGTTTCTGTAACTTATAAGGATCTATCCAATAGTCGTCACCTTCACACATAGCAATATATTTTCCTTTAGCACGGGGGAATTGATATACCCTTGAAACACCAATCCCTTTAGAATACTGATTTTCCTTTTGATAAATAGGTTTAATAATATCGGAATGCTTTAACTCATAATTCTTTATTATGTTTTGTGTATTGTCAACAGAGGCATCATCATGAATTAAAATTTCAAAAGGGAAATTTGTTTTTTGCATCAAAAATCCATCAAGACATTGCTTAATATAAGGCTCATGGTTATAAGTCAGACAACAAATACTAACTAAAGGCCCCATCAGATTATATATTATTTCTGTTTATTAAAACATGTTTCTGAATTATCCTGTTAGCCATTTTAACCATAGGTGGACCAATAAATTTATTCTCTTTCACAGCAACCCCCTTCCCCATTTTTACAGCTTCTTCAGACAGCTTAAGCATCTCGGTAGCCCATTCAACCTCTTCAATTGATGGAGAATAATATTGATGTACAAGAGGCAATTCTTTGGGATGCAATACAAGCATCCCTTCAAATCCAAGTTGTTTAGCCAAAATCAGATTTTTTTCGAGATCATCAAGATCGTGGACATCAATATGTACAGTATCGATCGGTATAACACCGTTAGCTCTTGCTCCCATAGCTATCATTGCACGGGCTGTGAATATGCTACTACCCTCCCTGTCATGTATCCCTCTCAGATCTGTAACAAAATCCTCGCATCCGAAAGCAACTGCAATAACACGTTCAGGACATGAATTACATATACTTTGGATATTCATTACAGCAGCTGCTGTTTCAATAAGAGGAATTATTTTAAAAGTCCCTGCTGGAATTTTTTTCTCGTATTCTATTGTTTCCAGAAGTTTCCCGAAAAAATAAATATCGTCTCCATTCTTGGATTTTGGATACATGAATCCAGTAACACCTTCGATAGTAAGCTGATAAATATCCTTAAGCAGATGACCGCTTTCCCTGTCATTCACCCTGGGGAAAATCTTTCTGCCCGAAAAATATCCTTCCGATATATATTTTATAATATTATTTCTGGCAATTTGTTTATTCTCTGCCGGCATTACTGAATCTTCAATATCAAGTAACAGAACATCTGCATCAGTCCTTGAAGCACTCTTCATGAGTTTGTCGTTGTGCGCAGGAACAAACATCAGACTCCTCATCAGGTAATTATTATCCATTATGCTATGTTTTGTTTTTTAATTAAAACTTTACGACGAAAAGAAATAACATCTTCTCCATCCTGGTTATAACCTATGGTTTCGACATACACTATTCCCCTGTCAGGTTTGGATTTTGAATCTCGTTTATCCAGAATTTTTGTTCTGGCATAAATAGTATCATTTAAAAACACAGGGGCAAGATGTTTAATATCTTCATATCCAAGATTAGCTATCGCTTTTCCGCTGATATCGGGTACTGTTATTCCAACAACCAGAGAAAAAACAAGGGTGCCAACAACCAATATTTGCCCATGCTGATTCTTTACCGCATAATCTCTATTTGTATGCAAGGGATGATGATTCATCGTTAGGAGACTAAATAAATTATTGTCGCTCTCAAATATAGTTTTTGACAGAGCATGTTTAATTTCTGCTCCAACAATGAAATCTTCAAAGAATAAACCAAGAATTGATTGTTTCATAAAACTTAAATTTTACTGTTAAAAATTTATTCCTTCTGCCTTAATAATCTAGCTGGATTCCCAACCACAATACTGTTTTCCTCAACATCTTTTAAGACAACTGCCCCTGAACCAATTAGAGAAAAATCTCCTATTTTTACTTTTTCAATTATTGTGGAGTTTGTACCTACATGTACACCTCTACCTACATCAACATTTGCACCAACAACGGCATTAGAGGCTACATGGGCAAACCTTCGTAATGTACTATCGTGCCCTAAAAAAGAATTTGCTAACATAATACAATTATCTTCTAACGTAGTATCCGTTGACAATTGAGCCAGAGGAGCAATTAGCACTCCATTCCCAATTTTGCAAAATCCTTTAGGTATTATTGCTGTTGGATGAATTAAATTAGCATAGCGACTTGATGGAATGTTTAATGAATTAATCTTATAAAATACTTCCTTTTCTTTCTGCATTCCTACATAAGCAATAAAGAACAATACATCATCGTCCCCTATATAATCTTCAACATTTTCACTAGTCCCTATCACAGGAATTTTGTTATACTTTCCTATAAAACTTCCTTTAGGTTCTATATCATTAAGAAACCCTAATACCTCGAAAAAACCTAAATCACTGGCAATTGATGCTGCAATCATACCTATTCCACTACCTCCCAATATTACCAACTTCTTCATGATTAAAATCCCAGATTTTCGTTAACACCTACCAAATTTATTCTAGCATAATAGTGTATTTGTCCTCTTATAATTACAGTATTCATACAAGCGCTTTCAGGCAAACTACATTAAACACATTTGCTATTTGAAGTACAAGGCAAAGCCATATGATTTTACAATGCTTATTGGCATGTCTAATATAATTTAGCGGGGCTACTGTATTTCGAATTCGCTCAATAGCTGAATCGATATTGCTCACTATTATATTTTTACCAACAATAATAAGTACATGTTTAAGCCCAAAAATCATGCTTGAAACACGCTTCCCTAAACCATCTATAGAAACTGTCTCACCATTTAACCTAATTGCGTTTGCCTCAATAATTATTAAATCAGACATGTGCGCATCTCTCATTCCCTCATACCATAGCTCGCTTTGCTTTGTATTCGTCATAAGGTAAATTCATACGCCCTGCTGGCTGTTCTCCAAAAACCTTGTAATGACCTGATTTGGATCGCTCCAAAAGCCATCTAATATCTTTATCCACCCATTTCGAATTAACGAAATCAAATATTCCTAATTGGTATAAAGTAACAGAATCACTTAATGAAATTTTGCTTATGTAATTTCTTGACTCAATAAATTCTTCTATGATTTCCTGAATGCTTTTTCTTTTGTATGCTATATGCACATTTATTATTCTACTTTCAAACTTCTTTTTTAGTAGCTTGGTTTAAGGTGAAAAGAAATGATCAAGTTCATCATTTAATAATGTTTCGTCAACGATTAAATCATCCATTAATGTATACTATTAAATGATTCATTCTGTTAACTATTTCGAAATTTTACCCTTATAATATCACAGATCCGTTGTACAATGGTTAAATCCAGATCAGGGTAAATTGGCAGACAAATAACCTGTTCAGCCACATCAGAGGCTAAAGGAAGATTTTCCGTTTTTGCAGACAGTAAACCCCGGTATGTTGGGAACTGGCTTATAAGAGGATAAAAATAACGTCTGCCGTAAATATTGTTCATTTTGAGTCTTTCATATAAAGTATCCCTGCTTTCGCCATAAAGATTCTCATCAACAAGCATAGGGAAATATGTATATGAATGATCTACCCCTTCAATATCATACAGAACCCTTATTCCTTTAACATCTGATAATTCTTTCCTGTACAATTCAGCTATCTTTTTTCGTCTGAAAATATATTCATCTATGTGCTTTAGCTGAATCAAACCGAAAGCTGCCTGCAGTTCATTCATCTTGGCATTGATCCCCGGTGCGATAACGGTTATTTCTCCTGCAAAACCAAAATTTTTCAAAAAATCAATCCGCTTCTTGGTTTTCTCATCATGGCAGACTATAGCACCTCCCTCAATGGTATTGAATGTCTTTGTGGCATGAAAACTGAGCACAGACAGGTCACCATAATTAAGGATTGAGTTCCCGTTTATCTTTACCCCGAAAGCATGTGCAGCGTCATAAATAACCTTAAGCCCATAAGTGTCTGCAATGCGCTGTATCTCGTCAACCCTGCACGGATTTCCATATACATGCACTGGCAATATGGCGGTGGTTTGAGGGGTTATAGCAGCTTCAATTTTCTCCGGATCAAGATTAAAATAATCGGGTTCTATATCCACAAATACCGGTTTAATATTGTTCCACCACAAAGAATGAGTT
Source organism: Prolixibacteraceae bacterium (assembly GCA_017998095.1). The sequence goes on along the minus strand of JAGODU010000185.1, from coordinate 2,632 downwards.
GTTGCGACAAAACTGAATGGAGTAGTTACGACTTCCCCAGTAATTCGCAAAGCCTGCAGGGCAGTGACAAGGGCAAGAGTACCATTGGCAAAGACGGAAATATATTTCACACCAAGGTAATCTGCCAACTCCTTTTCAAACTGCTGATGAAAAGGCCCGTTATTGGTAAGAATCCGGGTATCCCAGATTTTTTTAAGGTATTCGCTAAATTCATCAAGCGGAGGAAGAGCGGGCCTGGTTACATATACGGGTTCATGCGGGATTTCAGTCATAGTTTAAAGTTCTTAAATGTTCCGAATTTCGCTTTTAACTGATTCAACAAGCTAAGTGCTTGTCTGAAAAACAGTGTTGTGCCTTCAGTTTTTAGTAAATAATTAGATCCTAGATAAAGAACGAAAAAGGATATTGTCACAATAATAAGATTTAAAAAGTTTAAACTGAATTTCAGCGGGAGAATATCAACAATAAAAGAAGTGGTAACAGCAATAAACAAATATGGCAACAAGGGTAAAAGCTGATGTCGTACAGTTATGCCCAGTGATTTGCCTGTATAAAACATATTTAACAGTACGGAGATTATCCCCGTTATAACAAGGCTGAAAAGATAACCTTCAAGTCCAAAAGCAAAACCGATACTCAGTCCTGTTAGCCCAACTATCTTTTTCCATATTTCAACCTTGAGAAAAGACCGTGAGTCACCGGAAGCCTTGAGCATGCTCAGGGTAGCCGCACTTATAGGATATGCAAACCCGCTCAGGCACAATAACCTAAATATGTGAACAGACTGTTCCCACTTAGGGCCGTAAAGAGTCAGTATCAACGGACCAGCGGCAACAAAAAGCCAGCCGAGAAGGGCAAATGCAGCAAATGCAATAAGCTTCTCAGCGTTGATCCCAAGACTGATCATTCTCTGTCGGTCATCCTTTAGCTCAGACATTGCAGGAAACGTCACAGAACCAATACTTTCAGATGAGTATTTAATAACAAACCTGTTCATTGTCTTTGCTCTTGAATACAACCCTAGCTCCCTGGCTGAGAAGATTCTTGCAATTATCAGGGAATCAAGTTGCGAATATATGGTATCAATAATACTGGAAATAAACAGGTTGAAGCTGTATGACCATAGCTCTTTCAGCGCCTTAAGCCTGAAAAGCAGTTTTGGTTTCCAGTCGGAAACTATCCAGTAATAGCCTGTTGTTATCATTCTGCCAAGAAGTGTCTGTGAAACAAGGCTCCACACTCCGAATCCTGTAAAAGCCATCACTACTCCAACAATTCCACTTGTTACGGTACTTATGATCCGGGCTTTTGTCAACAGGTCAAACCTCATCTTTTTGCGTAACCGCGCCTCCTGCACCACAGTGAACCCGCTCACCAGAAGGCTTAAAGAAAGCACACGTATAATATCGGTCAGAGCTTCATTCTTGAAAAACCGGGCAATAAGAGGTGCAATGAATATAAATAACAATGTAAGAAAAAGCGAAGATCCAATATTGAGATAAAAAGAAGATGAGTAATGTTCTTCGTTTGGGTCTGTCCTTTGAATAAGTGCTGAACTCAGTCCGAGATTGGTAAAAATTCCTGTAATACTTATGAATACCATCGCCATGCCTATCAGGCCAAACTCGGAAGGAGTCAGTATTCTTGCAAGGATAATACCTATAATGGCACTGGCAACCTGACTGCCTATCTTACCAACAAAATCCCAGGCAAAAGAGTTTACAAGTTTACCGGCCAACTCTTAGGAATTAAATGGAATTCGACAGGTCTTCCAGAGTATCAGCACTGATTGTCTCTTCAGACTCAACCTCGCATGGTCCGGCTATCAGTATTAGTCTCTCCATTTCTCAGTTTATATCCTATATAGCCGCCATGATGTCTTTTGGCGTACTCCTCTTTTGTAAAACCTGTCCTTTTCATCATAAGCACCACCAGGGCGTCACCTATGGCTGCCATAACAGTTGTGCTGGTGGTAGGCGCAAGGCCAAGCGGACATACTTCTTCAGGATGGCCGGTGAAGATACAGATCGCAGATCTCTTCCAGAGCCTGCTATTTTCATTTCCACATATCAATATTACCGGCAGATCGTGGAACATCCTCTCAGTGAGATCAAGAAGTTCAATTACCTCCCGTGTTTCACCGGAGTTTGATACCACCAGCATTACATCATCTTCCTGTACCACCCCGAGATCTCCGTGCTGGGCTTCGCTGGGATGAAGAAAGACCGACGGTGTACCTGTGGAGCTGAATAGCATGGAGATACTGTTGGCCATCTCCCCGGCCTTCCCTAATCCGCTTGTTATAAGCTTGCCTTTGCGATTATGCACATGTTCATAAATGAGATCAACAGCTTCAGCATACTGACCGGTAACAGGGATATTCTTTATTGCCAGTGATTCAGTTTCAAATACCTTACGGTTTTCTTCTTCAGATTTGATTTTCATATGTTTTCTAAATGTTCAGAGTCTCTTTCCTGGTTAGAGGTTTGAATATCCGGGAAAAAGAGATTTGACTTGTAATACGGTTTGGTTTAACTTTAGGGTTGTGAAAGTTAAACTCTAATACATTATGCCATGAAGTCAAAATTCTTTACTCTTGACTGGAAAGACCTGCTGAGAGGTCTGCTGATTG
>JAGODU010000184.1 GCA_017998095.1 Prolixibacteraceae bacterium | reverse complement strand
AACCCCATCACCCAACGAGGACATCAAGAAGAGTTTGTGGCGAATGCCTTTATGGTTTTACCATAAGGACATTACCAAGCGTTTGGGCTATCATAACAATGATAACGAGAAAACCAAAGCCAGATGGTACAAAGACGAACACTATTCCTATCTGAGAAGTACTTCCCCGGGTCAGGAGTTTATCCTTGATCTTCAATATTATCCGGAATGTGCAAAGCAGTGGGTATTAGATATAATAAGAAGTGGTAGTAAATGCTCTTAACACTTATACTCACTATTCTATCGGTTTTATTTGGCTTCTTATGAGTAGAAAGCCCATGAGGGAGATAGTTGAAACCAAGGATCAACTTTATTATCGTCAGGATTGCTTTAAGACGTTGTTCAAGGTTTTCCTCGTCTTTCATTGAGGTAGTTGGGGCACCAAATCCAGACCAATAGAGTTGCAACTCCCAGAAGGGGAAAGAGTTATATGTAAACAGTAAATATTAAAGCATAAGAATGAATAGATTGTTGGAGGAATTAAGATGACTGAACACAACAAAGGTATAGAAGCTCATCAAACCCGTAAAATAGGTTTCATATTAATATTGGGCATTGTATTTATTCCCTTTGTATTTGTATGGTTTATCCTGAAACCTGGTTATTCCAAAACGGCAAGATTAATTGGTTTCAGTTGGCTGATAATCATATTGTTGATCATTATTATCCCATACATAAACACAAAAAAGCCAGTTGTAATAGAGAAATCAGTAGTGGAAGAATCCAGTATTGTGAACGATTCTATCGTAGCTGACACCTCTTTAACAACGCCACAAGAAGTTGTGGAAGTCTCGCTTGATAGTCTGATGCCTCAAAAAGAGAAGAATCTAATCGAAATCCTTAAGAAAGCATGGGAAAAGGACAAACACGATTACAGCGAAGCCGAGAAATATAAACTCATAAAGGAAAGGAAGAACTCGATTGCCAACGGTTATCAAATGACCGAGTGGGTGGGAACAGTATTTGATACCGAGTACAACCAAAAAGCAAGTGAAATTGGCCTTGTGATTATCCTTTACAAAGGGAAAAAATTCTACGAGGAAATTAAAATTGGCACAGGATCCTCTGCTGACCCTAAATATAGAGTACCAACCACTATAAAAGAAGGAACCGCTCTATTTAATAAAGCAATCGAACTAAAACCCGGCGATAAGGTTAGGTTTTCAGGTACTCTGTATTTAAAAGATTTTTGTCCCTGGAATACTGAGTGGGCAGATGATAATCCATTAGACAGTTTCGCACAACTGAGCTTCCTCACCAAATTTACCAAGTTGGAAAGAATTGATTAATTGGGTTTATCCGGTTTCAATACGAATAATAACAATTATGTTGTTTTATATTGTATATTCTTAACAGGAGATAAAAATGAGCCACAGACTTCTCTTCACTTTTACTTTTTTCTTTATGATCTGCGTATCAATTTCTGCAGCAACTGATTACTTAAATCAGACCTATTTTGTTGATTCAAAATCAGATGTGCCACGTAACATCGCAACAAGTATTGCGGAACGTTCAATTGACATGCAAATTTATACACTTGATATGCTCTTTCAAAATAAACTGAACAAGGAAACATCTACCGGAAATTCCTTGGATGAAATTTTGCAGAATGATAGCAGAAGCATGAACAAAGACAGGAAGAAAAAACTACAACTTCTGATCAAGGGCACTAAGAAAAAAGCACCCAATATCGCAAGTCAAATATTTGAAGAATCTTTTGGCGACTTTGGTATGTTGTTTGGGGATATTAATAAGCAAGTAACTAAGCAAGTAATTGGGTCAGACATCACCAGAAGCTTTTTCCTGAACAAATTGGATGAAAGCGCTTCTCGCGAGTATTTCGTTAACCTACAGAGAGTTGAGATTTATAATTATCTGAAGCGGCTGGATTCTAGTAACGAAAAAAGCATTCCAGTATTCATTAACGAATCTGCAATATACTATAATAATCCCGAGTTCTATTGTAGCTATGCTGATTTCTTGCTGGAAAAAAAGAATAAGAATATTGATCAGATCATCAACTATTTACTGCTAGGAGAAGATTATAAATCCGCCGAAAAACTGCTGGAAGCAAGCAAGGGATTCAGCAATGCGCAGAAAATAAAGATTTTGGAATTAGCACAAAAACCTAAAGAAGCTTACAATCTCTGTTTGAAGACAGATGCAAAGAATTATGAACGATTATATCAGTTGGCTCTAGCAAGCGGATTAAAAGAAGAAGCATATCAACATTACTTGTCGTTAAATCCCAACGATACCCAAACTCTCACTAAATTAAGCTACCAAACTGGCAACTATAATCGCGCTCTCGAACACGCACGTGTAAAGCCCTTGGAAGATGAGTATATGCTGGATCTATTCATTAAAACTGATAGCAACTATGATGCCTTGCTAACTGCGATTAAGATTGATGATCCCCGCGCAAGCCAATTTGCAGATAAACTATCTGATGCTGAAAAAAACAAAGCTTTTGATTACTTTGTAGAGAGAAGTGAATTCATTAGAGCTTGCCGTGTCCGTTCTCTGACAAAATTACCCGAAACCAGACTTTCTGAAATACGGGAAGGTATTGATGGGGAGTTTCAAAGGTTGTTAACTGATCCGAATATTAATCATCAAATAGTAATGGAAAAAGAATTTGGGAAAAATGTAAAAGAGTGGACTATTCAGAAAGCACTTCTAGCACAAAAAATTCGTCCTGACGTTGAACTGGATATGGGAGATTATTACCAACTTGCAGTTGATTATGAAGCTGCCTATAGGTATTACCTTGCCTCCCACCAATATATAAAGGCAATAAATCTCCATCAACAGCACCTGAACTACTCAGCGGAACAAATTGGAAATGAACAGTACAAAAGAGCTGGTGTGGAAGCTGAGGCTAATGAAGACCTAAACTCAGCAATCTCTTTCTATTTAAAAGCCGGCGCCGGCAATGATCAGAAGCTGAGTGACCTATTCTGTTCAATCGGCGACTTCGATCAGTCCATTTACTATCAGTTGAAGGCTGATTCTTGTTCTTATCAGAGATTAGCAGAACTATATGAATTTAAGAACGACTATGAAAAAGCAGCGAACTACTATATTAAAGCCAATCTGGGAAAAAAAGCCATTGCTAATGCCCAAAAGATTCAACCTACAAATTATCTCCTACTAATTGAGGCAAATCAACTTTATGGCAATGTAACTGAAGTTCAGAGATTGTTGGATGAGTACTACAACCTGGATTATCTTAAAGCAGGCACAGAGTATATTAAATATGGAAAATCTAGCCAGTATTTGAATAAGATATCAGCTGACAATAAATTGGATGCTCTTGATCAGTATAATCTTTATTCTGAGATCAGTGTTCAGAAACTCGATGAGCTCATCAATACCTATCCGGAGTCAGAACTAAACTCCGTGCAAAAAAAGATTATAGATGAAAGGTTAAAGCTTTATGAGAAAATGATTGACGGCCTTAGTTTGAACGAATTAGATTCTGCAATAGCATTAGCAAAAAGAGCTGATGATAGATCTAAAGAAGTCAAGTTTAGTAATATCAAATTAGCCAGGTTAATTGACAACATTGATAATATGACGATTGAAGAACTTGATTATGCCATAAAATTAGCATTAGACATAAGTAATAATACTATGGAACAAAAGTTTATTAATCAAAAAAACAAAGAAAAAAACAGAATTGCTGAAGAAGAAAGAGCAGAAAAAAAAAGAATTGCTGATGATAAACGGAAAGAAGAAAATGAGAGAAAGGAAGAAGAACGATTACAGCGTCTACGTCCAACAATAGTTGGAAAATATAAATTCTATGCAAAAGACAGTGGCAGATCAAGAGATGTTTGGTACATTGAATTCACTGCTGATGGTGAATTTAATGAATATTGGAATTTCATGAACATACCGACCTACAAAAGCGGCACATATAGAATCACTTCTGTAGATAAAGACAATGTAAAATACATAACGTTATACTGGAATGGTAGTTCAACAAAATACGCAGTAAAGGGGAGAATAGCTATGCCTTTACTTGATAATGGACAAGTGTTAGGTATTCAATTCGAAAAGTAGTCTATAAATATCTACACTTTCATAATTTGATGAGTGTAGAGAATTGGAATAATTAAATATTATGATGAATTGTTAGTCTTTTTAATAATAAAGCTTAGAGGTAATTATGGCAGATTCAAAAAATAAAACACCAATTGTAGTTGTCCAAAATACAAATAAGAATATAAACAAAGCCAAATCAGGCTGTGGTTGTGGTGGTATCCTTTCATTTATAATTGCATTACTTATTATTGGATATGCAATGGAGTGGATAGAGGAAAATCCTGAGCTCGCAGTAGGCATAGGAATACTTCTCATATCCGTTGCTGGTTGGTTGATCTATCATTTCTTATTCAAGAAGAAACGATGAAAAGCGAAAAGCTCGGCTGTGTAAGAAATTGAAAATAAAAGATCGAGCTTAAACTGATAAAATATGTGGAGAAAACATGAAAACAACATCCATAATATTGTTCCTTATAACAGCTTGTCTCTTTAGTTATGGCTGCAAAGGCAAAGAAGACAAAAACGATATTAAAACTATTTCAGACACAGTTTCCATAGCAACACATGATTCTACTGTGCAAGTAATACCCAAGAAAGATATTAAACTGGAAGCAACAGAAAACCAGGTAACTACTCAAAATCAAAAAACTGAAAGCGCTTCCACAATCTCCATAGAAGAGGCTAGAAGATTGGTAGTTGGAAGATACACTCCAAGAAACCTTGGATATTCAATGGAGGACATGTATAAGAAGACAGATTATATTGACCTTAACAGCAATGGAACCTTCACTTCCTACATGGAACTTGGAGACCGCGATATTGGAAGGGGTGAGAATTATATATCAGGAACTTATAAAGTAAAGTATGTAGAAGGGAAGAAAATTAATTTAGAAGTCACCTATATCGAAAGTGAAGTATATACACGTACAAAAACCTGGAGTGTTAAGGATAAAACACTTACTTGGTTCATAGGCAGCGGCGGAGTTTATCAAAGGGATTGATATACTTGACTGTTGTATAAATTTACATTACCGCACCATATTAATGTTTTGTTATCTAATTAACAACAATATAGATAATTTAGGGCATAATTTAGTGTTTTATCTCAGATAAAAGAGTTGAGTCTCAAATGTTGGTGTAAATTCCAACTCATTGTTTCTCAGGTTCTTTGAGGGCATCTAATATCCCTCGTTACTTACAATCTATGTAATGACAAAAGAACAATTGCATTGTTTTCATCTTGTCAATCCCAGTCAAGTTCTTTTTCATAACCCAAGTTTCGCACAAAAATAGTGAAAATGAGCATTTTTGAAATGTAAGTTATTGAAAAATAGAACTATTTTTTTTGAAAATGGCTCAAAAGTGTCCAAAATCAAGTCCAAGCCATAAAAATATCTCTTGACAGCGTAATAGCACTATTTTTTGCTGGACACTATGTATATCAGAAGTAAAGATAATATCAGCAAGAGAACTGGTTTATGCAGTACCTATTATGAATCAGTGGAGTCCATCAGCACAGAAAAGGGCTCTACGAATAAGGTATTGTTGTATTTGGGTAAATTTTTGTGCGAAAATTGGGATATGAATTTGAGTGAAGTTGAGGCCGCCTTCCGAAGTTTGAAAACAGAATTGGGAACAAGACCCATTCATCATCAGAAAGATGGCCGAATAGAAGCACATCTGTTCTATTCCGTATTAGCGTATGCCATTCTGAAAAGTATAACCTATAAACTTTCCCTCAAAGATGTTCATATCAGCTGGCAAAGCATTAAACAAATCCTTAAAACTCATATCCGTTCTGATACAATGTTCAATACTCCGGATGGTTTTAGAGTGCGGATTAGACAAACAGCTCAACCTGAAGAAGAAGCGAAGAAAATCTATTCACTATTGAATATCAAAATTCATAAAAAAACAGCTACTCAAAAATTCAGATTATAGTGTCCAAAAAAAATAATTGGCCTTATTTAGCAATACTTTAGCTAAAAAAATGCGAAACTTGGGATAAAAAGCTACCTTGTCGCGACGGGTTGGAGCCCTGCGGAGGAGGCGTAGCCGACGGAGCAGGGCTCCAACCCGTCGCGCGGCGAATCAAACTGTATAGGACTTATCAGGTTTTCTCTGATCTTTTCCAATGGCTTTGAAAGATACAATCTCCCGCTTATCCAGTCCTCTGAATATCCTTGTAGTATCGCGCCAAACAACCGCAGGCAACTCATTTCATTCGGGAATATCCTGATACATCTCTCTCTACGCCTGAGCTCTTCATTTAAGCGTTCTAGTGAATTGGTACACTTTATCCTGCTCCAGTGAGCGGTTGGAAAATCAAGATAAACAGATATCTCATGGTAAGTGGCACCCAGCCAAGCCAAAAGTTTGTCTTTGCCTTTCGCCTGGACGACTCTGTTAAGCTCTCTCCAAGCCAACTCAAATGACTCCCTGTTTCGGGAACCTACCAGGTCTTTTAATAGCGGCAGCAACCACAGTTGGTCTGTCTTTGATACTTTGCTCTGGGCATTACGCATCCAGTGGACTATACATCGTTGTCTTAACTGCCCGGGAAAACATTCTTCTATCGCCTTGACCAGTCCGTCATGCTCATCACTGATCCAAAGCTCTGTTCTCTTTAAACCACGAGCTTTTAAGCTTTGCAGAAAGTCCTTCCAGTTATAATAGCTTTCCTTGTTCCCCAAGTGAAGACCCAAGACATCACGGTGACCATCTTCTTTGATACCTATCGCTATTAACACTGCAGTAGAAGTAACTTTACCCTCTGTTCTGATCTTGGTGTAGATCGCATCAAGCCAGATATAGGCATAACGATTGTCAAGCGGCCTGTTCTTCCAAATCTTTACTTCATTGTCAATCTGGGCTGCGCAACGGCTTACAAAACTACGATCAATATTGGAAAACCCCAAATCTTCAAATAACTGGTTCATCTTGCGGGTTGATACACCTGCAATATAGGCCTCGCTGACAATGCTGATCAAAGCCCTATCAACCCGCTGATAATGTTCCAAAATCGAGGGATAGAAACTTCTTTTTCTTAACTTAGGTATGCTTATGTTCACTGGACCTATCCCTGTTACAAGTGGCTCTTTTCGCTCTCTGTAACCATTACGATAATTAGTCCTCTTTGCTGAACGTTGATACGGATATGCTCCAAGTATCATACTAACTTCTTCTTCAACTATCCTTTGTATGCTGTTTTCCAACACCTTAACAAAGTCTCCAGGATTTACTGACTGAATTAGCTAGTAAAGGGTATAAGTACCCCCCTACCAGAGATTATAAATTGCACTAAGCAAAAGCTGGTAAAAGAAAAAATAAAAAAATATATAAATGGGTGTTATTGAGACAGGTAGAGGGAATGCAACCGTTATGAATACCTATATTAAAAAAAATGGTTGCCATCTCGACAGTATATCGGGATATGCAACCGTTATGAATACCTATATGGAAAACAAGAAAATTTATGGTAGTCAGGATGTCAAGACCTATCGTCTACAGATGGTTCAAGATGCGCTAAAATATGGAATTAAATCCTGCGCTCGACATTATCAGACAACGGTTAAAACAGTGCGTAAATGGGTAAAGCGATACCAACAATATAAGGAGGATGGTTTGAATGATCTTTCCCGTA
>JAGODU010000183.1 GCA_017998095.1 Prolixibacteraceae bacterium | reverse complement strand
TTTTATTATCCCCCGGAATCCTCTGGCAGCATAATACGACTGAGCCCCGTTGTGATACACAAAAACAGCACCGTAACGATATTCAGCAAATAATGCTCCTCCTTTTTTTCTTATCTCCGGTGGTGTATGTATCCAACTTGATGTTTTTGTGTCGAAATTACCTAGTTTCTGCAATTCCCTGTATTGTGTTTCATCCGGAAGTTCAACACCAATCGATTTAGCCATATCCAGGGCGTTATTTTCGGGCTTAAACTCTTTTCTTGAGTCAAGACCTTCCCGGTCATAACAAAGGCTCCTGCGGCCTATAGGACTCTCCTGAGAGCAATCGCAAAATATATATTTATCTGATGCTTCTTCGTAAGCAATAACATCGGGTTCCCCACCTGTTATTTCCATTTGATTTAATATTGAAAGCTTATCGGGAGCTGATTCAAGCCTTTTTTTTATCTTTTCCCATTCAATGTGAGAATGACGACTTCTATTTTTATTGAAACGTTCGGCTAATGTTTGAAGTAATTCCTGACTTTGAACCTGAGATAGAATTTTAGAACTTTCCATAGACTGAATGTTTAATTACACTTGAAATTTGTAATTATATAAACAAAATCAGGCAGTTTAAGTTTGATTCTTTTTTAAAAGAAGTTATTACCAGATAAGTTCTCCTTTTCCTTCTCTGATTATATTTATTTCATTGTTTGTGCAGTCAATTATTGTAGAAACTTCATTGCCACAGTAACCTCCGTCAATTACAATATCAACCTTTTCTCCCCAGTCGTCGTGAATAAGTTCAGGGTCAGTGGTGTATCCGATTATTTCATCCCTGTCGTGTACTGAACTGGAAAAAATAGGGTTTCCAAGTTCCCTGACAATTTCTCTGATTATATTGTTGTCAGGCACTCTGATGCCGACGGTTTTCTTTTTGCCTTTAAAATAACGAGGCACATTATTATTGGCTTCAAGGATGAATGTAAACGGACCGGGAAGATTTCTCTTCATCATCTTAAAAATATTGTTTGAAATAGGGCGTGCATAGTCTGAAAGATGGCTTAAGTCATGACAGATAAACGAAAACTGTGACTTTTCAATTTTTATCCCTTTTATCTGGGCTATCTTTTCAACAGCCTTTTCTTTTGTTATATCACAACCGATACTGTATACCGTGTCCGTAGGAAATATAATTATTCCTCCCTTTTGGAGAATTTCAACAATTTGCAGGATTCTCCTTTGATCGGTACTCTCTTCATAAAGACGAACAAGCATTATTCAAATTTTAGTAAGCAAAAGTAATAAAACTCTTTGATGATTATCGTTTCCAAAATGCAGAGAAAAACAATGAAATAACAACAAATACTTCGAGACGTCCGGTTAGCATTATTAACGATAAGATCCACTTGGAAAAAACAGATAAATGGATGTATGTGTCAAATGGAGCAATTACACCAATTCCCGGGCCTACGTTACCCAGACATGAAGCTGTTGAGCCCATGGCTGAAAGGAAATCAACTCCGGCAATCATAAGAGTCAGACTACCAAGGAGAAAAACTAAAATATATATAAAGCAGAATATCAGAATATTTGATAGAGTAGGGAGTGCTACTGCTTTGCTGTTGCACCTGATTGGAATTATTGCATTGGGATGTAATAATCTTACCAGTTCATTGTAGCAACCTTTTATTACAAGAACAAACCTCATTACTTTTACTCCTCCGGAAGCAGAACCGGTTGTTCCTCCAACAAATAAAAAAGTGAAGAAAATCAAAAAGATAACTTCGCTCCAAAATTTATATTCAGTAGTATAAAATCCGGTAGAGGACAATAAAGAAGTTATTTGAAATAATGATTTGCGTATTGTTTCTTCAATACCGTTGTTGTAAATTACAATCCATCCGATAGCTACAATGACAGTAATTGCCAGAATAAATGTCAGATAAATTTTTATTTCTTCATTTTTAAATATCTTTTTTATTGATCCACTAAAACCAAAATATATTAATGAAAAGTTCATACCTGAAAGCATCATGAAAAATATCACAACATATTGAATGAATGGTGTATTCCAGTTGCCAAGACTATCATTATGAGTTGAGAACCCGCCGGTTGAAATAGTTGAAAAAGAATGACATAGTGAATCAAAGAAATTCATTCCACCTATCGTCAGTAATATTGTTTCAGCAGAGGTGAGAATAAGATAGATAGATAAAACAATTAAAACTGAATCTTTAATTTTAGGATTAATCCGGTCGATATTAACGTCAGATGATTCAGATGAGATAAGCGACATACCTGTTATTCCAAAAAAAGGAAGGACAGCCAGTGATAATATGATAATGCCCATACCTCCAATCCATTGAGTGAAGCTCCTCCAGAAAAGTAGACCTTGTGAAATAAACTCAACATCCGGAATAACAGATGCCCCTGTTGTTGTGAATCCTGACATTGCTTCGAAAAACGAATCAGTAACAGATAACTTAAATTCACTGAAGGTAAAAGGAAGTCCGCCAAAAAAAGAGTAAAAAATGAAGGTTAAAATCAATAAAAGGTATCCTTCTCTTTTCCCGATATTTTTAGGTGTTTTAATGAAAGGAAGTGATAAGGCTAATCCTGATATAATAGTTATTCCTGAAGAAATTAAAAAGGCAAAAGAATCAGTCCCTCCGGTAATTAATGAAACGAGAAGAGGAATAATCATTATTATTCCTTCAAGAGTAACAAGAAATCCTAATATTTTTAGTATGAATTTATAATTAAGCATCCGGAATGCTATCTGAAAAATTTATCAATCTTTTTAATAGCTGAAGGTAATACAAAAACCACAACTTTATCGCCTTCTTTAATTTGTGTATCTCCTTTTGCAATAAAACCATGTTCTCCTCTAATAACACCACCAATTATGGCATCATAAGGGAAGTCGAGATCTTTTACAAGTGATTGCGTGACTTTTGAACCTTTTTTGACAATTACTTCTACTGCTTCAGCATCTGTAGATGAAAGGCATTTAACGCTCGATATTTCCGAGTTCATTGAATATCTGTATATAAAGCTGGCAGCAATGTATTTCTTATTAATTACACTTCCAATGCCTACCTGTTCGGCGAGGCTTATGAAGTCAATATTTTCAATTTCAGCAACAGTTCGTTTAACACCCATCTTCTTTGCAAGCTGACAGGTAAGGATATTTGTTTCAGAATTTCCTGTTACAGCAATAAAAGCATCCATTTTTTCAATGCCTTCTTCCTTTAGAAGTTCAAGATTCCTTCCATCACCATTGATGACAAGCACGTTGTTTAGTCGGTCGGCTATTTGCTGGCAGCGTTCCTTATCGATATCTATAATCTTAACGTTAAGTTGTCCGCTTAATTCTTCAGCTGTTTTTTGAGCGATCCGGCTACCTCCCAAAATCATGATATTCTTAACACCAAAGAAGATTTTGCCTGTTTTCTCATACAAATCGAGCATGGCAGAACGGGTAGTCACAAAATAAACAATATCACCCGATAAAATCATATCCTTGCCATTGGGTATAATTGTCTGGTCTTCACGGGTTATTGCAACAGCACGAAATTCGTTGGATACATTTCCAAGTTCATTAAGAGACTTGTTGATGATAGGGGCGTTTTCCCTGATTTTAAATCCTAAAAGAAGCAAGTTGCCACCTGAAAACTCATGAGTAACCCTTGCGCCGGGTTGTTTAACTGAAGCAATAATTTCTTTTGCAGCAAGTGTTTCAGGATAAATCAATTCATCAACACCTAGTTCAATGAATCGGGGTTTATGTATTTTCTTAAGATATTCAGCGTTATTGATTCTTGCAAGAGTCTTTTTTGCACCTAAGTCTTTAGCTATGATACAAGCAAGTACATTTCTTGATTCGAAAGGAGTAACAGCTATAAAAAGGTCGGCTTTTGATATTCCGGCATCTTTAAGGTCGTTGATTGAATTGGCAAAACCACATACAGTCATCAAATCTACCTGATTGGCCAGCTGCTCAAGCTTTTCCTTATCTTCATCAAGTAAGATTATATCGTGGTTTTCCTTGCTTAACATTTTGGCCAGATATGTACCAACTTCTCCGGCACCTGCAATTACTACTCTCATATTATTAACTTCAATTTAAAAAAGTGCTCAAAGTAAACTAATATATAAGTATTTTTCAACGCTTATCTGATAAATATTTTAAACATTTAATATTAGATATTTCTATACTAAATTATTAAACTTTATTTACAATTCAAGAATAAAAGAACCCTCATTCTTAAGGTTATACACATGATTTTTTATTGTGTCAGGAAATTTAACTTCAGGTTGTTTTTTGTATAAAAAATAGTCAGACTTTATATTATTTAAATCAACGATCTCCATTTTTTTCCAGTTAATTGATAAATCAGTAATATCATCTTTTTCTTTTTTAATTTTACTATTATTGAAATCAATATATAAGCCTTTGAAATATATCAAATCATTTTTTCCGGCATAAACCGGATAACATTTAATTGAATAAGGAATTAAAGCTTCGGGATCAGAAGTTCCATACTTACCGGAAACAGTTTTTAATTGTTTTATGCAATAGTCACTTATTGAATCACTCCCATTGTAATAATAATGTCTGTTTCCGGAAATAAAACTTGCTAAAGGCTCCTTATAGTTGTTATAAATTATTAGTAAATTTTGTTTTTTACTGGTATATTTCTCAAAACATTCAATAGAAATCAATATTAAGATAGAAATGAGGGAAACGAATAAATACTTATTCTTTCTTAATATTATAAAACAAGTAGATGCAATTATTAAAACATAAATCAATATAAAAGAAGCATCTGATATCCATATCTTTTCAATAACAGAACCGGGTAATTCTTCTATCATCTTGACTGATAAATTCATGAATCTTACTGAAAGTTTCATGATAATTGCCAATAAATTTGATAAATAGGGTATAGGATACAAGAAAAAGAAAGCAAAAGCAATATATAGTACTATCCCGGAAACAGGGACTGTTAGAAAATTACTTATGAGAAAGTAAGTGGGGAATTGATGAAAATAATAAATGCTGAGTGGGGTTGTTCCTATCTGAGCTACAATGGATACTATAAACAAATCAAATATGTATCTGACTACTTTGTTTTTAGTAGTTATTAAATCTGCAAATCTCGGTTGAAAGAAAATTATACTTATTACTGCAAAATAGGAAAGCTGAAAGCCAACATCAAAAAGTATTAAAGGATTTATTAAAATCAAAGTTAATGCTGAAGCAGCTAAAGTATTATATGTATCGGTCTGGCGATTCAGATTTTCTCCAATTACAATAAATGAAAACATAGCACATGACCTCATTACTGAAGGAGAAAGACCGGATAACAAACCATAGAACCACAGAAAACAAATTATAATTACTATTTTCAATAAGCGGGTATTCTTATTTTTATTCAGTGGTTTTAATAAAAAGGCTATAATCAAATAAATGATAGCAACGTGTAACCCTGAAACAGCAAGAACATGCATTGTGCCTGAAGCAATATAACTGTTTTTAATATCATTGCTTATGAATGTGCTTTCACCCAGTGTAAGTGCAGCCAGAACATTGAACTCATCACCACTTATTCCTGCCTTTTTATAAATATTTAAAAGTCTTTCCCTGATATTTAATGCATAAATAAGAAGATTTCGATGGTTCTCATTACTGATTATAATAGAGTCATTTACAAATGATTGATATCTAATACCCTTTCTGGATATAAATTTCTGATAATCAAAATCTCCCGGATTATTCCTGTTTGAAATTTTATTCAAATTGCCATAGAATGTTATTCTTTTTCCCGGATTAATATCTTGATTATAAGATGAGTCGGAGCAATAAACAATTATTCTTTCATCTATGTGTTCAATTTCCTCTGCATTTTTTATAAAATCTGCTTTTAAAGTAAGCTTAAGTCTGTTTTTTGTAGTAAATGATTTATTTAAAACAACCCCTGAATAAATACCCTTTTTAGGAATTATATCATTGAAATATATAATCTTACTAATATTGGAATATGAAAATCCGGCATACAATAGTGAGATAAAAATTGAAATTCCAAAAAGTTTATTTTGAATTGTTGATGCCTTTACTTTGAAAAGCATGTATAAAACAACCGGTAATATTAATACCCAGGGGAGAAGAATGACTGATGATTCGATTTGTATGTATTCTGCAACGAAAATGCCTGAAAAAAAAGGTATTACAAATCGAAGTAAGGGAATACTTTCAAATATGTTTTTAGTTTGGGACATTCCCAAATGTAAAACAAAAACTAATTCTTAATTTATATTTAAAAATTGTTTTATGACTATAAGGAAATATAGTTGAAATCAATGAAATAAGCTTTATGAGCTTATTTAGGGATTTTTATTTTGTAATTGATTTTAACATTCCCTTTTGTTATAGCAGTAAGTTTACTTTTTAGTAATCTCTTTCTCAAAGGAGAAATTCTATCGATAAAAAGTTTGCCCTGCAGGTGATCATATTCATGTAAGATGACCCGGGCAGCGTAGCCATTGTATGTTTCAGTCCTTTCATTCCAATTTTCATCATGATATCTTATTACAACCTCTTCTTCACGATATACATTTTCATGAATAGTAGGGAGGCTAAGGCATCCTTCTTCAAATGACCAGGGTTCACCTGATACAGAAAGGACTTCAGGATTTATAAATACTTTCTTGAAATCTTTTAATTCAGGTTCTTCATCACTGGCAGCCATAGTAGCATCAACAACAAACAGTCTGATTGAAAGTCCAACCTGAGGAGCAGCAAGTCCTACACCTTCAGCGTGATACATTGTTTCATACATATCATCAATCAATTCTTTAAGATTTGGATAATTCTTATCAATTGGTTGTGACACTTTTCTTAAAAGAGGATCTCCGTATACAGTAACAGTCATTATCATACTACCTGTCTTTAAATTTTTGTTGTTCAAGATAAAATTGTAAAATTATTGTTGCACTTACAGCGTCAACCAGTTCTTTATTTTGGCGGTCTTTCTTCTTTAGACCGGCATCTATCATTGTCTGAAATGCAATTTTGGAAGTATAACGTTCATCTACCTGAATAAGATTATGGGATGGATACTTTTTTTGAAAATTTTTTATAAAAGGATTGATATATCGTAATGATTCAGAAGGTTGATTGTTTAATGTTACAGGATATCCAATTACAACACATTCAACATCTTCCTTACTGAAATAATCATCAAGAAAAGTAAAAATTTCATTGGAATTAACGGTCGTCAGTTTATTGGCAATTATTTTTAAAGGATCGGTAACTGCTATCCCTGTCCGTTTCTTTCCAAAATCTATTGCAAGTATCCTGCCCATTTAAATTTTAATAGTATCAATGCTTGGAATAGAAGATTGGATTGGCAAAGTATCAATATTTGTTGCTCCATGTTTTGCAAGCTCATATCTTATCATGGCAAGCGGGCATTTATTACCGTATGTTTCAACTTGAATACTGTAAACAGTATGGGTTTTTCCAATGCTCATTGTTGGTTCATCCGCAAAGAGATTGTTCTTTACCAGATAGTCATCTATAATATCGCGTTTATGATTAGCAACATTAAATGAAACGAGAACTTTATTTTCAGCGTTTATCGAACCATATATGTTTAAAAGAAACATCTTAAGCAATTCATATTTCTTTTCATCATTTTTCAATGATGGATTTATCCAGATACTGGTTTGCGATTTGAATACTGTTTCAATAATTTTAAGACCATAATTACGGATAGCACTACCTGATTGTGTAATTTCAAGTCCAAAGTCAGC
>JAGODU010000182.1 GCA_017998095.1 Prolixibacteraceae bacterium | reverse complement strand
ACCATATACGAAGCTGCCAAAAGCTGATTATGCATATAATGAGTGAAATAAATAACTACAATGCCTTGTTTTATAGAATTATAAACATTAAACAGCAATCCTATTAGCAATAATATCACCCATGGTTTATTCCTTATCAGGTCTTTCAGATCTTTACCAAGGTTAGTCTCTTGTTCTTTAGGAGGTTGTATCCTTTCCTTAGTGGAAAAGAATGTCAGTAACAAGAATAATGAGAGGAATATTGATAAAATATAAATTGAATTGCTGTATCCTCTTTTCTGATCGATGATTCTAATCTTTTCAGCTGCAAGGTTATCTTCTCCTTCAACAATGAAAGAATAATCTTGTCCTGACTGCATTGAAAAGCTTTTTCCTTTGGTAGGTTCATCAGTAATATTTTCAGGTTTAGCATCAGCCCATGAAAACAATGCTATTCCATCTTTAGTTTTGATATTAACGTTTTCTACGTCTTCTGAAGTAGAAACAGTCACTTCATATCTTTTTTCTTCAATCTTATCAACATTTATTGTAGGATTGATATTACCAAAATGGGAAACCAGAAATAAAAGAGCACCCTGAACAAGCATACCTCCTGCAAAAGCACCAACCATTCTGTAGGAACCGAGAGTGGTTCTTTCTTTATTATCTCCTGTCATTACTGCCATCAAAGCCCCGTAAGGAATATTGTTGGCCGTATACATTATAAAGAAAGTCAGATAAGTAGCATAAGCATATACTATCTTACCTGTTTGGCTTAAATCAGGAGAAGTAAATAATAGAGAAAGGGTAATACCTAAAGGAATGGCAGTCCACATTATCCATGGTCGGAATTTACCGTATTTTGAGTTAGTCCTGTCGCAGACAATACCCATCAAAATATCAATAATTCCGTCGCCAAAACGAGCAACCAGCATAAGTACTCCAACTGCTGCCGGACTTATACCAAATACATCAGTATAGAAAATAAACAAGAATGTTGCAACGCCTCTCCAGGCAATGTTGGCAGCTCCATCTCCAAGAGCATAGCCGATTTTTTCAGAGATCTTTAATTTCTGGTTTAATCCTGTCATCTTACTTTTAAATTGTTTTGTAAATAATTCATGGCTTAAATAATTAATTGACTGGGTTGTTTAATAAAATTAAATTGACTGGGTTATATTGAAAAATCAAAACGTTCTCTTTTTGTCCTTTCATAAACATCCTTACTGAATATGAAGAGCTGTGCAGGCTTATGCTTTACATCCTTTTGCTTTTCATTCAGCGGGATTACATATTTCATTTGCATCACCTTCTTTCTGAAGTTTCTTCTGTCGAGGCTTACCCCAAGAATAGATTCATAAAGTTTCTGAAGATGAGTTATTGAAAATTTTTCCGGAAGGAGTTCAAAGCCAATTGGCTCAGATCTAAGCTTATTTCTAAGCTTTTCAAGGGCTTTATCCAGAATTTCCT
The DNA here is from genome assembly GCA_017998095.1 of Prolixibacteraceae bacterium. The sequence continues at coordinate 6,356 of JAGODU010000182.1, read as the reverse complement.
GATGATCAAAACCTAGCTCGGGAAGTTCTGAAATAGGGAACCATTTAACATTCCTTTCTTTTAATGAAAGTGTTACAGTTGTATTATCTATCAGTGAATAATATCCAACGGTTACAATTCTGTGGGCAAAACCTTCCGACTGATGTTCAAGCCAAAGCTGATCCTTCGGAGAGCTAACTCTGTTGACACCTCCAAAAGCATAAAACTGTTCGAGGTAAATATTATCAAGACCTGAAAGGTTTTTTAATATACGGGCAACAGCAGTATCATAATCTTCGTCTTCAAATATATGATAACCTATTAATGTCCAATCGTCAATAAGTACCTCATGCGACTTTTCATCTTCAAGCTTTCTTTCAACTAATAAAACATTCAGTTGCTTTGTGTCAAATCCAAAGATTACACAGTCGACAGATATATTTGGTATTATTTTTGACATTGATTTTGTTAATGTGTAACATTTACACACTGTAAATATATAAAAAATCTTATTCAAAAATACAGAAAGTGTAATTTTTACATTTTCTAAATAATTTCATTATTTATATCTCTGTAATTCTGTATATTATAAGAATGTATAATAAAGTATTAAATAGAATTAAAATGATTTTAATTCTAAAAATAATAAATATTCACGTCGGAATCAGATATAAGAAGTGTATTTTTTACACTAAAATATTGAATTAATATTAAAATTCGGATGTAAAATGAAATTTAATGTTTTTGAAATCCTGCTGTGCCATATCAAGAATGAAAGGGGAGTCGGCCATGAAAACGTTTCTTCCCTGCTTGTCTTTAGCCATCCTTTGAAGCTTCCTTTTACAAAATTCAGCTATAATCTTCTGGTCATCGCTTTCTATCCAGCAAGCTTTATACATTGAAATATTTTCAAAACGACATTTTGCATTGTACTCATGTTCAAGCCTGTATTGAATAACCTCAAACTGAAGTTGTCCTACACAACCTATAATCTTTCTTCCGTTTAGCTGACTGGTAAAAAGCTGTGCAACACCTTCATCCATAAGATGGTCAATCCCTTTTTCCAGCTGTTTTGATTTCATTGGATCAGCATTTTCAATATACCTGAACATCTCCGGTGAAAAGCTTGGAAGACCTTTATAATGAAGGTTCTCACCTTCAGAAATAGTGTCTCCAATAATTAAATTCCCGTTATCCGGCAAACCTACAATATCTCCAGGGTATGCTTCATCAATAACTTCTTTTTTATCGGCCATAAAGGCTGTTGGTGAAGAAATTCTGAAAGTCTTTCCAGTACGTGTATGGGTATACATTTTATTACGCTCGAATTTGCCAGAGCAAACTTTAAGGAAAGCTATTCTGCTTCTGTGATTCGGGTCAATATTTGCATGTATTTTAAAAATAAAGCCTGAAAACGATTCCTCATAAGGATCGACAAGTCTTTCCTGAGAATTACGTGGACGAGGGGTGGGGGCTATCTTTAAAAAAGTGTTCAAAAGTTCCTGTACTCCGAAATTATATAAAGCACTACCAAAAAACACCGGAGCAAGATCACCTGCAAGATATTTATCTACATCAAATTCAGGATAAACACCTTCAAGCAGTTCAAGTTCTTCACGAAGTACTTTGGCATCTTTACCAATATATTTTTCAAGTTCGGGATCATTAATATTATCGAACCTGATGCTTGGATCTATCTCCTGGACGTTGGGATTAAATAATTGAAGGCTTTTATTAAAAATATTATAAACACCTTTAAAATCATGACCACTATTGATTGGCCAGCTTAAAGGTCTTGTACCAATCATCAGTTGTTTTTCAATTTCTTCAAGCAAATAGAAAGTATCTTCTGAAGGGCGGTCCATTTTATTGATGAAAACAATAACCGGAGTCTTCCTCATTCTACAAACGCTCATAAGCTTTTCCGTTTGCGGTTCAACCCCTTTTGCTGCATCAATAACTATAATTACACTGTCAACAGCGGTAAGAGTACGGAAAGTATCTTCCTGAAAATCCTGGTGACCCGGTGTATCAAGAATATTAACCTTATAGCCATTGTAATCGAAAGCCATAACAGAAGTTGCAACAGAAATACCTCTTTGCCTTTCAATTTCCATGAAGTCGGAAGTGGCTGTCTTTTTAATCTTGTTGCTTTTCACTGCACCTGCAACGTGTATTGCACCTCCAAATAATAATAATTTTTCAGTCAGGGTAGTTTTACCGGCATCAGGGTGACTTACAATTGCAAAAGTCTTTCTTCTTTCTATTTCGCTTTTAAAGCTCATTATTTACATTTTAAAACAGGCGCAAATGTAATTTATCTATTTCTAATAAAAAAGACAGGCCGGAAAATACCGGCCTGTCTAACATTACATCTAAGAAAATTATTTCTCTTCAATGAAAAGACAATTATTCTTTATTGAATTTACTCATTGAAATTTCACCGCTTACAGTAAATACCTTAGCGATATATGTGCCCTTTGAAAGAGCTGAAATATCAACTTGTGAATCAGTTGAAACCAATACTTTAGAACCTACTATATTGTAGATTTCTACTGATTGGATTTCGCTTCCCATAACAGTAATCATGTTAGTTGCAGGGTTTGGATATACTCTTGCAGTTCTAGTACTAATTTTGTTAGATGAAACTGTATTTTCATATGTCAAAGTCTGAGCTTTTGCATCAGGAAGGGTAAATTGTTTGTTATTACCAACTAAACACCAGTTACCTTTAGAATCATTGATTCCCCATTCCCATTTGTTAGCACCCTTGTCAACAATAAGATTAACAGTTACTGACCAAATGTGGTCACCTGCAGTTTTATCACCATGAGTTCCGTCATCATAGAATTTAGCAAGTTCAATTCCTGTATCCCATGAAGAATCATATTCACCAGAAGCTTTTTTCCAGCTGCCCTTAAGACCAAAACCAGTACTTGTTGCAAGCTTTGAGTCATCAACAACAAAAGTTATAGGAGCTGCATGAACCAAAGTAACTTTTCCTACCCAGAAGTTGTCACCTGAAACTGCTGACCAACCTGTTGTTTCCTGTCCTGCGAACTGGAATGCACCGGCTTTTCCTTTTGAGGCGATATTAACTTTATAATCAGCGAAAGTAGCACTACTTCCCGCACCTGCAGCACCAATTTCAGTTGCATAATCACCAGTAGCAAGTTTCAGGAATGTATTGATCTTTGCAAGTTCAAAACCGGAAGATTTAACTTCATATTTAGCTTTTGTAGTAAAGTATTTAGCAGTAGCAGGAACATCAACAGGATATAATGAAATTGCTGAACTCCAACCGTTTAATTTTGCTTTCAAATATTTTACACCGTCAATTTCAACAATGCTCATATCTTTTGGAAGTTCTGCAGCATCATAAGTAGCAGGATCAAATACAACGTCAGGATCAACTTTGTATGAAAGAACTTTTCCTACCCATAATGTATCACCTACAACTGCTCCCCAGCTTGAAGTCTGCTGTCCAAAGAACTGTACCTGATGTGCATTTTTCATTCCTTCAGGAACTTTTCCAGATGATTTAACAAACTGACCTGAAGGATTAGATTGAGTTATACCAGTTACGAAATCTACCATAAGACTTGGGTCCCATGATGCTGGTGTTTCATTAACTGTATCGATAAGCTGTACAGCTGCATTAATCTGTGATGCAGTATATTCAGTTTGTCCAATTGTATATTTAAAGTTTGCAAAAGCAGATTTGCCATTAACATTGAATGCTGGAACATTAAGAATTGAATTCCAACCATTAACTACTACCTGAAGTAATTTTTTACCATCTACTTCAATTATTTCCATTCCTTCAGCAAGATCAGCAGGATCATAAGTTGCCGGGTCGAAAATTACATTAGGATCAGCAACATAAGCACGAACTTTTCCTACCCATAAAGTGTCACCTGCAACTGCGCCCCAACTGGAAGTTTGTTGTCCAAAGAACTGTACCTGATGTGCATTTTTCATTCCTGCAGGAACCTTTCCGGATGAATATATAAACTGACCTGAAGGATTAGATTGAGTTATACCAGTTACGAAATCAACAAGAAGACTTGGGTCCCATGATGCTGGTGTTTCATTAACTGTATCGATAAGCTGTACAGCTGCATTAATCTGCGATGCAGTATATTCAGTTTGCCCAATTGTATATTTGAAGTTTGCATAAGCAGTTTTGCCATCAACATTAAATGCCGGAACATTAAGAATTGAATTCCAGCCATTTACAACTACCTGAAGCATTTTCTTGCCACCAACTTCAATTACTTCCATTCCTTCAGCAAGAGCAGCAGGATCATAAGTTGCAGGGTCGAAAATAACGTTTGGTTCAGCTTTATATGCACGAACTTTACCAACCAATATAGTATCGCCTACAACTGCACCCCAGGAGGTAGTTTGTTGTCCAAAGAACTGAACCTGATGAGCTAATTTAGATGTAGGAGCAGCGTTTGCTGATGTCATAACAATTTGTCCCGAAGGATTTGACTGAATAAGACCTGTAGTTGTAGTTGTAGGATTTGGGTCCCAGGAAACTGACATCTTGTTAACTGTATCCATAATTTGAACTCCGGCATTTATTTGTGATGCAGTATATTCAGTTTGAGCTACAACATATTTGTATTCAGCATAAGCTGTCATGCCAGGTTCAAAAACAAATTCAGGTACGTTAAGAATTGAATTCCATCCGTTAACAACAACCTGTAACCATTTTCTACCGTTAATTTCAACGATCTTCATACCTTCAGGTAATAAATCTTCATTAACAGCAGCTGGGTCAAAGATTGCATATTCATCTGTTGATACTCCAACTATTGGTTCTTCAGGTTCTACAGGTTCTTCAATGGCTTCAGCTTTCAGATAATAAATATTGATTCCGCTGGCACTGGAAAACATATAGATAGTTGTTGGATCACCAGTGTATTCAAATTCAACCATTTCGAGGGTTGCCCCTAATGCAGGTATCTGAGCAAGTGTATCGCCAGCTGCATTAACAGCAATTAATACTCTGTCAGAACCACCGCTTGATGACATAGCTGCAACTGAAATTTTACTGTTGCCTTCAACATTAAATGAAATAACGCGTGCTGAAGGTACACCATCTGTATATGTACCGGCACCGCCTAATTTCAATCTGCGTGTGAAAGATAAATCACCAACAGTCTTGGCGTTTCCATCAACATAAACAGCTTTTTCAGCCGATGCATTGATTGTAAGGCCATCTACGATGATTACTTCCTGAATAGTATCCTTTGCATTAAATGCATCAGAACTAATATTCCACTCTTGGGCACTAATCATACCCACAAGCAGAAAACTAAAAAGAAAAGTAGAAATTAATTTTTTCATAAAATTTGTTTTAAGTGATAGATGTAATTAATATTCTTTGAAATTCTTTTAAAATGAACATTAAAATTACAAGAATTTATTAAAATATAAAATTATCTCAAGTTAAATATAACCGGGAAGGTCATTTGTGTCAAAACAAGGGGTCAAAATCTGCTTTTATTTAATTTGCCTGAAAATGTGATAATTGTCATGTATTTCAAAAATACTATAAAAATTGAACACCAATCTATAACTGAAGTATCATTTTTAGACAAATTTACCCCTTATGGTAAACAAATAAGCATGTCAACCAGGTTTGATTTTTCGTATTTATGTAAATACAAGAAAATTTGATGTCAGGAAAATTCTGGCAACAGATTTTTATTTATTATAAACTCAATTAATCTTAAAATTAACAATCTAATTATTAACAATTATGAAAAAATTTCTATCAATTGTTAGTTGTTTACTGCTTGTTTCATTATTTACATTTGCGAAGGAAAAAAATATTTCATCCGGAGCATATGATTCTTCAGGAACAATCAAAACAACTGCGACCACAGCAGCTGATCCAATAGCTGTGAACACTTCAAGGACAATTTTTGATCCTGCAACTGTAAATCCTGCAACATTAAGGACAGGTTTTGAAGTTGTAACTATTGACGGAGCTAAATATTTGAAAATTCAACTTGCCGGATGGGGCTCTTATACTCCAATTCCTCAAGTTGCTTTATCAGGAGTTACCAAATTCAAATGCATGGTCAAATACGAAGCAGGCACATCAGGCATACAAGCCAGCGGCTTAAATACTTTTATCAAGTTTGCTAATCCTTCATGGGTTGAATTAGCTGCATCAGGTTCTGCTAGTTCTGAAACTTTTAAAGAATATGTTATCAACATTAAATCTCCTTCAACTGTTGCTATTCTTCAGGTTGCAGGACAGGAAACTACAGGCTGGTCAGCTACTACAGGTGGTATTCTTTATATTGGAAAGATTGAAGCTGTAGATGGTACAGTAGGTAAAATTGACACTGATTTCG
>JAGODU010000181.1 GCA_017998095.1 Prolixibacteraceae bacterium | reverse complement strand
GATGTCAATATTGCTAACATGCTCAACAGAAACCGTAATGAAATTGCATATAACATTATTGATACCGATCATCAGGAAATAAGTGATTCATTAGTTAATAAACTTAAAGCAATTGAAGGAATCATTTTTATGAGAATTATAAAATAATCTTTTATAATAAAACATTTTAAGGGTTGGTTTTCATCAAAAAATCAACCCTTTTTATTTTTATTTAAAAAATATAATATCTCCGTGAACTTTTTTTTAATCCATTTTGTTTAAACATTGCGGGGTTGCATAAAAAACTTCATAATGAACCCCGTTCAGACGTTATATTATAGTTCATAAGGTTTGGTTTTGTTAGTTTGGTTAAGGTTAACCGCCGGGGGTTCCGGCGGTTTTTTTTATTCTCCATAATTAGTAATTTTGCAAAATAAATTAATATTTAAAGATATGTTGAAAGCAGAAATCCACACCGCTAAAGGTGTAATGAAAGTTAAGTTCTTTGAAGAAGATGCTCCGGGCACAGTGGCTAATTTTGTAAAACTTTCAAAAGAAGGTTTTTATGATGGATTAAATTTCCACAGAGTAATTCCAAATTTTGTTATTCAGGGAGGATGCCCTAACGGCACCGGCGCAGGTGGTCCCGGTTACACTATCAAATGCGAATTAACCGGCAACAATCAATATCACGACCGTGGTGTTTTATCAATGGCTCATGCAGGAAGAAATACCGGTGGCTCACAATTTTTCATTTGCCATAGCAGGGAAAATACTGCTCATCTCGACAGAAATCATACTTGCTTTGGAAAAGTTTATGAAGGTCTTGAGGTTATTGATAGTATCAGGCAAGGAGACATAATCGAAAAGATTATTATCATTGAAGAGTAATACTTAAAGCATGAAAATCATTTGCATTGGCAGAAACTATGTAGAACATATCGAGGAACTAAAAAATGAAAGGCCCGATGAACCTGTTTTTTTCATGAAACCCGACACTTCTATCTTAAGAAAAAACCGCCCTTTTTATATTCCTTCTTTTTCTAACGATCTTCAACATGAAGTTGAACTTATTATCAAGATTGATAAGGTAGGAAAAAATATATCAAAGAAGTTTGCTCATCGGTATTACAGTTCTATCGGTATTGGAATTGATTTTACTGCACGTGATATACAAAATGAACTAATTTCAAAAGGTCTTCCATGGGAAAAGTGTAAGGCCTTTGATAATTCTGCTGCTTTTGGGGAAGAATTTATTTCTCTTGATCAATTAGACAAAAACAATATTGAGTTTCACCTCGACATTAATGGAGATAGACGACAAACTGGAAATTCTTCAAAAATGATCTTCTCTTTTGACGACATCATCTCTCATGTTTCCAAATATATAACACTGAAAACAGGTGATTTGATTTATACAGGAACTCCATCAGGAGTGAGTCCTGTTAAAATAAATGACAGGCTTCAGGCATATATAGGTGATAAAAAACTTATGGATTTTCTTATAAAATAATGATGTTTTTTCCGAAAGTGATTTGCAGGAAAAGATAATTCATTTATATTTGCAGCCACTTAATAAGGCACACGGGTGTAGCTCAGTTGGTAGAGCATCGGTCTCCAAAACCGAGTGTCGGGCGTTCGAGTCGCTCCTCCCGTGCTGAAGAAAAAAGCTCTGATTCATTCAGAGCTTTTTCTTTTAAAACTACCAATTCATTTTTAGTTTTATTTCCTTAGTCAGCACCTGAGCAATCTGTTCGTGCTCTGCCTTTCCCGGATGACCCTGATTTATACATCCCCCACACATTCCATGTGGAAGTTCAACTTTATATACCCTGCTATCACCGGAAACATTATACTTATCAACTATTCCATTTAATACCTGATTCATTGCTGCCAATAATTTTTCATCTGCCATCGGACTGGTAAGACAAAATATTGAAGCTTCAGGATATTTTGAACGAAGAGATGCAATAAACAATTCATACTTTCCCTTATATTCGTCAGATAAAACTATTTCCGGGCCGTCATTTTGCCCCAGACAAATTGTTACTACATCAGGAATATATTTTGAAAAATCCCATTTTAATGTATCCTTTTCCAGATATAAGCGATCGTAAACATCTGGCATTGTTACTGTCATGTTACAGCAACTGTTAATCAAACCTATACCCGACCAGGCTGTAAGCTGCCAGCGTGCATCAAGCATTCTGGCTGTTAGTGCTCCATATGAATTATAAGCACTGTTAGCAGCATTCCAGTTTATATTATTGTTTGTCTGATCGCATGGTTCTCCCTCAAGCATCTTTGCTCCCACTGTTATTGAATTTCCATAACACTCAATTTTTCTTTCAGGGAGATTATTTAATTCAACCAAATTCTTACAGTAAAAACCAAAGAACTGCAAATACCCCATGGCTGCTTCAGTATCTTTGCAAATTAATACCTTATGATTTCCTTCATTAAGATTCTCTGCAAGAACATAAGTATTTCTTCCTTTTTTCAACTGAATTCTTACTGGTTCTTTATCATCAACTACTACCTGAATGTAATTCATCCCTGAACCTTCACCCATATCCATCTTCAAACATGTACCGGAGAAACCTGCTTCAATATAAGCTCCGGCTCCGGAAAACCTAACTTGATCCGGGTAACTGAAATCCATCCTTCCTGTATAATGAATTCTGCTATCTCCTGAAGAAATCAGTTCAGATTCATCCCTTACGTTTTTCATTTTGTTGTTACATGATATTAAAGAACATATTACTACTCCCACTAAAAAACAATGAGATATTAATGTTCCGATAGTTGCATTTTTAAATTTCATATCAGTATTATTCTTTATTGCAAGCTAAACATATAAAAAAACTCCGGCTTTTTCAAACCGGAGTTTCATATCACTATTTTTCAGCTATTACCAGCAATTCAAAACTGTCGGTAAGCGACATATTGCCTCGTGAAAAGTTTCCTGTTTCAAATCCGAAAATTTCAACTTTTGAAATTCCAAGAATAGAAAGCATAAAACTTATTTCAGAAGGCGCAAAGTACCTTTCATTGCATTTCAAATCTAAAACATTACCACTGTCGTCTGTAACAGTATAATCAGAATATTCTCTGAATTGAATCAAATCAAAGCTTCCGTTATAATTGCTTGCCCCTCCTTCAAGAATGAAGTCGCGGACAGAATGAAACAAGGGGAATAACGCGTTCAGACAGGTAAAAATAAATTTTGCTGAACCGGATAATGAATTAACTGCATTCTTTAATATGTTGAAATTCATCATGTCAGTTTCCATCAGCGAAAACCCGCCTTCACAAAGCATAATAACTAAGTCAAACTTTTCATTGAAATTGAAATCCCTTGCATCAGCTTGCATGAAAGTAACTTCTACTCCTGCTTCTCTAGCATTGGATCTGGCTTTGTCAAGCATATTGTCCGACAAGTCAATTCCTGTAACAGTGTAACCCCTTTTGGCAAGTTCAATTGAATGTCTGCCTGTACCGCATCCTACATCCAAAATCCTGCATTTTTTATTGAACTTTATCTCATTCTCAATGAAATCAACTTCCTTGAGTGTTCCTTTTGTAAATAATTCTTCTTCATATTTTTCAGCATAGTTTGTAAACAATGCTTCATACCATTGTGTCATGATTGTAAATTTTAAAAATTGTTGTAAAAAATTTTATTGAAAATAGAAGAATAGATTGCCGGGCTGCAATTATAAACGATTGCTGCTGAAAAGTAAAAAAGCCTTAACCCGGCTTTATGCCGATCTCAATGAAGTTAGTTTCATAAATCAAATTACAACACAAATATATACCTAATAATTGAATATTTCCAACTCAATTCGTATCTATGCAAAAAAATACACAATATGGCTAACGACTGGAAAGAAAGGCTTGGTGTTGTATTCTCAACCAATCCTGATTTTAATTATGAACATCAGAAAGAAGATGAGGCTGATACTTTACCTCCCGGAAAACAAGATTTAAGGGTCAGTTTAGACAGAAAACAACGTGCAGGTAAATCTGTAACACTTATAACCGGCTTTATTGGCAATGAAGACGACCTTAAAGAATTGGGACGTCTGCTCAAAACCAAATGCGGTGTTGGAGGATCGGTAAAAGATAATGAAATTCTTATTCAGGGCGACCACCGTGACAAAATAATGGATATCTTAAAAAAAGAAGGCTATAAAGCCAAAAAATCAGGGGGATAGCAGTTTTGACTTTTATTTCTTATTGCCAACTTTTATTGATATTTCTGCAGATTTTAATCCATCTGCAGATGCTTTTATCATCAAATTTCCCTTCTCTTCTTTTGCACTTACAATAGCAAGAAATCTTCCATGATAAGCTTCCATTTGATCACCCTTAAATGATGTATGTGATTCCGGATTCCCGTTTCCAACGGAAACAAGTTTTCCTGCTCCTTCAACTTCAATCTTTATTTTATTATCAGCAAATGGAATTATACTTCCCTTTTCATCAACAACCTCAACTTTAATATATGAAACGTCTTGCCTGTCAGCTTTTAAAACTTCTTTTTCTGATGTTATTTTAAGAGCATAAGGCTGTCCTGTCGTTTCAACTGTATAATTCACTTTCTTTCCATCTTCAGAAACACCTGCTATCTCCAGCTTACCCGCTGAATATGGAACATCCCATGTCAGGAAAGCTTCTTTTCTGATATCCCATTCTTTCTTTCCCAGCGATTTTCCATTCAGAAATAGTTCATTCTCTTTACAATTGGTGTAAACATGAACCTTCAGTATTTCACCTTCTTTATCATGATTCCAATGACTCCATACATCAGGCCATCCCCAGAATGGTGCTTTTTGAATATCGCATGCACTTTTATTATAAGGCACAGAAATATAAACAACCGGTTCATTGCTCCATAAAGCTTTTCTAAACCAATAAGCAGGTTTATCAAAACCACATAAGTCGACCACACCACAAACAGCACTCCTCCACGGCCATTTAGGCCAATATTTCCAGGGTTCTGTCGATGTACCACCCTTCCCTATTCCTGCTTCTCCAAGATAGTCAAAACCAGTCCATAAAAACTCTCCTGCAACATAACCGGAAAGTTGTCCTTCAAGCCACTCTTCATAAGTATGTAATGGAAATTCATTACCAGGATGATAAGGGTATATTGCTGTTTCTGAACCATAAATAACCCTGCCAGGATATTTAACATGATCTTCAGCGTACATCCTTTCCTGATAGTTATATCCCATGATATCAAGAAATTCATAGAATCCTGTTGCATTTACCCCGGGAACTTCATTACAGGCTGAAGTAAATGGTCGTGTTGAATCGCTTTTCTGAGCAACCTTTCTTATCTTTTCCAATATTGATTTTCCATCTTCTGCCTTCTGCTCAGGCACTTCATTGCCTAAACTCCATGCTATTACAGATGGATGATTTCTGTCCCTCCGAATCCATGATGTAACATCTTTTGCATACCAATCGTTGAAATTCAATGAATAGCCAAACTTGGTTTTTCCGTATGTCCATTCATCAAAGATCTCGTCTATAACCAAAAAACCAAGACTATCAGCACAATCAAGCAATTCGGGAGCAGGCGGATTATGACTCATCCTTATTGCATTGCAACCCATACTCTTTAATATTTTCAATTGTCTTTCAAAAGTATAATCATAACAAGCCGAACCAAGAGGTCCACCATCATGATGATTATTAACTCCTTTCAACTTTATATGTTTGCCATTAAGAAAGAAACCCTTTTCTGCATCAAAACTAAATGTCCTGATACCTATATTTTGTTCGTACGTTTCTAATATTCCGTTTTTATTTTCAAGTACACTCTTAAGCTTGTATAAACTTGGATTTTCAAGCGACCATATAACAGGGTTTGCTATATTGAATTTCTGATTTAAAAGAAAAAATTCTTCAGCAACTATGTTAAAAGAAGATGCTTGTTCAGCAACTACTTCTCCCTTTGAATTTAAAATCTGAGTAGTAAGGATACATTTCTCCGGCTTAATCTTATCATTTTTTATTTCTATGGAAGCAGAAATTTCAGCGTTATCTTTATTTGCACTCACAGTTTTTACAAACACGCCGTCAGAAACAAAATGAGTCAGGTCTGAAACTTTTAACCACACATGGCGATAGATTCCTGAACCTGTGTACCATCTTGAATTAGGTTGATCTTTGGTATTAACCCGAACTGCAATAACATTATCTTTCCCCGGTTCATTAAGAAAAGCAGTTAAATTTAAACGAAATGTAGAATAACCGTAAGGCCTTACTCCAAGTTGCTGGCCGTTAAGCCAGACCTCTGCATTTCGATATACACCGTTAAACTGAATTTCAAACCTTTTCCCTTTATATTTTTCCGGAATGACAAAATGCTTTCTGTACCAGCCAATACCCCCGTATGCATAAGCTCCACTCGTTCCTGATGGATTTAACGAATCAAATGGCTGCTCTATACTAAAATCATGAGGAACATCAATAGCACGCCAACTACTGTCATTAAAATCAATTTTAAAGGCATCCGGCTGATCTCCCAATGAAAATTTCCAGTCATAATCAAATTTAAGCTTCTCAAATTGCTTGTCTGTATTTTCAGAAACACATGACATTACAAGAACTGCAAGGAAAAAAACAATTAAATTCTTCATAGCTGCAATTTTATTTTCAATAAAAAACTAAATCAAAAGTATTTCTTCTTTCTGAAAAAATAAATACCGCTAAAGGCAGCAACAGCTGAAAACAAAAGGATTCCCCAGAAAGCCCAGCTATTATTTTCAAGTGAGTTTTTAACGTTCATACCATAAATACTTGCTATCAAGGTAGGTATCATAAGTATTATTGAATATGAAGTCAGTTGTTTCATAACAACGTTAAGGTTATTGGAAATTACCGAAGCGAAAGTATCCATCATGCCGCTTTGGATATCAGAATAAATCTGAACCATATCCACAGCCTGTTTACTTTCAATGATTGCATCTTCAAGCAGGTCTTCGTTTGTCTCATTCAGAATCGAAAGTCTTGAGTTTCTGAATTTGGCAAGAAGAATATCATTTCCCCTCAATGAAGTAATAAAGAACACAAGGCTTTTCTCCATATTAAGCAACTGGTGAAGTTCCTCATTTCTGATAGATCTCTCAAGTTCTTTTTCAATCTGTGATGACAAATGATTGATTTGCTTCAGATATTTCAGATAGACATGAGATGATTTAAGAAAAAGATTAAGGATGAAATTTGTAAGGTCTTTTATTTGCTTATGCTGACCCCTGTAAAAAGAAGGCTGATCCGAAGGTAAAACCTCGTTTTCTGAATTGCAGATAGTAATAACCCTGTCGGGAGTAATAAATACAGCAAGAGGAACAGTAATAAAAGGAACACCGTTAGAAACGTTTTGAACCGGAATGCGAATGATAAGAAGAGACCAGTCATCGTCATATTCAAGACGCGGACGTTCGTCAGTGTCAAGGATGTCGGTAATAAGCTCTTCAGGAACCCCAAGTTCTTTATTTAATCTGGCAATTTCAACATCAGTAGGATTAATAACATTAATCCATCCACTGTTTTCTGCATGTTCGAGTTCGTAAATACCACCCAGACTTTTATAAAATTTAATCATGGTTTTACCTCCTTTTTAGATCTTTAAAGGAGGCAGAAAGAAGACTCCCCTAAAGAAGGATTAATAACTTGCTTTTACTATGATACGGGCCTTCGTCCATATTGAACTTTAAATTTTGATTAATGTCGCAAAAGTAAACAATAATATGTGGTATAAGTCATCAAATACAAAAAAAATGACTGGATGGTTATATTTTTATCTGTCTTTTATTCAAACACCACCTTATGCGTACTTGATCCTTTTGATGTTGTTACATT
>JAGODU010000023.1 GCA_017998095.1 Prolixibacteraceae bacterium | reverse complement strand
CTGGTTAATATTAAAAACACAACCCTGATAATCTTATTTGCATTAATTGTTACCTCATGTGGAAATTCGGGAAAAGTTAAAATTGGTTTTCTGATGCCTGCTGATGTAGGGTCGAGATGGGTAATTGATCAGAAGTTTGTTGAAGAAGTTGCAAAAAAGAACGGATGCGAAATTCTGACAAGGTCGGCAAAGAATGATGAGAACCTTCAGATGAAACAAGCAGAAGAGCTTTTGGATATGGGAGTAGATGTACTTATAGTAGTTGCACATAATGCCAATACAGCTGCAGCAATTGTAAGAAGCGCCCATGACAAAGGAGTTCCTGTAATCGGGTACGATCGTTTGATAAAGAATTCTGACCTTGATTATCTGGTTACTTTTGAAGGAGCAAAGATTGGAAGTCTTATGCTTGATTACGCCCTTGCAAGAAAGCCACAAGGCAATTATGTGATGTTATGGGGAGATGCCGGCGATGTCAATGCAATATTCATTAAAGATGCTCAGGAAAAGATACTTAAGCCTTACATTGAAAACAATAAAATCAACATAGTATATAAAGCTTTGGTTGACGACTGGTCTGAAGGAAATGCAAATTATATTACAAAGAAAATATTATCCCTTTCCGGCAAAAGAGTTGATGCTATAATTACAAGTTATGATGGTCTTGCAATTGGTGCCATCAAAGCAATGGATGAACTTGAATACGGCGGAGATGTGATTGTAACAGGTCAGGATGCAGAGATTGCTGCAATAAAAGCAGTTGTAGCAGGTAAAATGTCTCTTACGGTTTATAAATCAATTAGAAAGATTGCAGAAGCATCTGTAGACCTTGCAATTAAGCTTGCTCACGGAGAAAGAGTTAAAAATGTCAGTTCAACAATTAACAACGGAAGAAAGGATGTTCCTACTTTATTTCTTGAGCCGGTAGCTGTTACGAAGGATAATATTAGACAAACAGTATTAGCCGATGGATTTTACACTGAACAGCAAATCTATGGAAATAATTAAATATAACGGAATCTAAAGTTAAAAGGATGGATATAAAAACATGTTCATCCTTTTTTTTGTTTCAGATTATTCACATTCAACTTATATTTGCCAATTATAATATTAAAAGAATATGCAGGAAAAAATACTGATTCTTGATTTTGGATCACAATATACCCAGCTTATAGGAAGAAGGGTTCGTGAATTGAATGTTTACTGTGAAATTCACCCTTTTAACCATTTTCCGGTCCTTGACAGCAGTGTTAAGGGGATAATACTTTCCGGAAGTCCTTTTTCAGTGAGAGATGAGAAAGGTCCGAGAATAAATCTTGATGAGATAAAAGGTAAATATCCAATATTGGGAGTATGTTACGGAGCTCAATATCTGTCACATTTCTTTGGAGGAGAAGTAGCTTTATCAGATTCAAGAGAATATGGCAGGGCTCATCTTAAATATATAAACCATGACAGTGAGTTGTTTTCCGGAATATCGGCCGATACACAGGTTTGGATGTCCCATGGAGATACAATTCAAAGGATACCTGAAGGTTATGATGTAATTGCAAGTACAGAAGATGTAAAATTTGCTGCATTTAAAATTCAAAAAGAAACAACTTATGGTATTCAGTTTCACCCTGAAGTATATCACACAACAGAAGGCGCTCAGTTGTTATATAATTTCGTTGTAAACATCTGTAAATGTTCACAGTCGTGGACTCCTGCATCATTTATAGAATCAACAATAAAAGAGCTTAAGGATAAACTTGGAAACGATAAAGTTGTTCTTGGACTTTCAGGAGGTGTAGATTCAACAGTAGCCGGTGTTCTTTTAAACCATGCCATTGGAAAAAATCTGACATGTATTTTTGTAGATAACGGATTACTTCGCAAGGATGAGTTTGAAAATGTCCTTGATCAATATAAAGGGATGGGGCTCAATGTTGTTGGAGTTGATGCAAGCAAGAAATTTTGGGATGATTTGAAAGGGGTTACCGATCCTGAAAAGAAAAGGAAAATTATTGGCAGGGATTTCATTGAAGTATTCGACAGCGAAGCACATAAGCTTACAGAAGTAAAATGGCTTGCTCAAGGCACAATATATCCTGATGTCATTGAATCTGTTTCAGTTAACGGACCATCAGCAACAATAAAATCACACCATAATGTTGGTGGTTTGCCTGAGAAGATGAACTTAAAGATAGTAGAACCTTTGAAGTCGCTTTTTAAAGATGAAGTAAGGAGAGTAGGAAAGGAGCTGGGTATAAGTCCGAAGCTTATTGGTCGTCATCCTTTCCCCGGACCCGGATTAGGAATAAGGATATTAAGCGATATAACACCTGAAAAAGTAAGAATTCTGCAGGAAGCGGATGCAATATTCATCAATGCATTGCATGATTGGGATTTATATGATAAAGTCTGGCAGGCTGGTGTGATGTTGCTTCCTGTCCAATCAGTAGGTGTTATGGGTGACGAAAGAACTTATGAAAATGTAGTTGCTTTAAGGGCAGTAGCTTCAACTGACGGAATGACAGCAGATTGGGTTCATTTACCTTATGAATTTCTGGCTAAAGTATCTAACGATATTATCAATAAGGTAAGGGGAATTAACAGAGTTGTATATGATATAAGTTCAAAGCCTCCTGCAACTATTGAATGGGAATAATTGTTTAATATTTGATTTGAAATAAATTTTATACGAGATGAGATTGTGGCATAAGATATTGACAGTCGTGCTGTTATTTCCTTTTCTGGCATTAAATGCACAGGATCAGCAAAATCAGACAGCTAAATTTGGCAGATTACTCAGGTTGGTAGAAAGTTACTATGTTGATTCAACGAATCTTGAAAAGCTTACGGAAGAAGCAATTATTGGTCTTCTCAACAAGCTTGACCCACACTCAGTATATATTTCGAAGGAAGAAGTTGACGATGCCAATGAACCTTTGCAGGGTAGCTTTGATGGAATTGGAATATCGTTCAATATATTGAGGGACACGTTGATGGTTCTTCAAACAATACCCGGCGGACCATCGGAAAAGGTAGGGCTTGCTGCCGGTGACAGGATTATATATGTAGATAATGAAATGATTGCCGGTAAGGGAATTACCAATCAGGGAGTTTTCGACAGACTGAGAGGCGAAAGAGGAAGCATTGTTAAGCTTAAGATTCAAAGGGGAACAGAAAGTGAACTTATTGAATTTGTTATAGTTAGGGATAAAATCCCAATCTATAGTCTTGATGCTTCATATATGCTTGATAATAAAACCGGATATATAAAGCTAAACCGTTTTTCTGCTACAACTACAGAAGAATTTGAAACAGCACTCAAGAGGATGAAGTCAGAATCGAAGATGGAAAATCTTATTCTTGATTTACGTGGCAATGGGGGAGGATTTTTAAAATCGGCCTATGAAATTGCAGATCATTTTCTTGACTTTGGAAAAATGATAGTTTACACTGAAGGATTGAGAAGTCCAAAGAAAGATTATACTTCATTTTCAGGAGGAATGTTTGAAAATGGCAAGCTGGTTGTTTTAATTGACGGTGGTTCGGCATCGGCAAGCGAAATTGTTTCAGGGGCTGTGCAAGACTGGGACAGAGGAGTCATAATAGGCAGAAGGTCGTTTGGTAAAGGCTTGGTTCAGCAGCCTTATTATCTGACAGATGGTTCAATGGTTAGGCTTACAACGGCACATTATTATACTCCAAGTGGTAGATGTATTCAGCGTCCTTATGATGATGGAGTGGACGAATACCAAAAGGATTTGATACAACGTTCTGTCAGTGGTGAGCTTTTCAGTAAGGATAGCATTAAGGTTGATGAATCTTTATCATACAACACACTGATAAACAAAAGAGTTGTATATGCAGGGGGAGGTATAGTGCCTGATATTTTCATGCCATTGGATACATCTTCATATTACAAGTATTATAACCAGCTTTTAAGGAAAAGTATAATAAATCAGTTCGTTCTGAACTATGTTGATAAAAACAGAAAAGAGTTAACTGCAAAATATCCTGATTTCAAAACATTCAGCAAGAACTACGAAGTTTCTGATTCCTTTCTTGAAAGTTTATGGGAAGAAGGTGTAAAACAAGGAATTGAAAAAGATCAAGGGTCAATTTCTTTTCTTAAAGATCATGCAAAAAATCATTTGAAAGCAATTGTTGCAAGAGACCTTTGGAATTCAAGTGAATTCTACGAAGTAATCAATAGTCGGGATAACGAAATACTCAAGGCATTATCGGTAATTAACAATTCCAAAGAATACGATTCCATTCTCAAAGGAAAATAAATGGAAGGTGGGATAGCAGAATGGATAATAAGCAACCGTATTGAGATTTCAGGTACTGTTTTTGGGATTATATATGTAATTCTATCTGTAAAACAGAAAGTTGCAACCTGGTTTTTTGGGTTATTAACATCTTTACTATACATATATATTTTTTTTTCGGCAAAGATATATGCACAGATGTCCATTCAATTTTACTATGTTTTTATTAGTCTGTATGCCTGGATATTATGGGCAAAAGGCTCTAAAGAAGGTTCAGGATTAAAACAATTACATGTCACTTATCTGGATAAAAGCCAGGTGCTGATTTTTTCCGGAGTAACCCTTCTCATTTGGGCGACGGTCAATATAATTCTTAAGAAATTCACAGATTCGCCTGTTTCTGTAGCTGATTCATTAATAGCAGCACTGAGCATAACAGCAACATGGATGCTTGCCCGAAAGAAGATAGAAAACTGGCTAATCTGGATAGTAGCAAACGGCTTTTCCGTTGGCTTGTACCTTTATCAAAACATGTATGCGACTTCAATACTTTATATTATTTATCTGGCATCGGCGGTATGGGGTTTTATAGAATGGAGGCGTGATTACAAGAAAATAAATGGCTGAAAAACCAATAAAAATAGTACTTACAGGAGCTGAATCAACAGGAAAGACAATACTTTCAGAAGCGTTGGCTAAGCATTACGGGACAATTTGGGTTCCGGAAATAGCCAGAATATATGTAGAAAACCTTAATCGTCATTATGAATATGATGATGTAATAAAAATAGCAGGTTTACAAATTGAAGCTGAGAAGAGCTTGAAACCTGAGCCTTCGCCTGTATTTATTGATGAATGGCTTTTAAATACAAAAGTCTGGTTAGAAACGCTTTATGGAGCTTGTCCTGATTGGATAGAAGAGCACATAAAAAACAGTTCGATTGCTCTTTTTCTTTTTTGTGATATTGATATTCCGTGGGTTAATGACCCGGTAAGGGAAAATGGCGGAGAAACAAGATTAGCACTTCATGAGAAATATCTGAAAAACTATCAGGATTACGGATTACCAATAAAGATTGTAAGAGGGGAAGGTGAGGCAAGACTAATAAATGCGGTCCGGCTTGTTGATGAGTTTCTTAACAGATGAATTTCAATTTTATTTATTTGAACAATTATCAAATATTACTGTTTAAATGTTTGTTATTTACGTTTCTTTTTACAATTATTACAAAAAAAATCATTTATGGTAAATATTAGCCGTAATATTCGTTTAACTTATCCTTATAGCTGCTGTTGTCGCATCTGAATGTGATCTCCATTTTTTTATTTCTTATTTACCTATTTATTAATAATTTTAAAAAACGAATTTTATGAGTAAAGTTAATGATATAACCCAATTGATTGGTAAGACACCTATTGTTCGGTTAAGAAAGTTATCACAGGAAACAAACAGCGAAATATATGTCAAGTTAGAGTCAATGAATCCCGGCGGATCTGTTAAAGACAGGCTTGCTTTTGCAATGATTGAGTCAGCCGAGAAAAAAGGACAAATAAAAAGTGGGACTGTAATAATAGAGCCTACAAGTGGAAATACAGGAATTGGCCTTGCAATGATGTGTGCTGTAAGAGGTTATAAGCTGATTATTGTTATGCCTGAGAGTGTTTCTGTTGAAAGGAGAGTAATTCTTAAGGCGTATGGAGCTGAGTTATTTTTAACACCTGCTTCTACAGGAATGAGAGGCGCAATTGAAAAAGCCAAAGAACTTGCTGCTGAAAATGCGGATTCATTTATACCAATGCAATTTGAAAATGAATCTAATGCTGAGTTTCATAAAAAAACAACTGCAGTTGAGATTTGGGAAGATACAGAAGGAAAGATTGATATCTTTGTAGCAGGAGCAGGAACAGGCGGAACAATTACAGGGGTAACTCAATTTCTTAAATCTGTAAAGCCTGAAGTTAAAACGGTTGTAGTAGAACCGTCAGATTCACCTGTAATATCGGGTGGACAGCCGGGGCCTCACAAAATACAAGGAATTGGAGCAGGATTTATTCCAAAGGTTTTAATACCTGAGATAATTGATGAGGTTTTTAAGGTTAGCAATGAAGATGCGTTTGCTTATGCACGCAGGCTTGCAGTAGAAGAAGGCATTTTAGCAGGAATTTCATCAGGTGCTAATGTGTTTGCAGCTCTTGAGATTGCGAAAAGACCTGAAAATAAAGGGAAAACAATAGTCACAGTTGTCTGTGATACAGGAGAACGATATTTAAGTACTCCATTATTTAATGACGATGTCAACTTATAACGAAAATGAAGTTTCAAACCTGTTAAGAGAATCTGTTGACAGGCTTTCAGAAAGCAATTCTTTTGGGAATGTATGCTACAGGCATCTTTCAGGAGAACCTATGCCTTCAGTTGAAAGAATGAAGATATTTGTAAATAAGGTCAGGGAGGTAATATTTCCGGGTTACTTCGGAAATACGACCCTCGACCCTGTTGCAATAAAGTACTATATGGGGGTATATGTTGACGAGATATATGAAATACTCAGTGAACAAATACTTGCTGGTCTTTGCTTTTCCTGCACTGATAAATCAGATATAGAAAAGAAGATTGCTGAAAACACCAGAATATCAAAAAAGCTTGCAGCCGATTTTATCAGCTTTCTGCCTGATTTAAGAAATCTTCTTGAGAAAGATGTTGAAGCCGCTTATTTAGGTGATCCTGCAGCACATGGAAAGGGAGAAGTAATTTTCTGTTATCCTGCAGTCAGGGCAATATCAAGTTACAGGATAGCACATAAGCTCGTAGAATTGAATATTCCACTTATACCAAGAATAATTTCTGAAATGGCCCATTCTGAAACAGGGATAGACATTAATCCTGAAGCAGTAATTGGAGAATATTTCACAATTGATCACGGAACAGGAACTGTTATAGGTGCAACATGTATAATTGGAAATAACGTAAAATTATATCAGGGAGTTACCCTTGGAGCAAGAAGTTTTGCTCTTGATGAAAAAGGTAATCCGATAAAAGGCATTCCCCGCCATCCGATTATTGAAGACGATGTAATAATATATGCCCAGGCAACAATTTTAGGAAGAATAACAATAGGAAAGGGATCTGTTATTGGAGGAAATGTATGGGTAACCAACGATTTGCCACCATATTCTAAAGTTGTACAGTTCAGGCTGAGAAATTTAAATTTTATAGACGGTAGCGGAATATAAATTATGGCAGCGGAAAAATACACTATGCTGGCTAAGACATTTGCGGGGCTTGAGGATGTCTTAAAAGAGGAACTGATCGGAATAGGAGCTTCAGATGTTGAAGTAGTTATTCGGGGAGTAAAGTTCACAGGCTCAAAAGAAATGTTGTACAAGGCTAATTTTTGTTGCCGTACTGCTCTTCGGGTTTTACTAATAATCAGTGAACGAAAGGTAAAGAGTGCAAATGACTTGTATAACTGTGTCAGGGAAATAGAATGGTCTGATTATTTTGATGTGCAGAAGACTTTTTCAGTCAACAGTACAGTAAACTCAGAAGCATTCAATAATTCAATGTTTGTAAGCCTTAAAACTAAAGATGCGATAGTTGACAAGTTCAGGGCAAAATATGGTAAGAGACCATCAATAAACACTGAAAATCCTGATATTCGTATCAATGTACATGCTTCATCAGATGAGGTTTCGCTTTCACTTGACAGTTCAGGTGAATCGCTTCACAAGAGGGGTTACAGGACAGGCCAGAATGAAGCTTCCATGAGTGAAGTTCTGGCAGCAGGGATATTGAAAATAGCAGGCTGGAAAGGACAAAGTGATTTTTATGATCCGATGTGCGGTTCAGGTACACTGCCAATTGAAGCCGGACTAATTGCAAGAAATATTCCGCCCGGGATATTCAGAAAATCATTTGGATTTGAAGCATGGAAAGACTTCGATGAAGATTTGTTTGATAAAGTCTATAATGCTGATTATGAAATTCCTTTTGAACACAATATTTATGCTTCCGACATTTCATCAGTAAATGTTAAGATAGCAACTGAAAATGCAAAGAATGCAGGACTTAAGAAGGATATTCAATTCTCGGTATGTGACTTTGCTTCGCTGAAGCCTCTAAAGCAAGAGGGTATGCTATTTGTAAATCCTCCATATGGCCAAAGGATGAATGAAAGGGCAGTAGAACCGCTTTATAATATGATTGGAGATTCTTTGAAAAAGAATTTCATCGGTTTCAAGGCATGGATATTCAGTAATTCAGAAGACGGCTTTAAAAATATAGGCTTAAGATTTGAAAAAAGATTTAAACTATATAACGGACCTCTGGAATGTGAGCTAAGAGGTTTTGATTTATATGAAGGATCTAAAAAAGAATCTAGGCAAAATGGCGACAGACGGCCCGCTCCTAATGGAATCAAGGTTTATGAAAGAAGAGAATCACGCGAAAGAACAGGAGGCGGAGAACGAAGGGACTACAGATCATCAGGAGAAAAGAGAGATGGCCAATCGGGAAACAGAAGAAGTTTTGGGAAACCCGGAGAAAAGAGAGACTTTAAGGGGCAGGGGCCAAACAGGGATTTCAAGAACAGAGGTGATAATAAGACGTTCAGAAAGCCGGATAACAATAGAGATAGTCAACGCAGAGAAACAAGAAAAGATTAAAGAAAAAGGGGCTAAAAGCCCCTTTAATCGTTCTTTAGTAGTTGCAAATTATACCTAATCGAACGGATGTTCCTTATCATATTCAAAACTTTTACTGTATTGCATGATCGCTCTTAAGCTCATGCCCATATTTGAAAATCCACCATCGTGGAAAAGATTCTGCATTGTGACCTTCTTTGTAAGGTCTGAAAACATAACTATACAATAATCAGCACAGTCATCAGCAGTTGCATTGCCCAGAGGAGACATTCTTTCAGAAAAGTCCATCAGATTATCAAAACCCTTAACTCCAAGACCAGCCGTTGTTGCTGTTGGTGATTGGGAAATGGTGTTTATCCTTACATTCCTTTCTCTGCCATAAATATACCCAAAACTGCGAGCAATTGATTCAAGGAGAGATTTGGCATCAGCCATGTCATTGTATCCGTAAAATGTTCGTTGGGCAGCAACATAGCTCAAGGCAAGAATTGATCCCCATTCATTTACAGCATCAAACTTTCGTGCTGTTTGAATTATTTTGTGAAATGAAACAGCAGAAATATCAAGAGTTTTTGCCAGAAAGTTATAATCAAGGTCACTGTAATGCTTTCCTTTTCTTACGTTTGGAGACATTCCAATAGAGTGAAGAATAAAGTCAAACTTGCCTCCAAAATGCTCAAGTGATTTACTTATTAGATTTTCCAGATCGTTGATATCTGTAGCATCAGCAGGAATGACTATTGTGTTAAGTTTTTCTGCAAGAACATTTGTTTCACCCAATCTTAAAGCCATGGGTGTATTGGAAAGTATAACTTCAGCCCCTTCTTCAAAAGCTTTTTCAGCAACTTTCCATGCAATTGAATTTTCATTTAAAGCACCGAAAATCAATCCTTTCTTTCCTTTTAACAGTCCGTATGCCATTAAATAATTATTTTAAACCAATTAGAATTTATAAAAACTATATTTTAAACTAAAACCGCGTGAATTTAAAACTCAGGCATGGAAATGTAGCGTTTAATTCAGTAAAATAAATAGTTATCTTAAATAAAAAATGATATATAATAAGCATAATTCTCTAATATTCAACACTAAAAGTCTACATTGATAAATTGTGAAAAATCACCGATTGTTTAACTTTAAGATACATAAGTTCGAAAACAACAATGAAGCACTTATTTTTTTAAGCTGTTTGTTACCTGCCTTATTGCTGTAAGTTTTTTAAGTAAATCATCAAGAAGCCCAAGCATTAGCATATTAGCTCCATCAGATTTTGATTCAGAAGGCTTTGGATGAGTTTCAATAAAAATGCCATCAACACCGACAGCAATACCTGCTTTGGCAATTGTTTCAATAAGATCAGGCTTTCCTCCTGTAACACCTGATGATTGATTAGGTTGCTGTAATGAATGGGTGACATCAAGAATTACAGGACAATTGTTCCTTTGCATTACCGGTATGCCTCTGAAGTCGACTACCAAATCCTGATAGCCAAATGAATTGCCACGTTCAGTAATCATAACCTTGTTATTATCACAGGCTTTTACCTTTTCAACAGCAAAAAACATCGATTCGGGAGAAAGAAACTGTCCTTTTTTGATATTCACATATTTCCCGGTTCTTGCAGCTGCAGCAATAAGGTCAGTTTGCCTGCACAGAAAAGCAGGTATCTGAAGAACATCAACATAATCAGCTGCAATTAAAGCTTCTGATTCATTGTGAATATCAGTAAGAACCGGTATGTCGAAAGTAGTTCCGGCTTTTTTAAGTATTTTAAGAGCAAGTTCATCGCCAATACCCGTGAAGGAATCCACTCTTGAACGATTGGCTTTCTTGTAAGAGCCTTTGAAAATAAAAGGAATCGAATACTTATCTGAAACGGTAACTATCTTTTCAGCAATTTCCATTGCTGACTTTTCATCTTCAATTACACAAGGACCGGCAATTAGCAGGAAATTTCCTGATGTAGTATGTTTCAGTTGTTCAATTACGGGTAGCATATCAGTAAAAACGTTTAAAGGCTAAGTATTATTTCATAATAAACAATTAGCATCAAATTTAATGTTTTTCACTTAGTTCCAACCATCTTAGTTCCTTTTCATCAAGGAGCAGTTTAATTTCGTTATATCGGTCAGAAATTTCCTTTAATTCTTCATGTCCAATATCACCTGAAGCCATTTTTTCTTCAAGAGATACTTTTTCAGTTTCAAGATCAGAAATTTGAGATTCAAGCAATTCAAGTTCGCGCTTTTCATTAAAGGAAAGCTTGTTTGTAATTTTAACCTTTGGTTTTTCAGGTTCTGTATGTTTCTTTATTTCATCATTATTTTTAGAAGTTTCAAATTCCTTATCATCTCTCCATTGACGGTAGATACTGTAATTTCCCGGAAAATTTCTTACAAAACCTTTGTCCTCAAACACAAAAAGATGATCAACAATTTTATCCATGAAATAGCGGTCGTGACTGACAATTATAACGCAACCATTGAAATTCTGGAGATAATCTTCCAGAACGTTAAGAGTCATAATATCAAGATCATTGGTAGGTTCATCAAGGATAAGAAAATTAGGATTCTGCATTAAAACAGTGCACAAATAAAGGCGGCGTTTTTCACCCCCGCTCAGCTTTTCAACTTTGGCATACTGAATATCATGTGGGAAAAGAAAATGGGTAAGTAGCTGAGATGCACTCCACTTGTTGCCTTTTCCAAGGTCTATATATTCAGCAATATCCTGAATAATATCTATAACCCTGTCATCGGTAGAAAACTGAATTCCTTCCTGCTTATAGTAACCAAATTTAACAGTTTCGCCTGTTTCAATATTTCCGCTGTCAGGTTTAATCTTTCCCGTCAACATGTTTAAGAAAGTTGATTTGCCTGTGCCGTTATCGCCCACAATACCTATCTTTTCAAATCGGGTAAATTTATAACTGAAATCATTAAGAACAACAAGATCGTCGAATTTCTTATTGATATTATAAACATCAATTATCTTGTTGCCGAGGCGTGAAGCTTTTATTTTTAATGAAAGCTCTTCTTCGTTAAGGTTTACTGAAGCCTTTTCTTTAAGCTGATAAAAAGAGTCTATTCTGTATTTTGCCTTTGTTCCCCTTGCTTTTGGCATTCTTCTCATCCATTCAAGTTCCCTTCGCATCAGGTTTCGTGCTTTTTCAACTTCAGCCTGTAGCATTTCCTGCCTTTCCTGACGCTTTTCAAGGTAATAGGTATAATTTCCCTTGTATGGAAAAACAGATGTATTATCGAGCTCTAAAATGATATCACAAGCCCTGTCAAGAAAGTATCTGTCGTGGGTTACCATCAGCAAAGTGCTTTTGGTCTTGAGAAGGTATTCTTCAAGCCATTCAATCATGTCAAGATCGAGGTGATTGGTTGGTTCATCAAGAATAAGGAAATCCGGTTCATTGATAAGAACATTTGCAAGGGCAACTCTTTTTTGCTGTCCACCGGATAATGTTTTAATCTTCTGCTGAAGATTATTTATCCTAAGTTGAGTGAGAATTTGTTTTATCTTAATATCGAAGTCCCAGGCATTAAGTCTGTCCATATTTTCAATTGCCTTTTGAAGTATTTGTTTATCGTTGCCAAGAATTGCATCTTCATATTCATGAACAGCATTAACAATTGAACTTGTTGAATTGAATACTTCTTCTTCGACAGACAAATCAGGGTTAAGAACAGGCATTTGAGCTAAATAAGCCACAGAAATATTGTTTGTAAAAGTAATTTTGCCGGAGTCGGGGAGATCTTTTCCCATAATAGTGTCGAGCAGAGTTGTTTTACCTGCTCCGTTCTTAGCTATCAAGGCAACCTTTTGTCCCTGTCCGATTGTAAAACTTATATTTTCAAAAAGAACCGACTCGCCCCAGTATCTTGTCAGACCTTCAACCTGTAAATATGGAATCATAAATGAAATTTCAGCAAAAATAGAAAAACTATCCGATAATGAATGATTGGTAATTGGGTTGCTATTTTAAAAAAATCAATATCTTGTAAAACAAAAAAAGTTAATGAATAAATTCATTCAGTATATAAAAGACTTTCACAAGGATTATTTTGATATCTATCTATACATTAAAGTAATACTATTTGTAACAATACTTTTGGTTTTCAATTATACACTTGATTTTGAAGATAAATTTATCGATAAGTATTATGGGAACTATATAAGAATACCGCTTTTCTTTTTATATCATGGAATTGCTTTTTATGGAGTATACTTTATCATCTGGCTTCATGACAAGAAACGAGTAAGTTTTTCAAAAGGATTCTGGATAAAAAGTGCAATAGGTTTATTGATATTAAGCGTTGACAGGTCTATATTTCCTCAGTTTATCAAACTGGTAATGCCAAACACAAATCCTGCAACCTACAGGTTTATGTTTAAAGTGTTATTTAATGTTTATGGCATATTTACTATATTGATGACCATAGCAATAATGAAGTTTATTTTTGATAAAAAGGAAAACTATGGAATATATGGATTAAGGTTTACTAAAGTTGATTACAAGGCATATTTTTTAATGCTATTAATAATGGTACCAATAGTATTTGCAGCTACGCTGTTTCCTGATTTTCTTGATTATTATCCAACCTACAAAAGGACAGGAGGAGCTGCTTTTGCCAGGTTTCATAAGATTCCCGAGTATATTTCAGTGTTGATATACGAAACAATATATTTGTTTGATTTTGTTAACACGGAATTGTTTTTCAGGGGATTTCTGGTTATAGGGCTTTCAAAGTTAATGGGGAAAAATGTAATATTACCTATGGCCGCTGCGTATGTAGTGCTTCATTTTGGTAAACCATTGGGAGAATCAATAAGTTCTTTTTTTGGAGGATATATTCTTGGAATAATTGCATTATACAGTAAAAACATCTGGGGAGGAGTGTTTGTGCATGGGGGAATAGCTTTTTTAATGGAGTTATTTGCTTTTTTAAGGCAATAGAAATATTACTTTTTATTTTTTTCAATACCGTAATGACTTCCAAGTATCATAGCAAATAAAAACACGGGCAATATTCTTTTCAAAAGAACAGCAAATTTCTGCTCAAGTGAACCAATTATGTATCTGTTACAAGGTCTTTTGCTTTCAATAATCTTAACCATCTTCTTTGCCAGAACTTCAGGTTGCCATCCGTTGTTTTCATCATTTTCAATTATTGAAAGGCTTTTTCTGAACTGCATATCGTAAGGACCACCTTCTTTGTAAACATTAAATCTGTTTGCAGTGTTGCTTGTGTGGAAGTCGCCCGGATTGATAACAATCACTTTAATATTGAAGTTTTTAAGCTCCAGACGCAGTGATTCAGATAGACCTTCAATAGCAAATTTGCTGGCAGAGTAGAAAGGCTGAAAGGGGAGACCCATTAATCCGCCAATAGAGCTGAAATTAATGATTGTACCGCCACCCTGATTTCTCATAAAAGGAAGAGCTGCCTGAAGCATGTGGACTAATCCGTTTACATTGGTATTCATTTGTTGGGTGAACAATTCAACAGGGGTTTCTTCAATCGGTCCGCCAAGGTGCATTCCTGCATTATTGATAAGGACATCGATTTTGCCTTCATTTTTAATAACGGTATCAACAGCATTATTAATAGATCCCTGATCTGTAAGGTCCATTTTTATAACCCTGATAAGTGGATCTACCCAGCAATCTTTTCTAATTGTACCATATACTATATGCCCTTTATGGGCAAGTAATTCGGCTGTTTTTTTACCAAAACCGGAAGAAATACCGGTGATAAGTATAACCTTTTGCATAGGATAATTATTTAAAAAAAAATTCCTGCTATTTGTAAGCAGGAATTTGAGCTAATATATCTAATTCCTTTGCGGCTTTTGCTATTTTATCAATCGCCTCATCGACCTGCTCGTAAGTGTGAGTTGCCATAAGAGAAAATCTTATGAGGCAATCTTCACGAGGTACAGCAGGTGAAACAACAGGATTTACAAATACTCCCTGTTCGAGAAGCATTCTTGTTAATTTGAGTGCCTTAATATCATCTCTGACGAAAAGCGGAATGATAGGTGATTCAGATTTTCCTGTTTCAAACCCAAGTTCATCAAAGCATTTCTTTGCATAGTGAGAAACATCCCAGAGGTGTTGAATCCTTTCAGGTTCACTAACCATTATATCAATAGCTGCCTGAACAGTAGCTACAGAAGCAGGAGTCATACTTGCACTGAAGATCAATGATCTTGAATTGTGTTTGATAAAATCAATAACTTCCTTATCTGCAGCAATAAAACCACCTAAAGAAGCCATGGATTTGGAGAATGTACCCATAATGAGGTCAACTTTGTCAGTTAACCCGAAATGAGAAGCAGTACCAGAACCATTCTTTCCCAGTACTCCAAGAGAATGCGCATCATCAACCATTATTGATGCATTGTATTTTTCAGCTATTCTGACTATTTCCGGAAGTTTTACAATATCACCTTCCATAGAGAATATACCATCAACAACAATAAGTTTGATTCTGTCAGGTTCACAAAGTTTCAGTTTATTCTCAAGTGAAGTCATATCATTGTGAGCATATTTTAAAACTTTCCCGAAAGAAAGTCTGCTGCCTTCAATGATTGAAGCATGATCAAGCTCATCGAGAATGATATAATCACTTCGACCTGCAAGAACAGATACTACACCAAGATTTACCTGAAAACCTGTACTATAGCACAAAGCTGCATCTTTGCCTGTAAGTTCGGCAAGACGATTTTCCAACTGAACATGAATATCAAGAGTTCCATTTAGGAACCTTGAACCGGCACATCCTGTACCGTATTTTTCAATGGCTTTAATTGCAGCTTCTTTGATTTTCGGATGATTTGTCAGCCCGAGGTAACTGTTTGAACCAAACATTAAAACTTTTTTCCCGTTAATGCTGACAACTGTGTCCTGGTCTGATTCGATTTCCCTGAAGTAAGGGTAAATCCCTGCTTTAATAACCTTCTGTGAGGCATCGTAAAGCGAAAACTTGTCTCTTAATAATCCCATTTATCAATCAAGTTTGTTTACCAAAATTGGGTCAAATGTAAATAAAAAAGTAAGAAATCATACAAATTCGATATTAAATTACATTTTTGACATGACAAGGGATTACAATTCAAAGTTTTCATTTTAATACTTTTATAGTAAAAAAATACCGATATTTAAACCTTAACTTCTTTTAAATGTATTAATTGTAATTTTTCAAAAAAGGGTTTTAATTATATTAAATTTAAGATGTATGTTTTGGGGAAATGGCAAGTTTTAGCCTTTCAAACAGGATTTTAGGGTGATTATATAAGTATTTTTGAATTTCGTCAAAAAATATTCAAAAAAGAAAGCAGTCAGAGTGCATTGTGATATCTGCTGCTCACTTCTTCCCAGTTAATTATGAGTAGTATCTTTTTCAGGTATTCTTTTTTATCACTAAGCGGATTATGAATAAAAGCATGATCCCAGAGATCTATAGCCATCAATGGGGTTCCCTTATCCCTCGATGCTTTCATTTCAGGGTTGATATTATTGGGCGTTGTGACAATTCGTAACACTTGTCTGTAATCCATAATCAGCCATATCCATCCGTTAGCTGAAAAGCGTAGTGCCCTTGATAATAATTCCAGCTTAAAGCTTGAAACAGATCCAAAGTCTCTTTCTATTGCTCTGCGGAAATCACCGGATATTTCACCTCCGTAAGGAGAAAGGTTTTCCCAATATAACTGATGATTTATTATTGATCCTGCACAATTTAATCTTTCGTCTGATGGATTATCTATTTCAGAAATTAATTGTTCCATGCTGAAGTTTTCACCATTGGTATTCATTAGTTCCAGCATCTTTACATATCCTGCAATGTGGAAATTATAAAAATGATTGCGCAATGACAAAGAATCCATAAATGGCTCAAGTGCATTGTAAGAGTAGGGCATAACTGGCATTTTCAAGGAAAAGTCAGTGTTTTTGCTTACTGTTTCAAATCCTGCAACAGGAAAAAAATTGTATGCACTTGTTCTTGCGTAATTGATGGTGGCTTTTAACATGACGTACTTCTGTTTATATACATAACGAAGAAATTCGCTGTATTGTTTCACAATTTACGAAATATTTTTATTTAGCGATAAAAATTCATTTCAGAAATATACTTATATACATCAGGGTTTAAAAAATACCGGATATCTTTTTTCGAAGCTATTGCACTCCTGATAAAAGAAGAAGATATTTCTATCTGAGGAGCATTAATTATTGTAAATTTTCCATTTAAGTTATGGCTTTCACATCCGAAGCCCGGACGTGGATAAACAATGAAACTATATTCGCTTGTCAGGATTTCATAGTTTTTCCACTTATGTAAATTAATGTAATTGTCTGATCCAATAATCAATACAAATTCATAAGAAGGGTATTTTTCTTTAAGATAAGTTAAAGTGTTTATAGTATAGGAAGGTTTTGGTAGTTTCAATTCAATATCGCAGGCTTTGAACCTTAAATCATCCTTTATTGCAAGGTTTACCATTTCCAGCCGTTGATAATCACTAAGGAGACTTGCTTTGTTTTTTAGGGGATTTTGAGGAGAAACAACAAACCAAATCTTGTCAAGATCGCTGAATTCAATTATGTAATTAGCAATAGCAGTATGGCCTATATGTATAGGATTAAAGGATCCAAAAAACAATCCTACTTTCATTTTTAAAGTAAATATTTATTCAGCAAGAAAGTTAAACATTATTTTTTCAGCTTCTGCAAGTGCCTTTTCTAAGTTATCATTTACAATAATAACGTCAAATTGTGGTGCAAAAGTAAGTTCATATTCAGCTTTTGCAACTCTTGATTCAATAACTTCAGGAGTATCTGTTCCTCTTGCAACGAGTCTGTTTCTTAACTCATTAATAGAGGGTGGCTGAACAAAAACAGCAAGGGCTTCATTGCCAAAATACTTCTTTATGTCACATCCTCCAACAACATCAACATCGAATATTACATGATTACCTTTGTTCCTGATTCGTTCCACTTCACTTTTTAGAGTACCATAGAATTTACCTTCGTAAACTTCTTCCCATTCAAGGAATTCACTTTTCTCAATTTTCTTTTTAAACTCATCTGTAGAAAGAAAATAATAATCCTTTCCATCAATTTCGTTACCCCTTAATTGCCTGCTTGTGGCAGAAACTGAAAATTCAAGGCCAAGATTCAGACTTAGTAAATGTTTTACAATTGTTGTCTTTCCTGAACCTGAGGGGGCAGAGAAAATAACCAGCTTTCCTTTTTTCATTTATGAAAACTATAATATATTGAGTGATTGCTCTTTTATTTTTTCAAGCTCATCTTTCATTATAATGACAAGCTTTTGAATTTCGCTATGGTTTGCCTTGGAACCTAAAGTGTTAATTTCTCTGCCTATTTCCTGTGCAATAAATCCAAGTTTCTTTCCGGAAGGTATTGGTTCTTTTATTGTTTCAAGGAAATATTTACAATGGTTTTCAAGCCTTACTTTTTCTTCATTGACATCCATCTTTTCCAAATAAAAAATAAGTTCCTGTTCAAATCTGTTTGGATCAAACTGAGCATTTCCTGACAGGTTTGCCAATGCTTCATTTAATTTTTGCTTTACCCTTTCAATCCTTTCAGATTCATAAGGAGTTACCTGTTCTTTCAATGCTCTGATATTATCAATGTGAGATACAATATCATCTTTCAAAGCTTTACCTTCCTGTTCCCTGAATTTATTTAGTCTGTCAATAGCCTCTTCAATCTTTTCCAGAATCAATTTCCATTCTTTCTCATCAAGCTCTTCATAATTAACCTTAACTGAGTCTGGCAAACGAAGTATTCCCTGAACTGTTCTTTCTGTCATTTCCATATTAAGCTCTGAATAAATATCAAGAAGCTGACGATGGTAACTAAGAACTATAGATTTGTTAATATTGGCATTTGACTCATCGCCAAGCTGTTCACAGTAAAGATTAAAATCAACTTTTCCTCTTTCTAGTCTTTCTCCTATAAGCTTTCTGATTTCTATATCCTTTTCCCGGTATATTGATGGGATGCGGGTATTTATATCGAGTTGTTTGCTGTTCAGCGATTTAATTTCAATTGTAATCTTTTTAGATGGTAGTTCACATTCGGATTTACCATAACCGGTCATTGATTTAATCATATTTTTCAAATTTGGCCACTAATTTAACTTATTTATAGAAAAATTCAGACTTATGAACTTATTTCTCAAAACAAAGGAAAGAAATATAATCGACTACTTCATGTGATTGATGTACATCTCAGAGTTTCCTCGTCTTAACAAAACATACACTGCATGGGGAACAATTCCTCCAATGATATTATTGTTTTATAGAGATTTATTGATTTTATCCTTTTCTGCATTAGAAACATTTTCTATGAGTTGCTTTAATAGCACAGGGTTTGAAGAATGATATTTCCCTGCAAAAGCTGACTTTCTTATTGAGTTGTTTACAGTTTATAATGTTTGAATATTAAACTGCCACATGATCTGCAACGCCCCTCTTCATCTGTCCCTTTATTTTCAATGTTATAATAGGTCCTCTCAATTAAGGTCTTACCACAATTGGGACAAAACGTATTGCTATGGATTTCAGTAGCGATATTTCCCAGATAAACATATTTAAGTAATGAACGTGCAATGTCATAAAGTTTAAAAAGAACTTCAGCGGGTGTAGGGTATTGACTAAGTTCATAACGAGGAAAATAGCGGGATAAATGAAGAACAGTTTCACTACCTGTTTCATTAACAATCCATTTGCACATTTCTTCAAATTCATCTTCATCATCATTGACAGTGGGAATGATTAAACTTGTAATTTCCAAATGTTTATTACAATTGGCAACTGTTTTTATTGTGTTTAGGACAGGAGCTAAAGTTCCTTTAGGATATTTTTTATAGAAAGTTTCACTAAATCCTTTTAAATCAATATTAAAAGCATCAATATTATTTAATAATTCGGATAATGGCTTTTCATTAATGTATCCATTTGTAACCATAACAGTTTTTTGTCCATTAGCTTTTACAAGTTCAGCAGTATTCATCATGAATTCAAAATTCACAACTGGTTCATTATAAGTAAAAGCTACACCCAGATTTTTCTTATGTTTTTTTGAAAAATTGGCAATATCGACTGTAGCTAAGTTTTCAAAATCAACATGCCGGCGCACATCGTATTGTGATAATGTAAAGTTTTGACAAAAAGAACAATGGAAATTACAACCTGTTGTCCCAATAGATAATATTTCTGTTCCCGGATAAAAATGATAAAGTGGCTTCTTTTCAATCGGATCAAAATTACGGGCTGATATCTTACCGTAAACTTCGGAAAATAAAGTGCCTGAGTGGTTTTTCCGGGCGTGACAATTGCCAAATCTTCCGTTTTCAATAATGCACATCCTGGGGCACAAATTACATTGTACTGAACTGTCAACTAATTTAGTATAATATTTAGATTCAATCATTCCGGATGTTTTTTTATACAAGTTATTCCACTATTACTGATTTTGCAAGTTTTTAAAAAAATAACTTATCTGTGAACTTAATTTAGTTTCAGAAGTTTGTTAATTGAATTCAATATATTTGTTTCAAATTATCAATGGCAGGAATAACAGAAATATTAAACAAAAATGATTTGTTCCGTGATGACCTGATAACCTTACTTCAGATTGAAGGAACAGAAAAATCAGAGCTTTTCTCTAAGGCTAATGAAATAAAAATAAAAGAAATTGGCAATTATGTCTATTTCCGTGGACTTGTTGAGTTTTCTAATATTTGTTCAAAAGATTGCTATTATTGCGGGATACGGAAATCAAATGAAAAAGTTAACCGCTATAATCTGAGCGATGAAGAAATTCTAAATGCAGCCCGCTTTTGTGATAAAAACAATTTTGGATCAATAGTACTTCAATCTGGTGAAGTTTCATCTCAATACTTTACGGACAGGATTGAAAACCTAATCCGCCAAATTAAAAATATCAGCGAAAACCGGCTTGGGATCACACTTTCACTTGGAGAACAAAGCGAAGAAGTATATCAGCGTTGGTTTTATGCGGGGGCGCATCGATATTTACTGAGAATAGAGACTTCTAATGAAGTTTTATATAAGAAGCTGCATCCTTCAGGCCATAGCTTCCAAACTCGTTTAGATTGCCTCAAAAACCTTCAGAAAACAGGATATCAAACCGGAACAGGTGTAATGATAGGATTACCTTTCCAAACTATTGACGATTTGGCTGATGATTTATTATTCATGAAAGAACTTGATATTGACATGGTAGGAATGGGACCATATATCGAGCATAAAAACACTCCGTTATATCAGTACCGACATGAACTTTGGAGCATTGATAAAAGGTTTGATATGAGCCTTAAAATGATAGCTCTGCTGAGGATTTTGATGAAGGATATTAATATTGCCGCTGCCACGGCTTTACAGGCGATTGATACAATTGGCCGGGAGAAAGGCGTAAGAGCAGGTGCCAACATTATCATGCCGAATGTTACGCCGGGGATGTACAGAAATGATTATTCGCTTTACGAGAATAAACCATGTGTAAATGAGGAGCCGGAAGAGTGTCTTGGTTGTCTTGATGCCAGGATTTCGCTTACTGATAATGAAATAGGTTATAATGAATGGGGTGATTCAAGACATTTCAAAAATAAAGCAAATAAAAAGTAATAATCAGATTTCATTTATCTTCTTTCTCATTTGCTTTATTTCACTACCTTCTTTCTTTTGCTTAAGTCTTTTTTCTACTGATGATTTTGTTGGGTTGGTTGGCCTTCTCTTTTTAACGGGAGTCAATGCTTTAATAATAAGAGCATGGAATTTTTCAATTACATCTTGTTTGTTCTTAAGTTGCGATCTGTCTTCCTGAGCTGTAATTATCAATTCACCTTCAATATTGATCTTTGTTTTAAGCTTTTTTAATAAAAGGACTTTTTCATCTTCACTAAGTAATTCCGATTTATTAACATCAAACCTTAATTCAACTTTTGAATTCACCTTATTCACATTCTGTCCTCCCGGTCCGCTGCTTCTTGATGAACTAAACTTTAATTCAGATGTAAAATCCCTGATATTCACTATTTCATTCATTTTTCAGATATAAATATTAATGTTAATGTTAATCAAATTAAAATAAAGCAAAGAAAAACATATTAATTGATTAATTCTGTTACTTTTGCGCCGCCGTTTAGAAAAAATGGCATGAATATGTGTCCGGGAAACCGGAATCGTGAATTGAATTATTAATCGGGCCGACCTGTCTATAGGGATTATACATAACGGGAAAGCCTTAAAAGAAAATGCATGTTATTTGACGAAATGGGGCTTTCTAAGGAAATCCTTATGGGTATCCAGGAATTAGGATACGAAACACCTACTCCGATTCAGGAGAAAGTAATTCCAATATTAATAAACGAGAAATGTGATGTTGTAGGTCTTGCACAAACAGGAACAGGAAAAACTGCTGCTTTTGGACTTCCTTTACTTGAACAAATCAATCTTGATGATAATTTTCCGCAGATGCTGGTACTAAGCCCGACTCGCGAACTTTGTCTTCAAATTACAAGAGATCTTGAAAATTACAGTAAGTTTCTTTCAGGTATGAGTATTGTACCGGTTTACGGTGGCGCTCCTATCGACAAGCAAATAAATTCATTGAGAAGGGGAGCACACATTGTGGTAGCTACTCCGGGAAGAATTCATGACCTTGTAAGAAGGAAAAAGGTTAATCTTTCAATGATTAATTCATTAGTGCTTGATGAAGCCGATGAAATGTTGAAGATGGGATTCCGGGAAGATGTGGATGCGATATTAGCTGATACTCCAAAGGAAAAGAAAACCTTACTTTTTTCTGCAACAATGTCGAATGAAATTTCAGCTATTGCACGTACTTATATGAATGATCCTGTTGAGATTACAATGGGAACAAAGAATGCCAGTGCTGAAAGTGTTAACCATATTTACCACATGGTGCATGCCAAAGACAGATATGCTGCTTTAAAAAGGGTAGTTGATTTTTACCCTGAAATATATGGTATTGTATTCTGCCGTACACGTCAGGAAACTAAGGAAGTAGCTTCTGCTTTAATGAAAGACGGATACAATGCCGAAGCTTTACATGGCGATCTTACTCAGGCTCAGAGAGACTATGTAATGCAAAAATTCAGAGATCGTAATTTAAGCATCCTGGTGGCAACTGATGTAGCAGCAAGGGGTTTAGATGTTACTGATCTTACTCACGTTATAAATTATAACCTTCCTGATGATGTTGAAAATTATACACACCGTTCAGGACGTACCGGCAGGGCTGGAAAAGAAGGTACTTCAGTTTCCATTATCCACATGAAGGAAATGGGTAAAGTAAGAGAAATTGAAAGGGTTATCCATAAGAAGTTTGAACTAAAGAATGTTCCGGGAGGTAAAGAAATTTGTGAAAGGCAACTTTTTAATATGGTTAATAAGATGCATGAATCTGAAGTTAATCATGAACAAATTAACCCTTTTATGGACGTTGTATACGATATTTTCAAAGACCTCTCCAGAGAAGAGCTTATCAAAAGATTTGTTTCAATTGAATTCAACAGGTTCCTGAATTATTATAAGGATGCCGTTGATTTAAGCGTTGAAGTAAAATCAATGAGAAATAGCAGAGGCGACAAAGGAGATAGGGGAGATAGAAGTGAAAGAGGTGAAAGGTACGAAGGCAGAGACAGATCATCAAGAGGTGACCGGGAAAACTTCAGAGATAGTGATAACAGAAGAAGGCAAAGGGGAAATAAACCAATGTCCAGAATTATTTTCAATATTGGAAAAGGGAAAGACCTTTCAAAGAAAGATGTTATTGAACTTTTAATTGGAGCTGCCGGTCGTAAAGATCTGGATATCGGGCAGATTGAAATATACAAAAGAGCTTCATCAGTTGAGCTTGATAAGAATCTTACTTCTAAGGTAATCAGCGAATTGAACCGTCGTACTTTTAAAGGCGTTAAAATAGAAGCAGAAGAAAATTTTGAATTCAAGGGAAATGATTTTCGCGATAGGGATAAAGGTCCAAGAGGTAAGAAGAAAAAACAGAATTTTTAATAAATTTGCAAACTTCAATAAAATCATAAACTTATTATAAATATTTTGACAATGAGAAAAAAAGTAGTAGCCGGAAACTGGAAATGCAATACGACTCTTCAGGAAGGTATTGAATTGGCAAAAGCAGTAAATGAATTAGTTACAGAAAAAGGTGCTAAAAATGTAGTAGTTGTACTTGGTACACCTTTCACTCATTTGACAAGTGTTATTAATTCTGTCGATAATAATCGTATTGGCGTTGCTGCTCAAAACTGCGCTGCTGAAGCTAAAGGTGCCTTTACAGGCGAAGTATCAGCTGCTATGGTTAAATCAACCGGAGCTGGTTATGTAATCCTTGGACACAGCGAACGTCGTGAATACTATAACGAAACCAGCGAAATCCTTAATAAAAAGGTTGCTCTTGCTCTGGAAAATGGGCTTACACCTATTTATTGCTGTGGTGAAGCTTTAGCTATTCGTAATGCAGGCACTCAAAATGAATATGTTATCAACCAACTTAAAGAAACAGTCTTCAATCTTTCTGCAGATGATTTCAAAAAACTTGTTATTGCTTATGAACCAATTTGGGCTATTGGTACTGGCGTTACAGCTACTACCGAACAAGCTCAGGAAATGCATAAAGCAATCAGAGAAGCTATTGCTGCTCAATATGGTAAAGATGTTGCAGAAGAAACTTCAATTTTATACGGAGGAAGCTGCAATGCAAAAAATGCAAATGAATTATTTGCTAATCCTGATGTTGATGGAGGACTTATTGGCGGAGCATCATTAAAAGCTGAAGACTTTATTCAGATAATTAATGCATATTAATTTTTTATATCTTTGAATTGATATTTTAAAAGATAAATCCTTAACTCACCTTACCGTAGGCTGTTCTGAAAAGAGCAGCCTATGTTTTTTTATATTAATCCGTATTTGTATTGCCTATCTGTGATGGATTTTCACCAAATTCCTTTTTAAAGCATGTAGTAAAATAATTCGGGTCACTAAAACCTGTTTGATATGCCGCTTCTGAAACTCTGAATCCATCTTCTCTAATGAGCTTATAAGCTTTCTTTAACCTGATAGATTTGATTAAGTTATTAGGAGTAGAACCTGTCAATGCCTTAATTTTCCTATGTAATTGGGCAAGACTTACAGCAAAATGATCAGATAGCGATTCAACATTTAAATCCTGGTTCATTATATTTTCTTCTATATAAAGCTTCAGCTCCAGAATAAAATCAACATCTCTTTGTGGAAGAATCTTTTCCATATCTTCAGGAGGCTCAATTCCCCTGAACTTGTTTCGAAGCCTTTTCCTGTTTTGAAGTAAGGTATTAAGAATTGTATCAAGAAGTTTAATTTCAAATGGTTTAGCCAAATAAGCATCTGCTCCGGTTGACAGTCCTTCAATCTGTTGCTCAATTGTATTATTTGCAGTGAGCATAACTACAGGGATATGAGATGTTTCGAAATTATGCCTGATTTCATTACAAAATTCGTATCCGTTTATATGTGGCATTTGCACATCAGTTAAAATAATATCAGGATTTATTTCTCTTGCAATATTTAACCCGGCCAGGCCGTCTTCAGCAAGATGAACTTTGTACTTATTTTTAAAATGTTCAGCCAGATATTCTCTGAGTTCAGTATTATCTTCAACTATTAAAATCTCTGAAAGGTTATATTGTTTCTTTTCTTCATTAGACAGGTCAACATGCTTGTTCTCAACGTTTTCTTCTTCAAAGAATTGAATGTTGTTTTTATCAAAGACGACCAGTTCATTGTCAGAATAATTTTCCTTTTCTGAAGGAAGTATTATAGTAAATTTTGTTCCCTTCCCAAAAGTCGACTCAACATTGATTTCACCCCGATGCATTTCCACTAACTCCTTAACTATAGAAAGTCCAATTCCACTGCCTTCTGTATTGGAAGGAAGAAAACTCTGAATTTTATAAAAACGATCAAAGATCTTACTTAATTCATTCTCAGAAATCCCAATGCCGTTATCGCTGACAATAAACTTTATTTTTTTTAGGCCATCATCTGTAATTTCTTCGGCACTTAATGAAATTGTTCCTCCCTTTCTTGTGAATTTTAATGCGTTAGATAAGAGGTTCCAAAATATCTTTTCAATTTTCTTTGAATCAACCCAGGCAATGAGGTTCTTGCGAACAGAATACTCTAAACTGATTGATTCCTTAATACATTCTTCTTTAAATGCTTCACATATTTCATTTATCAATTCAGAAATCATAGTTTCAGATATTTCCAAAACAAACTGCTTTTGAGCAATCTTCCTGAAATCAAGTAAATCAGAAATCAATTTATACAACCTTCTTGCATTTCTGTTAATAATCATTAGCTTATTAACCTGTTCCTGTTTTAGGTTTTCTGATTGTAAAAGATCACTTACCGGAGCATTTATAAGAGTCAAAGGTGTTTTCAGATCGTGAGATATATTGGTGAAAAAAGAAAGCTGTTTTTCCGATAATTCATGCTCTTTCTGAATCTTAAAATCAGAAATTTCCTTTTCCTTCTTCAATTCTACCTTTTTAAACAAGGCATAAATTAAAAGATAAACAATCGTAAAAAAGATAAGCATATATGACAGTAAGGCATACCAGCTTAAATACCACGGAGATTGAATTTTAAAGTTGATTCTTGTTGTAATACCCTCCTGTCTTTTGTCTGCGTTTTTGATTTCAAAGGTATAGTAGCCCGGAGATAAATTTGTGTATGTTGCATAATAAGTATCTCCCAGATATGTCCAATCTTTTTCCAAACCTGTTAACCTGTAAGCATAGGTATGATATTTAGAAAAGCTTTTGTTCTTAGAAAAGAAATGTATTGTAAACGAATTCTTATTATAGGGCAAACTGATTTCTTTTATTTCCTCCAATGGTTCTTTAAGGAGAATTTGTCCTACAGGATTTCTGATACTTTGATTTTGAAATGTTATATCAGAAATAATCACATGATCTTTTGAAGGTTCAACATTAACTTTTGAAGGATTAACGATTGTGAACCCTGCTGAAGATCCAAAAATTATTTTACCATCCTCTGTAATAGCAGAAGATCTTTCCAAAAATTCATTTGCAGGCAGACCGTCGCTGTGGTTGAAATTCATGACCTGGCCGGTTTCTGTATCAAACCTGCAAATACCTGAAATTGTGCTTATCCATAGAAAACGATCATCAACTGACTCTATTCTCACCAAAGTATTTGAAGGAAACCCATCATTTGCTGTATACCCTTTAACTGTTTTCCCGTCATCAGAAATACTTACCAAACCATCAGAATATGTTGTAAACCAGTATGTGCCTTTCTTATCATGATAGAAATCGGTAATATAGAAACTAATTCTTTTGTTCATTTCCGTCAATCTGTTTTCCAATACATTGTCCTTCCAGTTTACATGATATAATCCTTTGTCTGAAATGACAGCCAACAGGTCACCGTCCTTATTTTCCCTGACACCATTTAAGAGGCAATACGTGATATTACTCCCTTTGAAATTCAATTCAAACAAACTTGTAGTTTCATTTTCTAAATCGAAGTTTATTAAGATACGACGATGGAATTGAGTTCCAATCAACAAATTTGTATTATTAATTTTTTTTAGAAATACGATTTGCTGCATTTCATTTGTTCCTTCGCTACTAGGGTAATAGGTTTTAATAAGCTTGAAATCAGAAGTGTATTTTCCTAAAAGTCCGTCGTATGTACCTACCCAAATATTTTTTTTATGATCAATGTCAATTGCAGAAACCTTTATTCCCCGAAGGTCTTTCTTCAATATATCGCTGTTTAAATTCCTGAACTGTCCTGTTTCCTCATTCCAGGCAGATAAACCATAGTTAGTTCCAAAATAAACATATGGCTTTTTAACATATACAGAAACCCCTTCGTTTGCAACCAGTGAACTTTCATTTCCATTTTCAGGCAGCATGTTCCGGAATAAAAGGTTGTCAGGCAATATACAGGTGAGTCCTGCACCAAAAGATGAAATCCATATTTCGTTATCTTTTCCCGATAAAATATCATAGATACTATTGCTGTTTATAGACTGATTAGAATTTTTACTTCTGCTTAGAGTTCTGGAATATTGCAGATTTTTATCAAGTATAATAATTCCGTTTCCGTCAGTTGCTATCCATATTTCTGGTCCGATTTTAACTATCTTCTTCAAAAAATATTGATTGGAAATTTCCAGATGAGATATTTTGCCATTTTCGTCTATAGTATACACTTGTCCATTATATAATCCAACAAAAAGGCGATTATCAATCTTTTTAATAAGTACAACAGATTTATCTTTAAGAAAAGATTTGGTTGTGTTCTTGAATCCACTTTCTATGCTAAGAAGAAAAACACCTTCATATGTTTTGCTTACCCAGATACCTTCTTTAGAAAAACAAAAATCAGAAAGTTCTTCTCCCTGATAAACAACAGTTGTATTTATGCCATCAACTTTAAATATTGATGAAACCATTAAAAAATAGATTTCACCGTTAACTTCCTCAATTTTTGTAATATAACCATCCCTTACAAGTTCAAAGTAATTTGTAAGTCGGTTGTATTTATATAAACCCCTGCTGGTACTTGCCCAAATAGTATTTTTTGAGTCGTATAAAAGAAAATTTACTCCAATTCCGGTTAATTCTTTGTAGCAATAGAAATTTTTGCCATCAAAACGAGCAATTCCATTTGAAGTGCCAATCCACAAATATCCATATTTGTCCTGTTCAATGCATGTAGTTATATTCCTTGGCAGTCCATCAATTTCAGTGAAATGCAAATATCTTTCCTGCTCAGCTGCAAAACTGTGAAAGGAAAGGAGTGTAATTCCAAGACAGAATATAACCTTACAACAAATAGATAACAGTTGTTTTCCCTTGAAATATTTACTATTGATTTTCAATTTTAAAATAGATTTCAAAACAAAAATAGTAAAACTTTAAAGTAATGAAGTACTATTTTCTACCTGCCACCTAGGTACATGATTCGTACTACATAGTAACCAAACACCATAAGCAAGAATCCTTATCGTGTTTGGTTACTATGTGGTACTAATCATGTCCCTATTTTAATTTCATTATTTTATTCATCAACAAAGATGACTTGATAGAATCTCAAAGATTTTAGACAGTATTTTCCAGATAAAGCAAGAACAATGTAAATAGTTTTGAATCTGTTAAAATTCACCTTACTATGTATGAAAAGTAATTTGTTCTATCTCTCTTTTCTATCAGGCAAAGCAACAATTTCAAAGAGGTTCTCTAAGCTTGGTACACAAAACAAAATAAAACAAAACACTAATAATTGAATGAAATGAAATTGAGGAGAAGCAGTATCATATTGTTGGCATTGACCTTTATAGGGGGTTTTACTACAAATGCCCAAGATGTAACTATTACGGTGAGCGGCAATCAAAACAAACGGGCAGTGTCACCATATATTTATGGGGCAAACAATTGGTTCGACAAACCGGCACAGTTTTATAAGGATGCAGGTTTACGAATGTCACGAATGAATAGTGGCAATAACGCTACTAAATATAACTGGAGGAAAAAATTATCAAGTCATCCTGACTGGTATAATAACGTATACACTAATGACTGGGATAAATCTGCCAAAGAGGTAAATACAAACCATCCGGGGATGCAGGCAATGTTTGCATTTCAACTGCTTGGCAGGGTAGCTTCAAGCAAGGATTATAATTTCAATGACTGGGCATATAACAGTTCTCAATGGTGGGATGGGGTTTACCAAAACCTTGCAGGTGGAGGAACACCCAACACAAGTGGAAAAAATTCAGGGAAAGCTGCCGTTGAAGGCGATGTAACTTTATATACTGAAGAGTGGCCTGCAGATTCAACTGTTGGAATACTAAATTATTGGTTTAGCCCTGACGGGTTGGGATTAAATAAAAACCAATTCCTTTATTGGAACATGGACAATGAAGCAGATGTATGGGATGGCACTCATGACGATGTAATGACGGATGGATTGTTGCCTGCTTCAGAGTTTATGGATAGATATATCGAAGTAGCTAAAAAAGCAAGAGCATTATTCCCTGAAATAAAAATTTGCGGTCCGGTTACAACCAGCGAATGGCAATGGTTCAGATGGGCTAATAAGGATATCAAAGTAG
The DNA here is from genome assembly GCA_017998095.1 of Prolixibacteraceae bacterium. The sequence goes on along the minus strand of JAGODU010000023.1, from coordinate 6,996 downwards.
ACGGTAAATATTATTGCTGGTTCGAGTATTTTATCAAAAGGTGTGCTGAAGAAGAAAAAGCTTCAGGCATCAGGGTTCTCGATGTCTTCGATATTCATCATTATCCGTATGCTCCAACTAATGACGATGCCCTTCAAAACCATCGTATTTTCTATGACAAGACTTACATTTATCCCGGGGCAAATGGAATAAAAACCATCAATGGAGGCTGGGACGATTCTCAGAAAAAGGAATACATATTCCAACGTATTAACGATTGGCTTGACAAACACTATGGTACAAATCATGGGATTACCCTTGGGCTTAGTGAGTGGAGTCCGGGTCCTGATGAGCCTAACCTTGCTTCAGTAATCTATTCAACTCACCTTGGAACCTTTGCCAACAATGGAGTTGAGTATTTTACTCCATGGAACTGGTTTACAGGCATGTGGGAATCATTGCATTTATTCAGCCGATATGCAAAAGAGTATAGTGTTTTAAGTACTTCTTCGCTTGAGAACACAGTTTCAGCTTATACTACTGTTACTGAAAACTCAGATTCAACAACGGTGATTTTAGTAAACCGAGATAAAAAAGCAGCACAGAAAGTTGTAGTCAACCTTAATGGTCTAATAATCAAAGATGGAAATTATACCTCGCTTCAGTTGGCTTCATTACCTAAAACAGAAACTTTTGTGTCGCATACTAACAATGCGCTTAAAGAGAGCAGTGTTGCAGTAAAATCTAATACGTTTACCATTAGCTTGCCTTCACTTTCTACAACAGCAGTATTGCTTAAATCAGAACCAACAGGGGTAAACGAATTAAAAAGCAGGTCTGAGGAAATTAAGTTATGTCCTAATCCGGTATCAGACAGGTTAATGGTGCATTTGAATTCAAAAATTTCTGAAGAAGTTGAAATAACTATTTATGATCAGGCAGGGCGTGCCATTAAATCAATGAAAAAATATTGCAATGGGTATTCACCAATATGTGTTGATGTATCATCTGTCAATAAAGGTTTTTACCTGTTATCGATTAAAAGTTCAAAAGAAGTATCTGCAAAAAGTTTTACAGTAATCAGGTAGGAGGACTTAGTGTAGATATTTCATGTAAAAATATTGAGTAGGTTAATAGGTTAGTTAGAAAAGAAGAGACTGTTAATCAAGTTTATAAGACCTTAGCTGCCGCGCGATTGTATCCTTCGCTGCCGCGCGATTGTATCGCGTGGTTTTACTACTACATTATTGCCACGCGATTCAATCGCGCAGCAGCGGGGGTCGGATTAAACGTCATTGCGAGGAGGTACGACGAAGCAATCTGTTCTTTTATTGGACAGATTGCCACGCTTCGCTCGCAATGACGATACTTTCAGTCTTTTTATCTTAAAATGGAATTTAATAATCTGATGAAAATGAAAATAAACCATTTGTTAATTGCGGCATCAATTTTAATCCTTACGCTAACTGGCGTAAATGCACAAGTTTTATATGTAGGGACGAATTATCATCCTCATGACGATAAGAATGTCGAAAAAATTAAATCTGACATTCAATTGATGAAAGCAGCAGGGTTTAATGTTGTAAGATTAGGGCATTTAGCCTGGGACAGTTATGAACCTTCAGATGGTTTATTTGACTTTGACTGGTTTGATAAAGTTATGGATGAGATGGATAAGGCCGGAATAAAAGTAATACTTGACATCGCAATCCGACCTGCTCCTGTTTGGTTACACAAGAAATTTCCATCAATTGATATTGTCGATGCTAATGGTGATGTAAAGTATCCAAACCATCGATACATGGACGACATTGGTGATCCCAATTATCAAAAATATGCTTTAAGGTTTACCGATGCCATTTCAAAAAGATATGCCAATCACCCGGCACTGTTAGCATTTGGAATTGATAATGAATCGGGTGATGGACCAATTTCTTACTCAGAAACTGCCAGACAAAGGTTTATTGAATGGTTAAAAAAGAAATATTCCAACACAGATAACCTGAATAAAGCTTGGGCTACACATCGTTGGTCACGTCGAATAAATCAATTTGAAGAAATTTGGTTTCCTGCGGAAGGTTCTAAAAATGGGGCACCCGAGAAGATTTTTGATTTTAGACGTTTTGTATCTGATGAAGTAAACAGCATCTTGTTAAAAGTAATTGATGTTGTTAATAAGAACGCGCCTAATGCCTTGACAAATACAAACGCCTGGTACTATAGCCGGATGAAATATTTTGACTATTCCCAAATTGCATATTCAGAAAAAATGACACGTCATGGTTGCGGCTTCTATCCGGGAAACTCATTAATAACCAATTGGGGTGTAATGAATGCAGCATTTGGAATTGCAAGAATTCAATTTGAAAGTAAAAATCCTTTCTGGTGCAATGAGTTTAATACAATGACTTCAGTGCCGAAATCAATCAGGAAATCAGCCTATGCAACATTAATGTATGGTAACCAGATGGTATGCGGATGGACATGGCAAAGCATGTGGGCAGGTGAAGAACAATATCTGGAAGGAATGTTAGACTGGGATGGGGTTCCCAATCGTAAATACTCTGAATATAAGCAAATAGCTTCAGAATTTAAGAAAATAGAAAAATACTTCCCATACAATCTAAAGGCAGAAGTTGGTCTGGCATTCTCGTTTCCCGGTCAAATAGCAAGCTACTCATTCCCTGAACAACATGACAATCAGGTTCAGGCCTGTTGGGATATGTTTTACTGGCGAAATATGGATACTCGAGTTTTGGAAATAAGTAAAAGCGCGTTGGATTATAAGTTGTTAATGATACCCGGGTTAGCTGTTATGGACAAGATAACTGCAAATAAAATTCGTGAATATGTGAAGAATGGCGGGACAGTAATAATGACTTCAAATTCAGCTATAGTTGACACAACCGGGCAAGTTTTTTCTACTACTCATCCGGGAATGTTAAGCGATGTATTTGGAATCAGAGTCGGAAGTTTTGAAGAAACTGAAGCAATGAATGAAATATCAAGGAAGGCATATAAAGACAAGAAATTGGAATTTTCATATAAGGGTAAGGCAATAGACACCGAATCGGCAAGATTCGATATAATTGAACCTAAAGGGGCTGAGATTATTGGAATGCTAACCAGTCTGGATAAGGACTACCCGATAATGACTTTAAACAAATATGGCAAAGGCAGGGCAATATACGTTGGGTTACCAGCTAAAGGAGAAGTACTTAACGGAATTGTTGATGAACTTATAAATGAGCTGTCTATCAAAAAAGGACCTGATGTTCCTGCAGGTATTATGGCAAGACAAATTGATGAAAAGCACCTTCTGTATCTGAATGTCAGTAGTGAAACTAAAGAAATTATGATAAACGGAAAATCTCACAGCATCCTTTTCGACAAGGATTACACAGACAATTTTACTATTGCACCTTACGAACCTGAATTCATTGAAATAAAATAAAATAGAAAAAATGAAAATACATGCTTTGTTAATAATAGCATTAACTGTTTTCATCTTCAGCAGTAGTTGTAACAGAACCTTACCCCCGGCTACCTGTGGTCCTGTTGCTTCGGAAAATCAATTGCGCTGGCAGGAAATGGAGTATTATGCTTTTGTTCATTTCTCGTTGAATACCTATACCGACCAATCGTGGGGGTATGGAAATGAAGATGTTAAGCTGTTTAATCCTGAAAATGCAGATTGCCGCCAATGGGCGCGCATTTGTAAGGAAGCTGGAATGAAAGGTATAATCATCACAGCAAAACACCATTGTGGTTTTTGTTTATGGCCTTCAAAGTATACTGAGTATTCAGTGAAGAATTCTCCATGGAAAAATGGGCAAGGGGACATGGTTCGGGAGATGGCAGATGCCTGCAAAGAGTATGGATTGAAAATGGGGATCTATTTATCACCCTGGGACAGGAACCACCCTGACTATGGAAAGCCGGAATACATTACTTATTTCCGTAATCAGCTTACAGAACTGCTCACCAACTATGGTGAAATATTTGAAATATGGTTTGACGGTGCTAACGGTGGAGATGGATATTATGGTGGAGCAAACGAAACCCGTACGATTGATCGCACAACATATTATGATTGGAAAAACACTTATAAGCTAATTAGAAAACTACAGCCCAATATTGTGATCTGGAACGATGGTGGCGATCGTGGCGACCTTCGCTGGGTTGGTACAGAAGAAGGTTATGTTGGTGAAACCAACTGGAGTTTATTAAACGATACAGGTGAGGTTCTCTGGGGAATGCTTCATTATGGTGTAGAAAATGGTAATGCATGGGTTCCTGCTGAAGTAAATACTTCTATCCGTCCCGAGTGGTTTTATCATCCCGCTGAAGATGAAAAAGTAAAAACAGTACCCAGATTAATGGAGACCTACTACAATTCAATTGGTCATAATGCAAGCTTACTGCTCAATTTTCCAATTATGCCCAATGGGTTAATTCATCCCAATGATGAAAAATCAGCTCTTGCAATGGCTAAAGCTATAAAAGAATCCTTTGATGAGAACCTTGCTGAACGGGCAAAAGCAGAAGCATCAAATACACGTGGAAAAGCTTTGAAATATAAAGCATCAAAAGCTATTGACGATGATAATGAGACTTATTGGGCAACCGAGGATAGCGTAAGAACTGCATCATTAATTATTGATTTAAGAAGCCCTCAGTTATTTAATCGATTTATGATACAGGAATACATCAGGCTGGGGCAACGTGTGAAAGAATTTTCAGTAGAAGCTTTCATTGAAGGGAACTGGAAAGAAATTGCAAAGGGCACTACTATCGGTTACAAAAGAATCCTCAGGTTTCCCGCTGTAGAAGCTTCAAAAGTTCGTTTAAATATAACATCTTCAAAAAGTTGCCCATTGATATCAAATATTGGTATTTACTGTGCTCCTGTATTTCTTGATTTACCTTCAATTTCAAGAAATCAAACAGGATATATCTCTTTTTCAACAAACGACATAGGACCTGTTTTTTATTATACAACTGATGGCAGTGAGCCTGGTCTGAAATCAAACTTATTCAGTGAGCCATTTCATGCTGATGGGAAAGTAGAAATAAAGGCTATCGCTTACGACCCTGTATCCGGTAAGAGTAGTTCTGTTGCAACAGAAAAGTTCGATATTTCAAAGAAAAAGTGGAAAATTGAAAATACAACTGATAAAAATTCCAGCTTAATACTTGATGGGAACATTTTAACTACATGGCACCAGCGGGATAAGAATATGCCAGTTGATTTGGTTGTTGATTTAGGCGATATATACAATGTATGTGGTTTTAAATACTTGCCGGATCAGGCCAGATGGAGTTCCGGCAAAATTACCAATTATCAGTTTTATGTATCTGAGAACAAAAAAGATTGGAAGCGTGTAAGCGAAGGGGAGTTTTCTAATATCAAAAACAACCCTTTTTTACAGGTTAAGGAGTTTGATCCTGTATTAGCGAGATACTTCAAATTTCGGGCTTTAAAGAACACATGGGGGGATAATGTAGCCGGATATGCAGAAGTGGATATAATCACAAAATGACGAAGATTAATGCTTGGCAATTGCATATATATACATAATTAATCAAATGAATTCGAAATACCTAAATTCTATGAATATGAAACTATCTGAATTACTCAAAAAAGTATCCCACCATTTTAAACTAAAAATGATATTAGTATCAATAATGCTGTTTTTCATCAATGGTCTGTATGCGCAAGATTATGTAGTGAAGGGGACAATAAGTGATGAGCTTAATAATGCTGTACCCGGAGCCAATATAACCATTGAAGGAACCACAACAGGAACATTATCTGATTTTGATGGAAAATTCACATTGAAAATTCCATCATCCAATTCAGTATTGATAATCTCTTTTATTGGATATGAAAATCAGAAAATAAAACTAAATGGATCAACATTTGTGAATGTTGTACTCAAACAAAAAGTAGAAGAACTTGATAATATAGTAGTTGTTGGCTATGGCCAACAAAAGAAGAGTGATCTGACTGGAGCCATTGGTTCAGTTACGAGTAAACAATTGGAAAAAACTCCAAGTTCAGGTGTTGTACAAGCACTGCAGGGAAAAGTAGCCGGAGTTCAGGTATTCAACAGTTCCGGTATGCCTGGTGCTCCAATTACAGTTCGTGTACGTGGTATAAACACAATCACAAAGATTGATGAATGGAGCGGTGTTTCAGGACCTATATATGTTATTGATGGGATTCCGGGTGATATAAACTCTATAAGTCCAAATGATATTGAACAAATAGAAGTTCTGAAGGATGCATCTTCACAGGCCATATATGGGTCTTCGGGAGGTAACGGTGTGATATTGGTTACAACAAAACAAGGAAGGAAAAATCAAAAAGCTAAAATTGATTTTTCGATGTACAGGGGAATTCAATCAAATGATATTTCTGTTGAAATGTGCAATACAAAGGAATTTATACAGATATATAATTCCCTTGAATCGACTAAAAAAAGCAGAATCACAGCTAATCCTGATTCATTACCTTCTACCAACTGGTGGGAAGAAATATCAAATAATGCTGTAATGGAAGAATATAACCTGAGTGTTTCATCCGGTACAGAAAATTCAACATCGCTTTTTAGTCTGGGCTATTTTAATCAGGATGGAGTAGTTAAAAAAACCAACTACGAACGTTATAATATCAGAGCTAATACAACCTTTAATATCAACAAATGGGTAACGATAGGGGAGAATATTTCTCTTTCAGTAACCCGTAACAGTGGCAACGATGGTTATGGATCTCCAATGGGTGCTATTAATCAAAGCCCGATCAGCTATGTGCGTGATACATCGGCTAATTTAACTGCCCAACAAATAAAAGATAAAAATATTGGATGGGGTGGCTGGGCTCAACCACTTTTCAATACGGGTTCAGGTAATCCTGTTGCCGGAATCTACTATGATAACAATCAAAGTGGAACATACAGGATGGCCGGGAATCTTTTTGCAAATATTGAAATTTTCAAAGGCTTGACATATAAC
>JAGODU010000180.1 GCA_017998095.1 Prolixibacteraceae bacterium | reverse complement strand
AGAGTTTTACAGCTTTTATTAACAATTACTTGCGGATTTTAGATTGTATCGCGTGGCTTTTATAACAGCAGAATAGACCACGCGATACAATCGCGCGGTAGCGAGGTATCTTAAAATAATGACCGGTATGTGATAATATTTTAAGAAAAATAATAAAAAAGTCTTGATATTGATGGGGAAACATTATTTATAGAATTGAATATCAATGCTATTAAGAGAAGTATTTAACTCTGTGAGCACAATTGAGATTGTCGGAATTTTATTCGGAAGTATAGGTGAAGAACGTCAAATTTTGATTAAAAATCAATTTTCAATTCAATTATATAACAAAAAAAGTTTGAGTATTAGTATTATATTATCTATTTTCGTACGTTTCAAAAATTAGTGATGCTCTTAAACAACATGTTGTACTATAATATCTTATAAGATGGAATCTAATGACAAATTGCACTCAGAAGCTCAGGATGAGTTAAAAAAATCAGAAATTATTTCTGAAAATACTGTAAATGAAGAAGCAGAGGTTACTTCTCAGGATGAGAAAGTTAACGAAACTGAATTGCTTGTTTCAGAAGAAATTGTAAATGAAGTTTCAGAAGAAATAGCAGAAGAACCGGCAAGTGAAGTTGAAGCAGAAGTTGAAAAAACTGAAGAAACTGCTGAAGAACCGGTTGTTAAAGATGAAAGTGTTGAAGAAGTTGTTGAAGCAGAACCGGAAATTGAAGCCGAAATTGTTGCTGAAACTGAAACTGAAGTTAACGAAGAAGTTGAAACTGTAGCTACAGAAGTTGAAATCCCTGAATCAAAGGAGGAAGAAAGCATTATTACTCAGGGTGTTGCTCAGGAAGAAATTGATGAATTGATTGATTCTGAAGATTTTGATGAAGAAAAACTTGCTGAAGTTGAAATTGATTATTCAACTTATTCAGAAGTTGATTTGATAAACGAACTTCGCACCCTTGTTGAAACAAAGAGTTTCTTTGACATTGTTAATCAGGTTGAAAGTATAAAGATTAATTTTTACAAAAAACATAAACAAAAACAGCTTGAGCTTAAGAAAAAGTTCATAGATGAAGGTGGTTTTGAAGAAGAATACAAAGCTGAACCTGATCCGTATGAACAGGATTTGAAAGCTTTATTACAGCAGTTTAAACAAAAGAAAGCTGAACACAGCAAAGATATTGAAGCTGAAAAGGAAGATAATCTCAAAAAGAAATATGAGATTATTGAAGAAATAAAGACTCTAGTTAACAGAAAAGAATCAATTAACAAGACATTCCAGGAATTCAGGGATTTACAGCAAAAATGGAGAGAAGTGGGATTGGTTCCTCAGTCTAATATGAAAGACCTTTGGGAAAACTACCATCACCATGTTGAAAATTTCTATGATTATATAAAAATAAATAAAGAGCTCAGGGACTTAGACCTTAAAAGAAACCTTGAAGAAAAGATTTCTATCTGTGAAAAAGCAGAAGCCCTTATTCTTGAACCATCTGTAGTTAAGTCATTTAACAGTCTTCAGAAGTTCCACGATTTGTGGAGAGAAATTGGTCCGGTACCAAGAGACAAGAAAGAAGAACTTTGGGAAAGGTTTAAAGCTGCTACTACTCAAATAAACAAAAAGCACCAGGACTTCTTTGAAAACAGGAAGAAATCGCAGAAGAAAAATCTTGATGCAAAAACAGCTTTATGCGAAAAGGTTGAAGAAATCCTTGCTTTGGAATTGAGTTCTCATAAGGATTGGGAAGAAAAATCGAAGGAACTTGTTGAACTTCAGAAATATTGGAGAACAATTGGTTTTGCACCAAAGAAAGAAAATAATTCAATATACGATCGTTTCAGAAATGCCTGCGATGCATTCTTTGATAAGAAAAGAGAATTCTATTCAAAGCATAAAGACGATCAGAACAATAACCTGCAGCTGAAGATTGATTTGTGCTTGCAGGCTGAAGCTTTAAAGGATAGTACAGATTGGAAGAAAACAACAGATGAATATATCAGTATTCAAAAGAAATGGAAAGAAATAGGACCGGTTCCAAGAAAACAATCTGACATTGTATGGAAGCGTTTCAGGGCTGCATGTGATTATTTCTTCAAACAAAAATCTGAATTCTTTAATTCAAAGGATACTGTTGAAGTTGAAAATCTTAAACTTAAGAACGAGTTGATTGATGTAGTTGTCAACTTTAAAACATCTGGAAATGATGAAAAGGATTTTGAGCTGTTGAGAGATTTCCAGAGAAGGTGGACAGAAATTGGTCATGTGCCTATTCAGGATAAAAATGATGTTCAGAAGAGATTCAGGGATGCAATCAACATTCAGTTTGATAATCTCCGGGTTGAAGATAAAGACCGTAGTTTGCTGAGGTTCAAGAACAAAATGACTGACTGGAAAACTTCTTCCAAAGGACAAAACAAGATGTTTGCTGAAAGGGATAAATATGCAACAAAACTCAAACACCTTGAAAATGACCTTATTACTTTGAAAAATAATATTGGCTTCTTTGCTGATTCAAAGAATGCTGAGGCGTTGATAAAGGATGTTGAAAGGAAGATTGCCATGAACGAGGAACAGATAGTATATCTGAAAGAAAAGATCAGAGTAATTGACGACGTAGATTACAATGAATAAAATAAAAGACGGCCTGTTAATCAGGCCGTTTTCATTGACAATTTATGGGAGCACTTTATTTAAAAGGCAGCCTTTGTTATATCATTTTTAAGTACTTATAATCTTTCAGCTTAAGATTATTATATTCATTTAATTTTTTGCAGATTTGTCTGACTTATTAGCAGATTTGTCAAATTAAAAGCAAAGAATAAGATTTTAAGTATTGATGATTTAAAATTTTCAAAATTTATGTAATAATAGATCAAATTGCATACTTATTAATAAACGAAAGAATAATTTTTGAATGGATAAAAAATCGACGATTGGGATACTATTGATTTTTGCAGTATTAGTGGTTTTTAGTTATATCAACAAGCCATCTAAGAAAGAAATAGAAGCTGCAAAGCATAAGAGGGACTCCATAGCATTGGTTCAAAGTGCAATGCAAAAAGAAGCTGAAGCTTTGAGTGCCCAAAAAGCTGCCGAACAAAGTAGTCTTCCTGTAAGTATTGAAGACGACAGCACTTATGCAGCTAATCAAATGAGAAACCTGTATGGTGATTTCTACCTTGCAGCAAGTGGTAATGAAGAATTTATTGTTCTGGAAAATAATCTTCTCCGTCTTACACTTTCAACAAAAGGGGGGAAGGTTCATTCGGTAGAACTAAAGAACTATAAAAGATACAATCAGAACGACTTATTCTTGATTGAAGCAGGTAAATCGAAACACAACCTATCATTCTTTGCTCAAAACAGAAATATTTCAACCGATGAATTTTACTTTAAGCCAATAGGCGGATCACAAAATATAAGTGTTTCAGGACCGTCTGTTCCAAAAGGAAAAGAAGGAAGGCTTAAGTTCAATGAGAAGAATAAAGGTGAAAGCAAAGAGCTGACACTCAGACTTGATGCAGGAAACGGAAGATATATTGATTATGTTTATACCATAACACACAATTCTTATGTAGTAGGTTACGATGTGAAGATGGTTGGCATGGATAAGGTAATCAATACAAATACCGGCTATCTCAGCATGAATTTCAACTTTGATGTTCCTCGTCAGGAGAAGGCATCAAATTACGGAGAAGACAGGTACACTACTATGTACTACAAATATAAGGATGCTGAAGTTGAGAAACTTAAAACCAATAAGTCAGATAGTGAAGAACTGACAACACCTGTTAAATGGGTTGGTTACAAACAGCTTTTCTTCTCAACAATATTAATGGCCGATGATGCATTTCCCAATGCCCTGGTTTCTACTGAAAAGAAAGACTTAAAATCGGATTACATTGCAACGTTTAAATCAGATTTAGGATTGCCGTTTGAAGCTAAGCCGACACAGGAATATGATATGTCATTTTACTTCGGGCCAAATCATTACTTGTCATTTAAGGACTATAACGCTGATTTTGAAAAGCTAATTGATCTTGGATGGCCAATTGTAAGAGAAGTAAACAGGTATTTGATTATACCGGTATTCAACTTTCTGATGAAGAGTATTTCAAATTTTGGGCTTATAATACTCTTATTGACAATTCTTATCAGAATTATTGTATTCTTCCCGACATACAAAACATATACATCTCAGGCCAAAATGAAGGTTTTAAAACCTGAAATAGATGAGATAAATAAGAAATATCCACCTGAAAAGGCAATGGAAAGACAGCAGGCTACAATGGCCTTGTACAAGAAGGTGGGCGTTAATCCAATGGGAGGCTGTTTGCCACTGTTATTGCAAATGCCAATCCTTATGGCAATGTTCTTTTTCTTCCCGGGATCTATTGAGCTAAGGCAACAAAGCTTCCTTTGGGCAGCTGACTTGTCAACTTATGATGCCATTGTTTCGTGGAAAGCTCAAATACCAATTTTAAGCAGTTTATACGGAAACCATATAAGTCTTTTCACATTGCTGATGACAGCAACTACAATACTTCAAACCAAGATCAGCGGTACAAATCAGGATACAAGTGCAATGCCCGGAATGAAGTATATGATGTACTTTATGCCGATATTCTTCATGTTTATATTGAACTCCTATTCATCAGGATTGAGTTATTATTACACTCTTTCAAACTTATTCTCAATAGGACAAGTATTTATAATCAGAAGGTTTATTGATGAAGATAAGGTAAGGGCTCAGCTTCATGCAAATAAGAAGAAACCTGTTGTGAAATCAAAGTTTCAAATGAAACTGGAAGAAATGGCTAAGCAACAGCAGAATATGAAAAGGAAATAAATCAAAATAGTATAAAGAAAAGCAGGTTCGAAAGCCTGCTTTTTTTATAAACTTATATTTAAAGATTGATTTATTTTTTGACAGTAGGGATAATAAAACCCATAACTATTGTTCCAATTAAGGCCAGGAAAATAACCAGAATTTTAGGAATCAAAGAATTGAAAATGAGAAATACTGAAACTGAAGTCATTATCCACATTAAAGAAACAGAAAATATTTTGGTTAGTTTGCTTAATCCTTTATTATTGTAATAGTCGGAAATATATGTTCCAAGAAATTTATTCTTAATCAGCCAGTTGTATAATTTGGCAGAGCTTTTAATGAAAAGGGAAGCGGATAATAAAAGAAAAGGCGTAGTTGGTAGGCCGGGAATAAAGATACCAATGATACCAAGTATTAAAGAAATGACACCAAGAATAATAAAAATTCCTTTTTTCATCAATATTAAAGCAAGTTAATAAGAATCAGTTCAGACTTGTTTTAAAATTTGATATGAGTTTTATTTTGTTTGGAATAATAGAAACCTGCAAAGGATAATGGCCTAGAAACTCCCCATCAGCTTCAGTGCACATTGGTCCTGAAATATTGAGAGTCAGATCCTGGGTTTGGAAAAACTTAAAGTATCTGATTTCTTCAACTTTACCGCCAAATATTTTTGGTAATGCACTGATTAATTTAGCCTTTGAAATTCTTGAAGCAAGAGTTATGTCGAGCTTTCCATCATCAGGAACAGCATTTGGCAGCATTTTAAAGCCACCGCCTTTAAATTTGCAAAGTCCAACTGATAAATTATATAGCTTGGTTGTAATTGTTTCAGTATCAAGTTTTAATTCACCACTGACATTCTTGTTAGTAAAAAGGGACTTGATAAGTCCAAGCATGTATTCAGATTTCGATGATTTGCCTTTAGATTTCTGAGGAAGAATATATTCCACCACTTTAGCATCGAAGCCAATCCCAACAGAATTAATGAAATATCGGGTTTCAGTCATTTCAGAACTATTTCGGTAAATTATCTTACCTACATCCTGCTGAATAGTATTGCCGGTTTTAATTTGCTGAATTGCAGTCTTGTAGTCGGCAGAAATGTTATGAGTTTTGATCCAGTCGTTGCCTGTACCCACAGAAATTAAAGCAAGAAGAATTTGTTCGGCAGAGACATGTTTTTGTTTCATGATGCCATTAACAACTTCATGCAAAGTACCATCGCCACCAATAGCAATTATCTTTCGGTAACCTTCATTGATTTTATTATCGGTAATTTGGATTGCGTGAGACGGGCCTTCAGTTTTGACCACTTCAAAAATGAATCCTTCCTTAATAAGCTCTTTTTCGATATTCGGCCAATCTCTCTCTGCTTGTCTCCCTCCGGCATTTGGATTTAATATCACCAGCCAATTTTTTTCACTCATTTTCAAAATCCTGCTTGATTTGTGGTTTCGAAATTATAAAAATTCGATTAATAATTGATTGGATTTACCTATTTTCGTTATAATATTTTTTTTGAAAAAGAATTGTTAATGGAAAATATAAGACAAATATTTGCACATGAGGCAAATGCAATAAACAATATACCTGTTACCGAAGATTTTGAGAAAGCCATTGATATAATATATCAAAAGGTTCATGTTGAAGGTGGAAAGCTTATAATAAGCGGAATGGGTAAGGCCGGTCAGATAGCTCAGAACATTGCCACCACTTTCAGTTCAACAGGAACACCATCCTTATTTCTTCATCCGAGCGATGCCCAGCATGGTGATCTGGGTGTGATATCATGTAACGATGTGATATTGTTGATTTCTAATTCAGGGAAGACACGCGAAATTATAGAATTGATTGACCTGACCGAAAACCTGCATCCCGGATTACCATTCATCCTGATAACAGGCAATAATGAAAGTGAAATATCGAAGAAATGTCGGGCAACGATTCACACGGGCAATCCGGCTGAAGTATGTCCATTAGGTTTAACTCCAAGTACTTCCACAACAGTAATGACAGTTATAGGTGATGCTCTAATGGTAATTATGATGAAGAAGATAGGTTTTACAAGTGCTGATTATGCCAGACGTCATCATGGCGGTTATTTGGGACATAAATCAAGAGAACAAGCACAGCAATAATACAGAACTTAATATGAGGATTTTACAAGAAGAAAGCATTGCTTTATTTATTGACTTTCAGGAAAGGTTAGTTCCTGCAATGAGGAAAAACAAAGAGTTAATTGAAAATACGGAGAAACTGCATAAAGGTTTAAAAGAATTGGCAGTTCCAATGATATTTACACAACAATATACCCGGGGACTAGGACCGACAGTTAATGAATTGGTAGTGAACCCGGATGAATTTTCGTACGTAGAAAAAACATCATTCAGCTGTTGCGATGAAGAAAAATTCATTCAGACGCTGGAAGGGTTGAACAAGAAGAATGTAATTATTTGCGGGATAGAATCACATGTTTGTGTATTGCAGACAGCAATAGATTTAAAAAATAAAGGATATAATCCGGTTTTAGTTGTTGATTGTATATCATCAAGAAAAAAGGAAAGTATAAAAGTTGCATTGAAAAGGATGGAACAGGAAGGAGTTCTAATAACAAATTCAGAATCAATCCTTTTTGAGCTAACCAGAGATGCAAAGAACCCTGCTTTCAAAGCAATATCATCAATAGTAAAGTGAAATTTTTAACTACAGGTTATGATAATTGAAACAAAATCCTATCCCAGGGCTGCGTTAATAGGCAATCCATCTGATGGATATTACGGTAAGACAATTGCTTTTGTTTTCAGTAATTTTTCAGCTAATATAAAATTATACCAAACTCCACAGTTGGAGATAAAGCCTGAAAAGCTTGATTGTCCGGTTTACGATTCATTGGAAGATTTGGTTTATGGAATTGGTTTAAATGGATATTACGGAGGGGTGCGTTTGCTTCAGGCAGCTATTGTCACTTTTCACAAGTTTTGTATTTCCAATTCGATAAAACTTGAAAAGAAGAATTTCACGATAAGTTATAGTTCGGATATACCATTAAGGCTTGGACT
>JAGODU010000022.1 GCA_017998095.1 Prolixibacteraceae bacterium | reverse complement strand
GATATAAACATTCCTTGTTTTATATATTTTCAAACATAATTATCTAACTCATTTTTTTTGCCTGCAAATATATAATATTGAAAATTACATAAAACACTTCTTACTATTCATTTACAAATTTTTTTATGATTATCAGAAAAATCTAATAAAAACGACTTAATTTCTTTTTTAACATTTGAAATAAAAAAACCCTGACAACAAATTTTGCTGCCAGGGTGAATAAAAAATCCTAATAACCTACTATTAAAATATCATTTGTTGTTCTTTCCCATCATATATAGTCACTTTATCTGACTTTGAGGAAATTTCAATTCCATTACCGTTTTCTTCACTTACTATTACAACTTTAATAGTACGCTTTTTTAACATCCCCGGAAATTCACCATTTCTGGCGCCAATTTTCAAAGTTTTAGAATTATCATCCCAACTAAAGTTTATCGTTGAATAAATGCCTTTTTCATAGTTGTAATTATCATTCTCGTCTTCATAAAGAGTAAAGTTTGCATTTGCTCCAGGATATATCCTTAATTCTATCGGATCTGCCGGTTTTTCAGTTGAATATTGGACAAAAGGTCCCATTGGCACAATTGATCCTGCTTTAACTAATAATGGAATTAAATCAATAGGAGCTTCAAAAGTATAACTCTTTCCTCCTTCATATTTTTTACCTGTCCAGAAGTCATACCATGAACAACCATCAGGTAAATATACGTCTCTGGTTTTTTCTACGTTAACTGGTTCTTTTTCCAGAGCCCACATTGAAGGAGTTTTCCAAAACAACATCATCCTTGCTGCGCCGGTTTGATTATTTTCATTTTCAAGTACAAAATTGTATTCCTTTCCTGCTTCTAATTCAATGAAATCTGTATATTGCTCAGTACTTGTGTAGATAACTGGTATTACTTTACCGTTTATATAAATTCTTTTGGAATCGAAGCTTTTCATGTGAAACTGGTATTTACCTGTTTCTTCAGGTACTAATTTACCTTCCCATCTGATTGAATACATTGAATCAGTCACATAGTCAGGCCTTCCACCATACCAGTTAATATTGATATTCGGATCAATCTGCTCTTTACTTAAGTTAGTATAATCCTTTCCTTTATAATATTTTGCAAGCAATCCTTGTTTTCCATCGTTAGTTTTAAAACATTTTGAAGGAACAAGTTCGCTTTTAGAAGGCGGTCTGTGATACATAAACTCAGTAACCGGGTTTACCAATATTGAAGGTCCAAACATGTACTGATCATCAATGTTATACGTTTTAGCATCATTGCTGAAATCCATTGGTAACCCTCTCATGATTGTATAATCTTCGCTTGTAACTTTCCAGGCCAAAGAGTAGATATATGGCAAAAGCCTGTATCTGAGGTTGTCAAACTTAATAAGCGTGGGTGCAAAATCACCCATTTCCCAAATTTCTCTTGGTGTTTCTGAACCATGAGATCTGAATATCGGGCAGAAGGTACCAAGCTGAAACATTCTGGTATAAAGTTCCTGATAAGATGGCTGTTTGCCTCCGGTATTGAAAACTCCTTCATAAGCACCTAATACGAAAGCACCAATATCGAAAGTCCAGTAAGGTATTCCTGACATTGAATGATTAGTACCTGCTGAAATCTGATTTCTATAAACCTGCCAGTTCGCTCCTATATCACCACTCCAGGTAGTTGCTGCATTGCGCTGCTGACCTGCAAAGGTTGATCTTGTAAGTATATAGGCTCTCTTATCTGAAGTCCACTTCCTCCAGTTATCATGAACAGCACCTGTCATCACTAAAGAATAAGGATTTAAATAACGTGCAAAAGATCCCAGATAATTGCTACCCATCTTTTTTAATTCAAACTCTGATGACTCTTTAGTCAAGGCATTAACAACATCCGGTTCAGTTGAATCCATCCACCAGCCATCAAGTCCTTTCGAATAAATGCCTTTATTCAAATATTCGCAGTACAAATCATTGGCAGCAGGATTATATGTATCCATATATTTAAATCCTGCCCAACCAACTGTAGGATAAAGATAACCCTTTGAATCCATATCTTTATAGAATTCAGTATTGGGTCCTATAGCAGGCCATATTGAGATTATTGCATGAAAGTTCATAGAATGAAGTTCTTCCATCATCTTTTCAGGTTCAGGGAATAAGGTTTTGTCAAAAACCATGCTACCCCAGTTAAGATTGCCATTCCACCAATCCCAGTCCTGAATCATATTGTCAATAGGAATTTTTAATTTTCTATATTGCCTTGCTTTTGAAAGAAGTTCTTCCTGAGTATCATAATGCTCTTTACTTTGCCAGTATCCGTATGCATATTTCCCGTACATCGGGGCAGTACCGGTAAGAAACCGATAGCCTGATATAACGTTGTCCATATTTGATCCCTTAATGAAATAATAATCAATATTATCTCCCATATCTGACCATATAGAAGTCTTTTCACTGTTGTCATTAAAAATGGTCAATGAATAATTATCCCAAAAAATTCCATAATTAGCTGTTGAAATTAAAAATGGATTTACGGCTTCAGTATTACTTTGTGCCAGCTTTACTTCTTTCCCTCTGTAATTGAAATATCCATCCTGATGTTGTCCCAGACCATAAATCCCTTCAGTTGGTTCAAGACTGAAATCCTGTTGCATTGTAAATCCTGAATCACCATCGTAAACTACAGGCTTAAGCAAAGCTTCTCCGGTTTCCTTTAATATGCTTTCTCCTGAAGAAGTTAAATATTCAACGCTCCCTGTAACCTTGTCAATTTTTACTGACAGTGTTTCTGAATTTAATATTACTGTAGACTCGTTATCCTGAGATTGGATATTAATTTCCTGACAATCATTTTGAATTACTGAAAGACTTTTCTTATCAGAAGTTCCATCTTTGGTCCATTTAACAACTCTGATAACATTGTCTTTATAAAACTGAACTTTTACATACATCTTTCCTGTATAAACTTCAGCTCCATTTTTAATAATACTTACTTTGCCTTTTTCCTGATTACAGCTAAAACAAAAAAGAATTAAAGCAGAAACGACTAAAAGAATTTTTGTGGATCTCATATATTCGTATTTTAAAATTATTTCTTACCTCTTGTATGATTTTCACTTTTAAATTATCTCATTATCTCCTTCAATAAGCAATGGCTTTTACTTTATTTCAAATTCTTTCTTTAATCTTATGTCTCTTGAAGAAGAACCAACCATGACTTTATAATTTCCTTTTTCAACCTGCCATTCTGATATTTTTTCATTATACCAGGCTAAATCTTTTACAGGGATGATAATTTTTACCTTACCCTTTTGCCCGGGTTTTAAACTTACTTTTTCAAAACCCTTCAACTCTACAGGAGGTCTTAAAGCTTCAACTCCCGGAGATGAAATATAAACCTGAGCAACTTCAGCCCCTGCCTTTTTGCCTGTATTCTGAATAGTGAATGTTACTGTTAAATTTTCACTTGATTTCCTAACACTCATATCCGAATATAAAAAGCTTGTGTATGATAATCCATGTCCAAAAGGAAATAGCGGATTAATTTTTTTATAATCAAACCAGCGGTACCCTACTAAAATATCTTCTTCATATTCAAGAGGTTTTTCTTTTCCGTGATATCTGTTTAAAGCATGTGCAGGAGATTGTTCCAAAGATTCAGGTAAAGTAAAAGGCATCTTGCCTGAAGGATTTATTTTACCCATAATTACGTCAGCAATTACGTTTCCCCCTTCCATTCCATTATACCAACTCCAAAGAATTGAAGATACTTTGTCTTTAACTTTTCTTAAATCAACGGGTGAACCGGCTGTAATAACAAGAATAGTATTAGGATTTGCTTCCGACACTGCATTAATAAGCTCTACCTGTTTATATGGCAGAGCAATATCTTTCTTATCATAGCCTTCTGTGTCATAATCATGATTTATTCCTGCAAAGATTATTACAACATCTGTCCTTTGAGCCAGCCTGACAGCTTCTCTTATTAAAGAATCACTATCATATTTTGGATTTAGCTCTACTGATCCTCTTCCAAAATTATGATCAGATGTCTTTTCGTAACCCAGTGAATAATGAATTTTAATTCTATCTCCGGCTTTGTTTTTCAACCCTGTCAAAGGAGTTATTTCATACTTTGCTTTTATTCCTGAGCTGAAACCCCCTTCTGCATGCTTCCTGTCAGCATTATCTCCAAGTACAGTTATTGAATTTACCCTTCCGGTTTCCAGAGGCAAAAGATTTCTTCTGTTTTGCAACAAAACAACTGATTCACTTGCTACATCAAAAGCTACTTTACTATGAGCAGGAGTAACAAATTCACCAGTTGCCCTTTTTAATGAATCGTCCATCATTTTGAGGCTGAACATCACTCTCAAAATATTACTCACCTTTTCATCCAAAACCGCCATTGAAACATTTCCCGTTTGAACTGCATAAATGAGTGAATCACCAAAATAAAATTGATTGAATGGTCTTCTTGATCCCATTTCAAGATCTAATCCTGCATTGGCGCCTTTTACTGTTGAATGTAAAGCACCCCAGTCTGTCATAACTATTCCCTTAAAACCATATTTATCTCTAAGTATATCCCTCAGTAAAAATTTGCTTTCACAACACCAGTCGCCACGAAACTTATTGTAAGCGCCCATAAGTGTTAAAGCCCCGCCTTCCTGAATTGTTGATTTATAGCCCGGCAGATAAATCTCATGCAATGCTCTGTCAGACATTTGAATGTCAACAGTTCCCCTGTCTTTTTCCTGATTATTAGCCACATAATGCTTTACACATGCAGCAACATCCATTGATTGTATTCCTTTGACATAAGGAACTGCCATTTCTGAAATAAGGAAAGGATCTTCACTCAAGTACTCAAAATTCCTTCCGCATAAAGGTGTCCTGTGAATATTAACTCCGGGACCAAGTATGATATCTTTTTTCCTTGCTCTTGATTCAGAGCCAAGTGCTTTCCCCTGAATAAAAGAAAGATTTCTATTCCATGTAGCAGCTACTGCAGTTCCGGTTGGAAAATATGAAGCTGAATCACTTGTCCATCCTGCAGGCTGAAATGAAGTAACTGAAATTTCTTCCCTGACTCCATGAGGCCCGTCAGACATTTGTAGCTGAGGAATTCCTAAGCGAGGACAACCTCCATTTGTGAACATTGAATTGCCATGTATCATGGCGACCTTCTCTTCTAAGGTCATCTTACCAACAAGCTCACTAATTCTTTTTTCAGGTCCCTGATTATCTGCATTACTATTTGCAGATAACCCATATACAAATGGTAAAAGAAAAAATAATAAAAACAATTTAATTTTCTTAAAAGTCATAGTGTATTTCATTTTATGCAATCTAATTTATAATTGCATGAAAATTAAGCTTAAAAGATGACATTAAAAATATCTTTCACTTGGATGAATGTATCATTTATTACATTCATGTATCATTACCTTAAGATTGAAATTTCTTCTCCTGAATATTTCACAATCTTATCAGCTTTTCTGTCTAAATTAAAAGGTAAAGCCATTTTATCATCAAAGAAATAAATCTGAATTTCTCTTTCATTTGCCATCCCTGTGTATGAACCGGCTCTTTTACCTATTACAAGGTTCTTGCCCTCTTCATTGTAGTTAAGTTCAATCTTAGTAAACTCTCCTTTTTCATAATTATAGTTTACTCCTTCATCTTCATAAAGATTAAAGGATGCATCTTCCCCGGTGTAAACAAATATTTTCAGTGAACCATCAGTTGGCTGTAAAGCATATTGAATTTCAGGACCAAATGTTAATATTGAGCCTGCTTTCACATATAATGGAATTCTATCAAGAGGAGCTTTTGCATTTATTGAATTGCCGCCCTTATAAAATTCTCCTGTATAGAAATCATACCACCCTGCAGAAGATGGAAGATACACTTCTCTTTCTCTTTGCAGATAACTTGTAACCGGGCATACCATTAGAGACTTTCCAAACATAAATTGATCAGAAATATTATTCACTTTCGCATCATTGCTAAAATCAAGAACAAGACCTCTCATTATAGCAGCATTTTCATGATAGGTTGCTCCTGCTAATGAATAAATGTAAGGCATCATCCTGTATCTCAACTGGTCGTAATACACCATTGACTTGTATTCTGTTGAATTTTCAGGAGCAAGATTGAATATCTCCCTGTAAGGAAATTGTCCATGAATTCTGAATAATGGACAAAATACTCCATACTGATACCAGCGTGTATTAATTTCTTTCCATTCAGCAAGATCTTCAGGTGAAGGTTTTTCATAACGTCTTTCAACAGAAAAGCCTCCAATGTCTGTTGTCCAATATGGAATACCTGATATTCCCATGTTTATACCGGCAGCAATCTGATCTTTAAAATCAGGCCAGCGGGTAACAATATCCCCGCTCCAGGTTGCAGTTGAATACCTTTGCTGACCGGCAAAAGCTGAACGCGTAAGAATGAAAACCCTTTGATTAGGAGCAGTACCCCTTTGACCTTCATATACACCTGCAGATTGCAGAAGTGAATATGAATTAAAAAACTCTTCTCCTGTACCAAAATGATTAGGAGTCATTGTTGATTTTCTTTCTTCCAATGATACATTTGAATGGATATCCGGCTCAGTAGCATCCAGCCACCAGGCATCAATTCCCTTGCTGAAAAGTTTTTCATCTATCCCTTTCCAGAATGCCTTCCTTGCTTCAGGATTATATGCATCGTAAAACGTATTCAGGTAGCCCGGTCCAACCCAATCAAGATGCCCAAGTTCAATATTCTTCATGAATAACCATCCGTTCTTTTCAAACAGATCATAATTCTTCGTCCCCTTGTAAAACTTCGGCCAAACAGAAATCATAATATGAGAATTCAAATTATGGATATCTTTTATCATCTTTTCAGGATCAGGCCAGAATTGAGGGTCAAAATCATGATCGCCCCACTTATCTTCCGGCCAGTAATTCCAGTCAAGTACTATATTGTCAAAAGGAATATTCCTTTTACGATATTCTTTTACTACGTCAACAAGCTGTTCCTGTGTACGGTAACGTTCACGACTTTGCCATAAACCCATTGCCCATTTAGGCATTATCTGCGATTTACCTGTAAGCTCCCTGTAACCTGAAATAACATTATCCCCATTGCGGCCTTTGATAAAATAATAATCTATCTGCTTGCCGGCCTCAGAGTAAAGAGATAACTTCTTTTGCTTTTCTCCATATGCAGGATCCAGAAATTTCAACCCTATATATGCAAGATTTGAATCAGGCTTCCATTCAATCTTTATATGTTTCTTTTCACCCGGCTTCATATCTGCATAAAACTTATTGTGCCAGGGATTCCAAACCTGTCTCCACTTGTCTATTATAAGTTGATCGTCAATCCAAACTTTCCAATAGCCGGACACATAAATTTTAAACTTATGGATTCCTTCCATCCTTGGTTCTATATATCCTTCCCAGACAACCTTGTTTTCAGGATCCATTTTATATTCTGAAGGAATATTTTTAATCTTATCAAGATCTGAATAATCGATATTTGATTCTTGTTTCTCTAACACTATCTTGCCTTCCTTGTCATAATAACTGGCAGTCAAACCACCTTCCTGACCATTCTTGTCATACAGTTTAAGGTTTCCAATATTCATATAATCTCGTGGATCACCAAACCGGGTTATAGAATAATTATCCCATAAGATCCCATAATTCTTGTTTGAATAAAGGAATGGAACAACATCCACAATGTTATGCTGAATTAACTCAACATCAAGACCCTTATAGTTTACTTCTCCGTTCTGATGAGCTCCAAATCCGTAAAAAGCTTCTTCATCAGAAGATTCAAAAATCTGTTGAAACCCATAATCAGTAGCTGTCTGAGCTATTTCTTTTCCATAATATCTGCCTCCACCCTTTTCATCTTTAAGCAATAACTTTCCATTTTCGTCATAAAAACTTACCTCTCCACTTTCTTTGGAAACATTTACTTTAATATTTTTTGTAGTAAGAACCACATTATTCCCGTCGCCTTCAACATTAAAAGATTCAGAATTAACCGGTTTCATAACGGCAATAAGACTTTCATTGCTTATTATCTGTTGACCGGGTTTGGATATAGTCACCCTTACGATATCGTCGGTGTAAACCTGTAACCTGATCTTTTCCTTTGATGATTTTACCGGAACAACTACCCCATCCGCTGTTTTTTGCCAGTCAGCACTTGAACAGGAAAAAAACAACACAGTCATTAATATTAAACAAATATTTTTCATAGGATCAAAATATTGATTAAAAGCATATTATTAAATTACAACAGATTATGATTGTAATATCGCTAAAATATCCAGTATTTTAATTATCAAGGTGTATGGATTGTATGAGAAAGGTTGGTATTTTGTCAAATTTCCTCTATAGACGAATCACTGCCTTTAAAGTTTTTCTTTGCATACTGAGAAGGAGTCATATTATACTCACTTTTAAAATGTTTGGTAAAATATCTGGGATCATTAAATCCAACTTTATATGCAATTTCCATTACAGTAAGCTGACTTTTTTCAAGTAATTGTGCAGCTCTTCTTATTCTTAGTATCCTTATAAACTCAATTGGTGTTTTACCCGTTAGTGCAACAAGTTTATTATACAAATGTGCACGACTTATTCCAAACTCTGAGCTTAGCTTTTCCACCGAGAAATTTGGCTCATGCATATTATTCTCAGTGATTGTCTTTATCTTTCTAAGGAACTTTTCATCAAGTGATGTTATTGAAATCTCTGAAGGCTGCAGATCAAAATTCTGCTGATATAATTGTCTTAACTTGTGCCTTTGTTCTATAAGTGTTTTTATCCTCAGCTCAAGCATTTCAAAGTTGAATGGCTTTGTAATATAATCATCAGCACCGGTTTCAAGTCCTTCAAACTTCTGCTGATCAGTAGTTTTTGCAGTAAGAAGTATAACAGGTGTATGTGATGTCCGGTTATCAGTCTTTATTTTTTGGCATAATTCAAGGCCATCCATTACCGGCATCATAATATCGCTTACTATAAGATCAGGCATTTCCTGAAGTATTATATCCCAGGCTTCCTGCCCATTAACTGCTTCAAGAATGAAATAATCTGACTTGAGATTATCTTTCAAGTAAAACCTTATATCAGGATTATCTTCAACCAAAAGTATTTTAAAGATATCACCCTTTGATTCTCCCATTTCTTCTTTTACAACAACTGATATTTTTCTTGAAAGATCAGATTCAATTAAAACAGTTCCTCCGGCCAGTTTTTGTACTTCATAACTTTCTTTCAGCGGTATGTTTACCTCAAAGCAACTTCCTTCTCCAACTTTACTTTTAACACTAATTGTACCACCATGCATCTGAACAAATTCTTTTGTCAGGGAAAGTCCAATACCACTACCTTTATTAACTGTTGCCCCTTCAGGCAAACTCTGAACAAATCTTTCAAATATCAATTCCTGCTTGTCTTCAGGTATGCCAATCCCATTATCACAAACCCTTAAAATAACCTGTCTCTCTTCATTTTTTCCTTCTTCCATCAATAAATTCACAGATACATTGCCCCCTTCCGAAGTAAACTTAAAAGCATTAGATAGAAGATTGAACAGTATTTTTTCAATTTTATCGTAATCAAGTTTGGCTTTTAATTCACCAACATTGGATGTAAAAGTAAGTTTGATATTTCTTGATTCTGATAAGTCAGAAAAAGATTCGGTGGCATCTTTGCAAAAACCAACAAGTTCTCCTTCCCTTACCAGTAAAGATAATCCCTGTTGTTCAAGTCGCCTGAAATCAAGAAGCTGATTAACGAGATTCAGCAACCTTTTTCCGTTTCTTTGAATAAGTTTTAATTGTTCTTTATTTTGTCCATTTTCAGTTGTCCTTATTATTCTTTCAAGAGGAGACAGGATTAAAGTCAGCGGAGTCCTGAATTCATGGCTTACATTTGTAAAAAACTTAAGCTTAAGCATATCCATCTCGTGAATCCTTGCTGTTTCAATCCTTTCTTGCTGAATTAAAAATTTATTTCTTTCCCTTTTGACTAAAGCCTGAAGAGTATAAAATATTGCTAAAAGGAAAAAAACAAGATAAAATGTTAAAGCCCATTTTGTCTTCCAGAAAGGTGGTTTTACTTCAATCTTTAAATTAATCTCATTGCTCTTTATTGTGTTGTCAATATCTGAAGCATAAACCCTGAATACATATTCTCCGGGATGAAGGTTGGTATATGTTATTTTCCTTGAATTTGGCCCGGTTGTAATCCAATCATTGTCAAAACCCTCAAGTTTATAATGATATTGCGTCTTTTCAGGATTAAAATAGTTAAGTGCTGCAAATGAAATAGAAAAAGTTTTTTCAAAGTGCTTTAAACTAATAGAATTTACAAAATTGGCAGATCTTGGTAATAATACTCTTTTGTTTATTTTTTCTCCTGATTCAATAGGCTTATTTTGTAAATCAATCCCTGCAAAGACTATAGTAGGGATATTGGCAGCCGATTTGAGATTTTCAGGTTTGATTATACTAAATCCATCGGCTCCGCCAAATATGAGCTCTCCCTTTCTTGTTTTTAAAGCTGAATGCTCATTAAATTCCTTACCGTGAAGACCATCTTTTTCATCAAAATTTTTTAAGGTAAATGAAAAATTATCTCCTTTGATATCGCTTAAAATAATATTGCTCAATCCTTGTGGTGTTCCCACCCACATATTACCGCCATTGTCTTCAAGAATTGTAAGTATGTTATTGTCAGGTAATCCGTTCTTTTCAGTTATCAACCTAAATTTGCCGGTTTTAGGATCAAGAATATTCAAACCTTCACGGGTAGCAATCCACACTAATCCCCTTTTGTCGCAATAAACATCCAAAACAGTATTACTGCTTATTCCTGAAGAGTCAGGACTATAGTAATACTGATAAAATTTGCCTGTAGACTTGTTATAATAATCTACTCCGTTCGTTGTAGCAAACCACAGGTTCTTGTCAATATTCTCTGAAATTGACATTACAAAGTTAGAGTGTATTGAGTTTTCTGAAGTGCTTACTTTTTTGTGTATAAAACTATCACTTGCACGATCATAAATGTCAAGTCCTGAGCCGAGTGTGCCAATATAAAGTTTCCTGTCTGAATCCTCATAAATTGACCATACCTGATTACTTGAAATAGATCGTGGGTCATTGGGGTCATTCATATAATGCTTAAACCTGCTCCCGTCGTAGCGGTTAAGTCCTCCCATGTAAGTGCCAATCCATAAATCGCCTGAATGATCAAGAAAAACATCAACAATTATATTGCTGCTGATACTATTAGGATCATTGGGGTTATGACGATAAGTCTTAAAAGTATTATTCAATCTATCGAAATATATAAGTCCCCCTCCGTTTGATCCTAGCCATAAATTACCGTTTCTATCTTCTGCAAAACTATTTATATCTTCATAATCAAGCCAATCCTTTTTAAAAGGCTGCCTTGAAAAAGTGGCAAACTTAAACAGGTCGGGATGAGTGTAGTTAAGTCCTTTCTTGTATGTACCAATCCAAATTATATCATTGTCGTCCTTGTACATACAAACAATGCTGTTTTGCGAGAGGCTCTTTTCATCCCCCGGATCATTTACAACAACTTTTGTATCACCGGTCCTTTTGTTGATAACATTCAGTCCACCGTGATCAGTTCCAATTAAAATTCTTCCGCTTTGATCTTCAACAATACATGTTATGATATTATGGCTTAATCTGTTTATTTCAGATCCTGCTCTGTACTCTTTTATGCTGCCGGTCTTTGAATCAAGGAGAAAAGCCCCGCACCTTTCATCTCTGGAGTATATCCATAAATCACCATCTTTATCAGCATAAATGCTGTTATCGAAATCAGTATACCTGAGATATGAAGAAATATTTTTGAACTGCCTGATTACTTTAAATGAAACCGGATCAAATTTTTCGATTGCCGGGCCATTATTAATCAGCCATATAAATCCTTCAGCATCTACAGTATAACCAGTAATAGCAAACGGCATAAGATTATTATTCCCAACCGGACAATGCGATACAAGATCTTTCTTAGGATCATACTTATATATTCCTGAGTTTCTGTTTACTACCCACAGGTTTTTATTTTTATCAGTAAAAATACCCGTTATATTAGTAAGAGGAATTTCAATATTCTTATGAAATACAGAATCGTCAACGGAAAATTTTTCAGTAACAGGATCATAAATATTAATACCACTACCAGTATTAACAATAAGCCTTCTTCGGTGATCTTCAAAAATATTATTAATTAAATTGCCTGATATTGAACCTTTTATATCAATATTCTTTCGGAATACCTTAGGAGAATAGCCATCAAACCGGTTAAGTCCGTTTACTGTACCAATCCACAAATAGCCATAACTGTCTTTGTAAATAGCATTTATCTGATTGCTTGATATACCGTTGTTTACATCAAGTTTCTTAAATTGATAATCATTTACAGCCCCGCATACTACGGTTGAAATAAATAAGAAAAATATATATAAAAATCCTTTCCTCATTCAAATGCTATATCATACTGAAAGTTTGTGAAAATAACAATTCTATACTTAAAACCATTTTTTCCTTTTAAAAAAATAAAGCAAAAGAAGTGTAATTATTATCATTACTCCCCACATTATAAAATAACCATACCTGAAATGCAATTCCGGGAGATTGTCAAAATTAGTACCGTAAACTCCAACAATAAATGTCAAAGGTATAAATAGGGCAGTAAATATTGTAAGAACCTTAATCACACTGTTTGTATGATTGTTAATGCTTGTGTTATAAATATTTAATTGGTCATTTAACATTGAAAAATATAACTCAACCGATTCAAGAATATTTGTAAGCATATCGTCAAGATGGTCAAAAAACGGCCAAGTTGTTTCAGAAATAAGATCAGTTTCTATATTTTTAAGTAATTTGGTTACTTCCTTAGCCGGCCTGATATTTTTCCTCAGATAATTAACTTCAGTCTTTAATCTGAATATCTCATTAATAAATTGCTTATTTATATTTTTTAAAACCAGATCTTCATTTTTCTCAATCAAGTCGCCTATTGTTCCAATGCAAACCATATAATTATCAGCCAAAGCATCTATTATCCGGTAAAACATATAATCGGGACCGCTACTTCTAAGCTTTCCAATATTCTGACTTAATCTTTCCCGTATCGGATCAAATGTATCTCTTACTTTTTCCTGAAATGTAATGATATAGCCTTTCCCAAGTATCAAAGTTATTTGATCACATGATATTACATTTTTACTTTTATTGAATGCCAGGTGTTTAAGTATAACGATGTGATGATCTATACCTTCAACAAATTTTGGCCTTTGGTCGGTGTTCACAATATCTTCCTGCACAAGTGGAGAAAGCTTGAAAAAATTACAAATTTCAGATATCACACCCACATCATGAATTCCGTCAATATCTATCCAGTACACATAATCTTTGTTCAATGGCTTCAAAAAATCTTTACAATCTATATATTCAACATCATTATAAACATCCTGATTATAGGAAATAACCCTAAAACGAGGCTGATCCATTTTTTTTCTGCCAATGAATGTTAAAGTACCCGGTGATTTTCCAACTTTCTTTGTTTGATTCTTATGAAATCTTGCCATTATGTAATAATTAAGTTTGCTCTTTCAAATTTACTTTATTGTAATGAAAAAGCTTGCTTTGTTTTACTTTTTTAAGAATCGTTCTGATTTAACAGGCTTTAAAGATTCCACTTCAAATTATTGAAAAAAACAATAATACGTATTCCACTCAAAGACCAACCTAAGACCTACCAAATATCACTACGGTAGAACTTGGTATTAACTTGGTATTAACTTGGTATTAACTTGGTCTCTTCCAGAAGAGGTTAAAAATAGTACACAGTCTTAGTATTTTTTTTGTTTTATGCCATGCTTGTTTAAATATCCGGAAATACAAAAGATTGATCATTATACCGATAAAAATTGTTCATCCCCCGATTAACAATATTTATTTTTTTAATCACAATTTACTTTTGAAAAGCCATTTAAACACAAACTTTTTTACTAATGATTAAGGATATTTTATTTCCGTCACCATATAACCTGAAGCGATTCAACAATAATTCTGATACTTTTTATCAGCAACTTGAAGTTTTTACAAATTGCGTATTAAAAAACGGGAAGCTTATATTCTTTAGTAAAGGGGAATTTGTTTTTTCTCAATGTCCGGAAGAAGATGAATCTGAAGAAGATATTCTTCTGGACATTTTAATTACCGGCACTTTGTGGAATGAGTATAATAGCCTGATATCCAATTCAAGAAGTGCCAGAAAGAATATTCTCAAGCTTTTTTCAATCTGAAAAAAAGGATGAAAAATCTTAAACGGGGAATTGACACAATAAGAGGGTATTTTATATCTAGATGGATAAAAGAAGGTTCTTCGGGTTTTTTTAAACCTTCAGTAGCTAATTTAAAGAAGCTTGCCGAGATTTTATATTCCACCGGTGAATATGAAGAAGAAAGCAAAAGAATCACAAAACTTTGCGGTTCGATAGAAAAGCTTGAAAATGAAAAACAAATAATATTCTTTGAAAAACTATCTGATTTTATTTCCTGGTTTAAAACTTCATCTGTTTCTAATCTGGGCTTTTATACTGAAAATGTAAATCAATTTCTGGAAACCCATTCTGAAAAATATAAAAACCGGGAAGATTATTTCTTCTGTGGAAAAAAAGAGGTTGAATACCACTTAAACATGGTTGGTGCTTCTATTATGAACAGAAACTTAAAAGGTGACTTCAGCAAAACTGAAAATAAAATACTGATGCTTCCAACCTGTATGTGTAAAAATGAAAAATGTAAAGCGGTATATAACGGATATTATTTAAAATGCGCTTATTGTTCTCCCGATTGCAACGTTAACATGATAAGTGTTGAAATGAATAATAAAGGAATTGAAACAATACTGATTAAACACTCATCTGATTTGCATGATACACTCAAGCCCTGGGCAAATCAAGATAAGACAGGATTAATAGGAACAGCTTGTATATTGAATTTGCTTCAGGGAGGATTTGGAATGAAAAGACTTTCTATTCCTACTCAGTGTGTATTCCTTGATTATTGCGGATGTAAAAACCACTGGAATCAAAAAGGTATATCAACTAATATCAATTCAAACAGAGTAGCTCAGCTTGTATTTGCCTGATATAATTCGCACTATATGTTCTGGTATTAAAAATTGTTGTAAATTTATACATATCAACATAATACCTAAAACTAATAAAGAATGTCAGAAGATCTCCTGAAAAAAGCCGATGAATATATTGGTAAAGCTATATTAGCGGCTGCTGAATTCCAGCAAATCAATCAAAAACAAACGAATAAAATTGTAAAAGCTGTTTATAAAGCTGCTTTGGCTGAGCGAGTCAGGCTGGCAAAAATGGCAGCTGAAGAAACGGGTTTGGGAGTATGGCAGGATAAAGTAGTGAAAAACGTACTTGCCTCCCAGCTTGTTTATGAAGATATAAAGGAAGAAAAAACAGTTGGAATTATATCAAGTGACCCAATAACAGGTATTACTGAAATAGCTCAGCCACTGGGACCTATCTTTGCTATTACTCCGGTCACCAATCCTACTTCTACTGCTATTTATAAAATCATGATTTGCTTGAAAACAAGGAATCCAATAATTATCAGTGCACACAGGAATGCATTTAAAAGTACATCTGAAGCAGCAAGGGTTTGTTATGAAGCAGCAATAAAAGCAGGTGCTCCGGAAGATTGTGTTCAAATGATACCGGCAGGATCGCGAGAATTTACACAAACAGTGATGTCACATCCAAAGCTTGCCCTCATTTTAGCTACCGGTGGTACAGGACTTGTGAAAGCAGCATACAGCTCAGGTAATCCTGCAATTGGCGTTGGCCCGGGAAATGTTCCTGTCTTTATTGATGAAAGTGCTGATATAGCTTATGCAGTTTCAGGCATTATTTCTTCAAAAACTTTCGATAATGGAACGGTATGCGCCAGTGAGCAATCAATAGTAGTAGAAGAGAAGATTGCCAAAAAAGTTAAGGAAGAATTTCAGAAACAAAATTGTTATTTCCTTTCCAAAGAAGAAATTGATAAAGTAACTCAGGTAGCCTGGAACAGCGAATCAATGAGTATGAATGCTGCCATTGTAGGGCAACCTGTAAAAGTTATTGCTGAAAGGGCAGGCATCAGTGTTCCTGATGGAACAAAGATTTTATTGGCTGAACTTGAAGGTATTGGTCCGGCTTATCCATTATCTCATGAAATACTGGCTCCCATACTTGCCTTTTATTCTGCAAAGAATTACAATAGTGCAATCCACTTATGTATAGATCTTAATTATCTAGGAGGAATAGGCCACAGTGCAGGTATTTATGCAAATAATGAAGAAAGAATAAAACAGTTTTCTTCTATTATCAATGCGGGAAGAATACTGGTTAATACCCCCACATCGCAGGGAGCTGTCGGAGGAATTTTTAATAATCTCTCTGTATCTCTTACTTTGGGGTGCGGTACAGGAGGAAAAAATATTACTACTGAAAACATATCAGCAAAACATTTGCTGAATATTCAAAGGGTGTGCCGGAGAAAAAACAACGACCTCTTCCTGTCGGCAGATATGAGCAAATATCTGGATGAAAACTGTAATGAAAAAGAATTAAAAAAGGAATATCATAAAAATCATTAATAAGCTAAACTATGGTAAGCATTGAATATAAAGAAGCAGATAATAATCTCAATTTTACTTTTAACGGTCATCTTGATACAAATACAAGTACCTGGATTAATGAATCGATTATCAAAGAATTAAACAACAGAAAAGGGAGCGATAACCCTGAAGAGAAAGCTGATTTCAAAGTCACTTTCGACCTTCTTGATGTTAGTTATATCTCATCTTACTTCATAAGGATTTGTATTCTAACAGCAAAACAGGTAAAACCAGGGAATTTCAGAATCATCAATTGCGATCCGATGATTAAGAAGACTTTTAAAATTGCCGGACTTGACGAATCATTGAATGTATCCTGACCAATCTGTTACCCGTCATTAAAAGTCAAATATTATTTTATCAAAATTCAGCTTATACTAAGCATTTCATTTTCTTTGATTTTGGCATAGTAATATGCATTTACAAGTCATGCCTGAAATGCTTTCATTTCAATACCCGGGTTTTTCTTTGCCAAAAACATGCATCTAATGAATTGATAATAAATAAAGGTTAAAGTTCATTTGTTTTTACACTCTCGTTAATGCTTATATTACCAACAACATTGTATGAAAAATCAATCAGAGGAAAACATTTTTAGGTAATATATTTTCTCTTTGTTTTTAAAAATTATATTTTGTGCCTTCTTTTAAAAAAAGCAGTTATGGAAGAACAAATAAGACAAATTGCTGAAAGACTCAGGGGCCTTCGTGAAGTAATGAATGTTACAACATCAGAAGCAGCCAGAGTTTGCGGAATAAGCGAGGAAAAATATTTTGAATATGAATCAGGTAAAGTAGATATTCCGGTCAGCCTGCTTCATAATATGGCCCGCAGGTACAAGGTTGATATAACAGTACTAATCACAGGAAACGATCCTCATATGAACAGTTATTCTTTGACAAGAAAAAATCAGGGAATAGATGTAGAAAGAAGATCAACCTATAAATATCAATCGCTGGCTTACAGCTTTATAAACAGAAAGGCTGACCCTTTTATAGTTACAGTTGGCCCAAAGCCATATACAGAAAACTTTTCCATGAATTCTCATCCCGGACAAGAGTTTAACTACATTATTGAAGGGAGGATGAAGTTCAACCTCAACGGCAAAGTAATGGAGCTTAACGAAGGGGATTCAATTTATTTTGATTCGGGGCTTCCCCATGGTATGATTGCTCTGGATGACAAAGAGTGTAAGTTTTTAGCATTAATATTCTAACCAACATATTTTCAAAGATGCAGCTTTATAAAAAGTATCTGGTAAAACCGGAGTTTGATTCACTGGAAGATTTCCTGCAAAATTATAAAATACAAGTACCTGAGAATTTTAACTTTGCATACGATGTTGTTGATGAGTATGCCCGTATAGAGCCTGACAAGATTGCACTTGTATGGACAAACGATGAAGGCTTGTATAAAGAGGTTACTTATAAAGAGCTCAAGGAAAAGACAGATGCCACGGCATCTTATTTCCAGATGCTTGGTATCGGGCACTCTGATAAGGTAATGCTGATACTTAAAAGAAGATATGAATTTTGGTTTGCATGTCTTGCGCTTCACAAGATAGGAGCCATTGCAATTCCTGCCACTCACCTTCTGACAGATAAGGATATTGTCTACAGGTGTGAAGCAGCAACGATAAAAGCAATTGTTTCAGTAGGTGAGGAAGTTGTAATTCATCATATTGAAAAGGCTCAGCCTCAATGTCCGTCTTTAGAAAAAATTATTTCTGTAGGTCCTGATTTTCCGGAAAATTGGGAAAACTTTCAGGAAGGAATTCAAAATGCCCCTGCTTTTATAAAACCTGAAAATCCTACATCAAATGATGACTTGTTATTTCTTTATTTTACATCTGGGACAACAGGGAATCCAAAGATGGTAGCCCACGATTATACCTACCCGCTTGCACATATTTCAACTGCAGCTTTCTGGCATAATGTTCAGGAAGACGGCAGGCACCTGACTGTTGCCGATACAGGATGGGCAAAGGCAGTATGGGGTAAACTCTATGGACAAATGCTTGCTGGGTGCAGTGTTTTTGTAAATGACCATCAGAAGTTTGTTCCTGCTGAAATGCTGGAAGTAATTTCAAAATATAAGGTGACTTCATTTTGTGCACCTCCGACAATATTTCGTTTCCTTATACGTGAAGACTTTTCAAAATATGATCTTTCTTCATTGAAATACTGTACAACTGCGGGAGAAGCCCTCAATCCGACAGTATTTGAAACCTTTTATCAAAGAACAGGCATAAGGCTAATGGAAGCATTCGGGCAAACTGAAACAACAGTTCAGCTGGTAACACTTCCATGGATGACCCCAAAGCCGGGTTCAATGGGAATTGCATATCCTCAATATGATGTTGATTTGCTTAAACCTGACGGAACAAGATGTGAAGACGGAGAACAAGGCCAGATAGTAATCAGGATTGGTGAAAAAGCACCTGTAGGGCTTTTCAAAGGGTACTACCGTGATGAAGAAAGAACAAATGAAACCATCAGCAATGGAATTTATTATACAGGTGATATAGCATGGCGTGATGAAGACGGATTCTTCTGGTTTGTAGGAAGAGCTGATGATGTGATTAAAAGCTCAGGATACAGGATTGGACCATTTGAAGTAGAAAGTGCACTGATGACACATCCTGCCGTTGTAGAATGTGCAGTTACAGGTGTCCCTGATGATATACGGGGACAAATTGTAAAAGCAACAATTGTTCTTGCCAAAGATGTTAATCCTTCAGAAGAATTAAAAAAGGAAATCCAGGAGCATGTTAAAAATGTAACTGCACCATATAAATATCCAAGGATAATTGAATTTGTAACAGCTTTGCCAAAAACTATCAGTGGTAAGATAAGAAGGGTAGAAATCAGGGAGAAGGGGAATAATTAGATCCTCTATTGAAGTTAATGATTTAAGAGTTTCAAAGTAACAGAATTGCTATATTGCGGCCAAATAGATTATTATATTTGCCTATTGTATAAGTATCTGATGTTGCATAACATAATTCATTGACTGGGAAAAGAAATTTTTGGTTTATTTTTAGGTTATAATTATACTCAAATTCTCTAAACCAATGAATAAAACCTTAATCCCAAAGTTTTTTTACTTTTCACTTTTTATAAGCTTATGCTTGAATGCTTTCTCTCAAAAGAAAGATTTTTTGGGAGTAAATATTTCCGGTGAAATAAGGGCAGAGGGAGAAAACATGATCCTGAACAACAAAGTTGGAATGCTTATTGGATTTTCATATGAAAGAAAATTCCATAATAACTTTGGTGCTGAAACAGGCATTCTTTACAAGGCAAATCCTGTAAATATCTATTTACCTGTAGGAAGTATTGATCAAAGGACAATAATAGAAGGTTTCGTTTCAGTTCCCGTTCTTCTTAAGTTTTATTCCGGAATTATAAATATTTCATTAGGAGGATGTTTTGATTATTTTATTGGCGGATATGATCCTCAACCAATGCCATATTCAAAATTAATTGCTTATGATATAAATCCAAAATACTTTTTAGGTATTGTTTGTAAAGTAAGTAAAGACATTAAAATAAGTGAAAAGCTTATCCTTGAACCTGAATTAAAATACAGTGCTTATCCTCCTCCTGGTGATTTTTCATATTTTGGAATAGGGATAAAGGTAAAATATGGGTTTTGATTTTTACACAAAAATAAAAATCAGCGGTATAGTAAAATTTCAATGAATGAAAATTACCAATACCGCTGATAGTTTTTCCTTACTAGTATTATAACTCAAAATCCCCGGCCGCTTCAGGCTGGTATAATATTTCTTCAATAATGATACTAACTTTTCCGGCAGGCATATTCCATTCTACCTCGTCTCCTTTGCGATAGCCAAGCAAAGCAGTAGCCATTGGTGCAAATATTGAAATCTTGTTTTCCTTGAGACTTGCATCTTCAGGATATACAATCTTTATTTCCCTTGTAACGTTCATGGAAGGTATATAAATCCTTACCAAAGAGTTCATTGTTACTACATCACCGGGCATGCTTTCAGGATCTGTTAATTTGGCTTTTTCAAGCTCCTTAGTCAATCTTTCTGCATCATTTACATGACATGTTTTGTTTTGTCTGGCCATCTTAAGTTTACTTAATAAACGGCCTGAATCAACCTTACTTACTATTATTTCATTCATATCTTTAACTTTAAATATTAGACAAAAAAAAAGACCAGATTTCCTGGTCTTTTATAACAAGAAATCATCGTAGATGTGATTTATATTTTCAGAATTGTTTTAATATGTCTTTTGATACTTGTCATTTATAAAATATTTGTTCTTTTCTACAAAAATATAAATAAAAAACAATGAATAAAATACCTTGAACTTGTATGTCCATACAACTTGTAGGCTTAAACAATCAAAAAAAGATTAATCTTTGTAATTAATTTCAAGTAAAAGCCATGTCTTTTTTAAGAAATATAAAAAAATATATACCTGATATTTTCATTCTTGCCATCATAATAATGATAGTGCTGGCTTATTTCTTCCCGGGAATAGGGGGTGAAGGAAGTGCAATTGAATTAAAGACTGTTAGCAAATACGCTGTAATGCTCCTTTTCTTTTTTTATGGTTTGCGCCTTAGTCCTGAGAAGCTGAAAAATGATCTTAAGAACTGGAAGTTGCACATTACTATTCAGCTCATTACTTTCTTGTTCTTTCCATTAGTGGTTTTAATTTTCTATCCTTTTATACGCAACACTGAATATGAAACCTTATGGCTTGCCCTATTTTTTCTGGCAGCTTTACCGTCAACTGTATCATCCTCAGTAGTTCTTGTTTCTATAGCAAAAGGTAATGTAACCGGAGCTATTTTTAATGCAAGTATATCAGGTGTAATTGGAATTTTAATCACTCCTCTTTGGATGGGCTTTTTTCTTACTCAATCGGCGAGAGATTATAACTTGTTGAAAGTTTTTCTTGACCTCATATTACAGATATTAGCTCCGGTAATTGCAGGATTGTTATTGCACAGGTTTTGGGGAAACTGGGCTCTCCGTAATAAAGAATATTTCAGCCTTTACGATCGTTGCGTAATATTGACCATCGTTTATAAAAGTTTCAGTGAATCCTTTCTCAACGGTATTTTCAAGGATATACCAAACTGGACGTTGTTTGTTCTCTTCGGAGTAGTAATTGGACTCTTTTTTCTGTCACTTGGTTTTTCTTCATGGATATCGAAGAAGCAGAAGTTTTCAAGAGAAGACAGAATTACGGTTATCTTTTGTGGCACGAATAAATCACTGATGCATGGAACTGTAATGTCTAGTGTAATATTAGCCGGAATTCCTGCTGCCAGTTTATTCCTCGTGCCTATAATGATATACCATGCATTCCAGCTGTTTTATCTCAGCATTCTGTCAAGGAAATTGTAGGAGCGTATTGCAAAAACGATTGTGTTTCAATTCTGAATTTTCTTTTTTCTTATCGATTTAATTACAAGATAGGCCACGAATATTGCCCCGGCAGCAAGTAATACCCATGAAAGCTCTTTCATGTATTTCTCAAATAAATCCTTTTGTGAATACAGAAAGTAACTAAGTGCAGCAAGTATTGCATGCCAGATAGTTGAACCAAGAGCCGTAAACAGGATAAACTGTTTTATATCCATTTTTGCAAGTCCGGCAGGAATTGAAATCAGGTGCCTGATGCCGGGAACCAATCTTCCAATGAATGTGGAGGTATTGCCATTCTTGACAAAGTATGCTTCAGCCTTTTGAACCTTCTCTTTTGAAAGGAAAAATATCTTACCAACTTTTGATTCAGCAAACGTATAAACAATAGCTCTGCCAAGCCATAACGAAAGAAAATAGTTAATACAAGCTCCTATAATTGCTCCAATTGTAGCAAAAAGAACAACGAGAAAAATATTCAAATCTCCTGAAGCTGCTTTCCAGGCAGCAGGAGGTATGACTATTTCTGAAGGCAGCGGAACAAATGTACTTTCCAAAGCCATCAGCAACATTATTGTAACATAGTTCATATTGCTCATGTACCAATCGGCCAGAGATTGAAAGAATTCCATCATAACATTTTGTTTTAAAGCCGCTAAGATAAACCCCCGAAATGAATTGTCAAAATAAGAGTTATAAATATATTTTTCTTTTATAATTTCACTGCAACCATTTTACTTTTTTACATCTGTATTAAATAACTGTTTAACTGAAACCTGAAGTTTTGAAACCTGTAAACTGGGATGACCTTTATAAAAACAATGCTGCCGGACTAAAAGGAGTGTGTAGAAGATATGTCGGTAGTAAAGAAATTGCAGAAGACCTGGTACAGGAAACATTCATCACAGCAATGGAAAAAATTCAATCATTTAAAGGTTGGGGTTCCATTGAAGGATGGATGAAAAAGATTGCTATCAATAAATCGCTGATTTATCTGAGAGAAAGACAGAAAAGTGACATTCCTTCAGACGATCTGGTAAACAAGTCTGACAATAATACAGAAATGGAACAGTCAACAAATAGTGTAAGGGCAATAATTGAACAGGCTTCCTTTTCAAAAGAGGAATTGTTATCAGTAATTGACGAGTTACCGGAGCACCATAAAACAGTTTTCAACCTATACGTTATCGACGGGTATAGTCATAACAAGATTGCAGAAATGCTGAATATCAGTACAGGCACTTCAAAATCGCACTTGTCGAGGGCAAGGAAAAAAGCTCAGGAGTCGTTATATCTTAAAGCCTCAGGCTATCAGCAAGAGAAAAAACAAAAAAACAAAACTTTCTTCATCCTGTTCCTTACGCCGAATTATATCGATAAGATATTCAGGAAAGGTTTCAGTAATTATGAAATAGCTGCCTGTGGAAATGTACCCTTTCAATCATCCTCAGCTCAAATATTCATTAAAACTGGAGCATCGCTTGCAGGAAAGATAATTCTTGCTGGCTTTACAATCTCAGCTTCAGTAGGTGGTATTTATCTTTATAATTCACTTACAAAAAACAATGAAACCATATTACCCGAAAATAAGAATACAATAATAATCCCCGACACATGCAATTCCCAAAGGCCTTCCCTTCAGCCTGACTCAGTTAAAGCAACAATTCCCGCTAAAGAAAATCTAGAACGCCCGGACATGAAGAAGAATGATCAGGTTATTATCCGCAAAACTATTGTTGTTCATGATACAGTCCGCCTTGAGAAACCTATTTCTGAATAAACTTACTTTTCTGTTCCTTTTATTGCCTCTATTTGCAAGTAGTCAAACAAGGGATACAATCGTTGTTTATGATTATATCTATAAGACGGATACAGTATGGATAGAACCAAAACCTCAAAGAGATACACTTGTAATCAAAGAGCTTCAAAATATTGAGGATGCCACGATAATAATTGATACTACCAGAAATAATGCCCGTCTAATAATTAAATCTTCTCAGGGAAGTGCAACCATTCCAATTAATAACATCATAATTGGTGAAAACAATAAACATGATGATATGAAAAGAAAGGGTATTTTCACAATGCTGTTATTATCTGTTCAGGCAATAACTTTCGGACAGGAAAAATGGAGCATGAACATTGGTCCTAACAGTTCGTGGCTGATCCATAATACCTCAACAGTAAGTAGCCCAATGTGGGCCGGAGCACATATTGGCGCTGAAGTCAACTTTCCTTTTAAAGACAGTAAATTCAGCATATCGCTTGGCGAAAAGATTCAATACATGATGCCAACTGCTGATTACATTCAGTCAAAACAAATAGATGAAAGTCTTCCCTATTTGGAATATGACTTTGCCGGAATCCAAACAAATGTAATCCTCAACGAGCTGAATACAGGGCTTTTCGATACTTCCTATGTTCAGGTATCTGTTCCGTTAAAACTCAAATATCGTATTGGCAGATGGCAGCCATACATCGGTGCTGCTTACGACCTGACATGTTCATTATATAAAGTACCTGAAGATGATTATCTTTACGAAAACAGCACACCGAAAACATTCTTCCACGATTTGGAATTATTACTTGGAACAGGCTTCAACTTTTCCCGTAAGATAGGATGCAGCTTAGAACTCAGCTACGGGCTCTTCGGAAAATATAATTCCTATGAAGATCCCTTAGCACCAACACTGGGTGTTAGTGAATATACATTCAAATCGCTGAATATGGAATTCAGTATATTTTATAATTTCTAATTAAAACGTCATGAATAAACTTCTCATATATAAAAAATCTTGCCTAATAATAGCTGCTGCACTTATTGCAGTAATATATTCTTGCGAAGAAAATAGTCTTGATCCTAAGTTCACACCTGCGGAAGGCATTAACATCATTATTGGTAACCAGGCAATTATTACTTCCGATATGATTGAATATTACGATAACTCTACCAAAATGTTTTTTCTGAATAATAAACTCCCTGAAGAATTTGATTACTATGAAAAATCGAAGTTCTGGATTACCGACAATAAGGAAATTATATTTGAAGGAGCCTTAAGACTTGATTGTCCGTGCGGTACCGATAGTACCATCAAAACTGAATTACATACAGGTTATTTCAACTTCACAATGAAACTTGTAAAAAGCCAGGCAAATATGTCGTATTACTGTAGTAGTGAGGACGAAACCAATAATGAACTATTTACCGGCACCCTTAAGAAATATGGCAAGTACAGGGAAGGATTGAAAGCAGAGATTGATGAAATCAAACGTTTAGACAGCTACAATATTCAGGTAACAATAAAAGTGACGAATCTCGATTCAGTCAGTTATTATATTCCTGACCCGGAAAAAATGGGAATCAATTTTTACCATTCTCTGACAGGAGGATTGACACTTCAGGATCCAAATAATTATGACCTTACGGCTAATAACATTAAAATAATGAGACCTCACAAGAATAATGTTAAAGTTTCCTATCCTGAAGTTTCGGGTACCTGGGACAAAAACTGGCTGACTTTGATAGAAGGTAAAGAAGATTTCTACTTTACACTTGATTATACTCAATTTGATCCTGTGTATCCGGGGAAATATGCTGCTTCTTTTAATTTCACAGGATTAAAGGGAAATCTTGAAAATAAAGACCTTCAACTTGACGATGGAAGAATCTGGATAGGGGAAATCGGTCTTTCTAAAGAAATAGAATTATAAAGAATAAGCACTAAAATAAAACAACAATGAAAAGATATAATAAATCAAAAACCTTTAATCTAATGCTATTATTGGCAGCAATAATAACCGCATTTGCTTCCTGCGATGAAAATGATCCAATGACAGACATAAACCTGAAATCGGGATTATATATTATTGTTGGAGACCATTATATTTTTACCACTGAAAATATTCAGTACTATGACAATTCATCCCATTTTTTTTATCTGAAGAATGTTCCCGGTGAAAACTTAAACAAGTTTAACAACGCCAAATACTGGATATGCAGTGATGGTGAAGTAATTTATGAAGGAACGTTTATCGGACAGAGCGGAGAACCATGTGCAGGAGATTCCGTACTGGAATATATCAAAGGCCGGGATGCCGATTTTGTGTTAAAGCTTGGCAGCATGTATAGCAGTACAACTTTTAATCCTTCCATTCCTGATCCAAGATTGGAAAAGAAGTTCACGGACGAATTAAAAAGACATGGCAAATTCCGCTACGGACTAGAATGTAAAATCGATTCAATGATTCTTTCTACCCCCGGAATGATAAAAGTATTTTATAATTTAAAAAATCAAGATGATGTAAACTACTATATGCTTGATCCCCAAAAAACTCCATCCGACAATAAATACACAATCAACTGGGAGCTTACACTTACACCTCAGGAACCAAAGGTTTACAATCACCCGGACATGACAGAAACAATTTATACTTTTAATACCCACCCTGCCCCGTTATACAGCAATGTAACGTACAAACCGGGTTGGGACAAAGAGTGGCTTACACTAATTAGAAGCGGGGAAAAACAAAGCTTTTCAAAAGATTTTTACTTACTGAAAGATTCAATTCCATCAGAGGAGTTCTGGACACATATCATGATTCCCGGTCTGGGAGACGAATTTGTTGAACCTCAGCAAATACAACTCAACGACGGGCAAATATGGTTAGGTACTCTTGAATTACTACATTTGACAATGCTACAGAAAAATGAATGAGATTTAAGCGGTTTATATTTCTTACCCTACCGGCAATGCTGGTGCTTAATAGTGTCTTTTCTCAAAGCAAAGACACTATTGTCATTTATGAATATGTACATATTACAGACACAGTATGGTTAGAATCAAACACTAAGAGGGATACTGTTTATATCGACCTGATGAGTCCGATTGAAAATGCAACGTTGATAATTGACACTTTAAATAAATCTGCTGAAATGCATATTTTTTCATCAGGAAGAAGTGCAACCATTCCTATAAACAACATCATCCTATCAGATAACAACTTAAATCTGAATAGTATGAAAAAAATAACATTTCTTGGAATTACTTTCCTTGCCCTCAGTAATTCATTAATTGCCCAGCCTGATAATACTAAGAACATAGG
Organism: Prolixibacteraceae bacterium; assembly: GCA_017998095.1. Next base: position 10,113 of record JAGODU010000022.1, on the reverse strand, counting down.
ATTATATGTCAGGGGAAACTATGGTAGCCAAAGTGCTCATTATTATGAAGAAGAAGCCCTTAATACAAATTACAATCAGTCGACAGATGGTGCTAGTGTAGAAGCCACTGCCGTATTTGGAGTAAAAGGAAACCTGCCCCTGAACTCTTTCCTTTCCTTTTCACCGCGCTTAAGTTATACACATATAAGGGGATTAAGACCAAAATCTTATACCATTTATGACGATAAAATTATTACCCACTATAGTGCTACCGAGACTTCCAAGTTTTATTTCCTTTCTACTGACTTCCTTTTAAATTATTACCTTCCTTTTGGTAAAAATACTAATTACAGGTTATTTGGAGGGTTAAGGACTGACTTCCTTGTAAAACAAAACTCCGGAATTGATTTGACTGATCCCAATTATAAAGGGTTTAAAAAAGTTATGCTCAACTACGTAGGAGGAATAGGATTTGACTTTGGAAAAAGAGTTTTTCTTGAATTGGAATATTCCAACCATATCAATAACTTCGTCAATACCGACTATATGTGGGTGAAGTACGGAGCTGTATCAATGAACCTGGGCTGCTATCTATTCTAAGTTAAAATATCTTGCATTTTCAAAGTTGATTCCTTGTATTTTCAAAGTTAGTGTCTTGCAATTTCAAAGTTGATGCCTTGTATTTTCAAAGTTTATTGTATATTTGTATTGTAATTCAAATATATATGACAATAAACAGAGAAATACAAAGTTCGATTAGAAAGTATCTTGGAAAGTATCCTGTCATAGCAGTTACAGGTCCCCGCCAATCGGGAAAAACCACCATGCTTAAAGCAATGTTGAACGGCTACAGATATGTCAGTTTAGAAAACCCGGATATAAGAAGTTTTGCTGAAGACGATCCAAATGGTTTTCTCAAAATCTACGATAAATATGTAATATTCGATGAAGCACAAAGGGTACCTTCCCTGTTTTCATATATTCAAACTATCGTTGATGAAAGTAAAATTATGGGGCAATTTGTCTTATCAGGTTCCCAGAATTTTAATCTGATGCAAAATATTTCTCAAAGTTTAGCCGGAAGGGTTGGACTATTTAAGTTATTCCCCTTTGATTTTTCTGAATTAAAATCTGAAGGCCTTTTAAACAGTGATTATATATCAGCAATGATAAAAGGTTTCTATCCGGCAATATTTGACAGACAAATTTCATCAAAGGTGTTTTATTCAAATTATGTACAAACATATGTTCAAAGGGATGTAAGTGAGTTAATTTCCATAAAGGATGCACGATTGTTCCAGAACTTTCTTGGGCTTTGTGCTGCAAGGGCAGGTCAGATTCTGAATATAAGTTCAATTGCTACAGAATGTGGAATTTCTCAACCTACTGCAAAAGCCTGGTTGTCAGCATTAGAAAAAAGTTATATAGTTTCTCTGTTAAACCCTTATTTCGAAAACTTAAGCAAGCGCATAGTGAAATCTCCAAAATTATATTTTCTGGATACAGGGCTTCTTTCGTTCTTATTGAATATTTACGAAAAAGAAAAGTTAATATCGCATCCATTAAAGGGAAATATCTTTGAAAATATGATGGTCGCTGAATATTTGAAAAGAATGAACCACAATTATGACATAAGAGAAATTTGGTACTGGAGAGACTCTGCCGGACATGAAGTAGACCTTATTATTAAAGAAGGGGTTAAATTAAGCTTAATTGAATTTAAAGCAGGTATGACTATTATGCCTGACATGTTTAAAGGAATAAAATGGTTTAGTGACCTATACGGCGATAATATAAACAAAAAGATTATTGTCTATGGCGGAGATGAAAACCAAAACAGAACAAACGGGGATGTAGTTTCCTGGAAGGATTTTGGAAATTAAAAAAAGAAAAACGGCACTATGATTATTCATAATGCCGTCACTTATATAAATCTAAATTTTCTATTTAAGCTTAGCAAATAAAGCCTTTAAATTTACTTTTTCAGCTATGATACCCTGTAATTTTGAAATTTCAACCCTCTCCTGCTCCATCGTATCTCTGTAGCGAATAGTTACAGTATTATCTTCAAGGGTCTGATGGTCAACTGTTACACAGAAAGGAGTACCGATTGCATCCATCCTTCTGTAACGTTTTCCGATAGAGTCCTTTTCATCGTACATACAGTTGAAATCAAACTTCAGGTTGTCGATAATATCCCTTGCTTTTTCAGGTAGTCCGTCTTTCTTTACAAGCGGCATCACTGCAAGTTTAACCGGAGCCAGCTGAGCAGGCAAACGCAATACTACTCTGATATCTTTTTGTCCCTTAACATCAGCCACTTCTTCTTCATGATAAGAAGCAGAAAGAACCTGTAGGAACATACGGTCAACACCAATAGATGTTTCAACAACATAAGGCACATACGATTCGTTGAGTTCAGTATCGAAATACTGGATTTTCTTTCCTGAGAATTGTTGATGCTGGCTTAAGTCAAAATCGGTACGTGAGTGGATACCCTCAACTTCTTTAAATCCGAATGGGAATTTATATTCAACATCGACAGCTGCGTTGGCATAATGGGCTAACTTGTCGTGAACATGGAAACGGTAGTTTTCTGCACCAAAGCCCAGTGACTGATGCCAGCTCATCCTTGTTTCTTTCCATTTCTCAAACCAATCGAGTTCTGTACCCGGTTTTACAAAAAATTGCATTTCCATTTGTTCGAATTCCCTCATGCGGAAAATAAACTGACGTGCAACAATTTCATTACGGAAAGCCTTACCTATCTGAGCGATACCAAAAGGAATCTTCATACGGCCTGTCTTTTGGACATTCAGGTAATTAACAAAAATACCCTGTGCTGTTTCAGGACGAAGATAAACTTTCATTGCGCCATCAGAAGTAGAACCCATTTCAGTTGAAAACATAAGGTTGAACTGACGTACTTCAGTCCAGTTACGTGTGCCTGAAATCGGGCATACAATTTCTTCATCAATTATTATTTGTCTGAGTTCTTCAAGATTACTATCGTTTAAGGCTTTGGAATAGCGTGAGTGTAATGCATCCCATTTCGACTGATATTCAAGTACTCTTGTATTAGTCGTCTTGAATTGATTTTCATCGAATGCTTCGCCGAAACGCTTTGCAGCCTTTTCAACTTCTTTACTTATCTTTTCTTCAAATTTGGCAAGTTGTTCTTCAATAAGAACATCGGCACGATATCTTTTCTTTGAATCTTTATTGTCAATCAAAGGGTCATTGAATGCATCGACATGTCCTGATGCCTTCCAAATAGTAGGGTGCATAAAAATTGCAGAATCAATACCCACAATATTTTCGTGGAGCAGAATCATTGAATCCCACCAGTATTTTTTAATGTTGTTCTTAAGTTCAACACCATTCTGCCCGTAATCATATACAGCACCTAAACCGTCGTATATTTCACTACTTTGAAATACAAACCCATATTCCTTACAATGGGCAACCAGTTTCTTAAAAATATCTTCAGCCATAATACTTGCTAATTTTTTGAAATCGAGGCCAAAAATAAGATTTTATCTTTAAAATATTCAATATGGCTGAACTTGAATTTGAAAAATTAATTTCAATCAAACGAAAAGACATAAGGGCAAAATTCCGGTTTTAATATTAACAACTACTTACCTGAACCGTACCAAAGCCGTACTTTCTCCCTTCATAATGGGAGAAACCCCTATTATAATGGTAGAAAGTACGGACTTGTTAAGGACTTGGTACGGTTCAGACCGATATGTGATATTTGTAGTATTGACTTTTTGATAGCAGATGACTACCTTTAACTTTATTAAAGAAAATCTTAAACAGAAATCAATCTTAAAACTATGTCACTATCATTTATAAACCATAAGGGCAGAAAAATCCTGTACATTGATTATTCAAATTGCAAGACTTCTGAAGAAACGATTAATGTGCTAAATCAGGTAAGAGATCTTTATCTTACTACAGATGAAAGTTACTACACTTTAAATAACTTCACTAATGCCCCGTCCAACAATGAATATATGGATCTTGCAAAAAAATATGGTAAGGAAATATTTGATGCAAAAACCATTAAAAATACTGCAATAGGTTTCAATACAGTCAAGAAAATAATGCTTGCTGCTTATAATCTGACTATTAAAAATAAATTAATAGCTTTTAACACTAAGGAAGAAGCCCTTGAATACCTGGCTAAATAGATTTTTTTCTTAAAATATTTGCAACTACGATTATTATCGTATACATTTGTACGACAATCATCGTAATTGAAAATAAAGATGGACGACAACAAACCCTCTCCAACAGCTGCAGAGCTTGAAATACTTAATATTCTTTGGGAAAAGGAACCACTGACAGTAAAGGATGTTCATGAAAGGCTTTCGCTGCATAAAGATATTGGATATACTACTGCCCTTAAGATAATGCAAAACATGACAAGCAAAGGATTGCTAAACAGGGAGCCCAATGGCAAGAACCATCTTTATTACACATCATGTAAAAAAGAAGAAACACGGGGAACCTTGCTTGATCGTTTTCTTGATTCGGCTTTTTCGGGTTCATCATCTAGTCTTGTAATGCAACTTCTTGGCAACAGGAAGACAAATAAAAGCGAGATAGATGAGATTAAGAAAATTATATCTCAAATTGAAAATGAACAAAAACCATGAAATTTATAAGTGATATCTTTTCTCCGGAAATTATTGAATCAACCGGATGGGCAATTGTTCATTCATTGTGGCAGGCCGCTGGCATTGCAATTGTACTAGCAATACTATTGCTGCTTTTGAAAAGGAAAAGTGCACAAATAAAATACTTCTTATCTTATGCTGCATTGATTGCAGTATTGGCTTTTTCAACGGGTACATTTATCAGGGCTTATAATTATGCATCGGAAAAACAGGAGTTGAAAGAAAAAATAACTTCAAATCCAGATTACATTAAAAGTCTTTTAGTACAAGGGAAAAAGGATAAAACTCAAATTTCACAATCAAAGGAAGAAATAATAAACCTTAGAATTGTAAAAGTCAGGTCATTCTTTCAGCGTAATTTTTATGCTATTTATACAATCTGGCTGGCAGGAATGGTAATCCTGATTATCAGGTTTATACTTGGTTTTATGTATTGCAGGCGGCTGAGAACAAATCAGTTAGAGATATTGCCTGATGAAATATATACAGCAATAACTAAATTGTCAGAAAAAATTGGTCTGACGCGAAAGGTAGAAGCCTTCTTTTCACCGTTGGCAAAAGGGCCGGTTACTCTTGGAACCATCAAACCGATAGTACTCTTCCCTTTAACAGCGTTCACAGGTTTATCGTCCAAAGAAATTGAAGCAATAATAGCGCATGAGCTTGCACATATAATGCGTAACGATTATCTGTTCAACATTATACAGACAGTAATTGAAATTCTTTTCTTTTATAATCCTGCTGTATGGATTATTTCATCGCAGATTAGGGCAGAAAGAGAAAACAGCTGTGATAATATTGCAGTAGAAGCCACCGGCGATAAAGTTGCCTTTGTCAAAGCCCTTGCAAGCATTCAAATTAATACTTATAAAAATGAGCAGCTCTCAATGGCCTTTGCCAATAAGAGGAGCAGCATATTACAAAGAATAAAAAGATTACAAAATCAGATAGCCATGAAAACAAATTTTTTAGAAAAATTAATTGCCGGGTTTATAATTCTAATTGGAATAACGCTGGCATCATTTGCATTTGGAAGTCAAAAGAAGGTTCCTGAAAATTTGCCTGTAAATAAAAAAGACACTATTGTTCAGGAAAAGAAAATGACTGAAGCAGAAAAAGACAGCATAAAAACTGTTTTAGAGACAAATATCAGGAAGGCCAACATTGACAAAGAAAAGAAGGAAGAGCTTCAAAAAGTGACCGAGCTGGCATTATCAGAAAATGATGAAGAAGTTTCGGGAGAAATGATTGAAGAAATCAATGAAGCTTTCGAAGATGTAAATGTTTCAGAAGTAGTGCGTGAAGCAATGAAAGAAGTATCGGCAGCCCTAAGAGAAGCATCAAGAGAAGTAAATAAGGCAATGAGGGAAATTGATCATGAAGAAATTAACAGGGATATGGAAGAAGCTGCCCGTGATATTGAAGAAGCCAAAAGGGAAATGGCCAGGGAAATGTACCGGGATATGTCGGAAGACGGGCTGAGCGAAGAATTTATTGAAGCAACAATTGGGGCAGCCTCAGCCGGACTGGATATTGCATCAGGGGTTCTTGAAAACCTTGATGTTAATGGAATAGTTCATTCTGCATTGTCAGGAGTAAGCTCAGCTTTAAATTCAATGGGAGAAGAAGGTTCTCATCATTGGGAAGAAAGCGATTCCTCAGAAGAAAATCTTTATGAAGAAATGAAGGATGAGCTTGAAAAGGAAAAAAAGATGCTTGAAAAAGAGCAGGAAAAAATGCAGAAGAGGGTAGATAAGATAAACAAGGATCTTGATAAGCTAGATAAATAATCAAAAAATTTCATGAATTTTCTTTCATTTATTAATTCAAAAATTATGATTTGTAGATATTTGCATATATTTGCAAAAACTAAAAAAACAAATCATTATGAAAAGAATGAAACTGGGACTTCTGATTATTACTTTTTTTTTATTTTCAAGTATTTGCATCAAAGCTCAATTGCCAGATTTAACAGGAGGATTTGAAATAGCAGACTTTCCTGCTACTTTTAATTCCACTCATCTTCAGGGAGCAATAGATGTTGACGAAAACGGAACTCCAGATTATTTAATAATCTTTTCTACGGAACATCCCGGTGCTACCATTTGTTCAGCTATTATATCACCAAGGCAGGGACTTACAATTAGCACAAATCCAAATACAATCTTATTTGATATGCCAATCGGTACTCCCCTCTCAGGACAAAGATTACAATCAATGTCATTTTATTTAACAAAAATTTTATCTGCCGGGGAAATAATAGGATCTTCTGAAACAAATTGGTATAATATTGCGAATTTTTTTGGGACAATGTATTTAGATTCTCCTGCTCCATTGCAAGGTAATTTCAATAATGGTGTTTATGCAGGATATGTAGGAATAAATTTTATAGGTCTTAACAACCAATTTTACTATGGTTGGTTAAATGTTACGATGGATCCAAATAAAAATTTTTTAACAATAAACTCTGCTGGATATAATCCCGTACCAGGTCAGCCAATTGCTGCAGGAGCAGGTGGTACAGCAGTACCTGTGCCATTTATTGCCAGTATTTTAGGTTTTGGATTGATAGGTGGTGGAATCTGGATTAAGAGAAGGAAAAGAAACAAATAAAAGCAAAGTATTTAGTTTTTTAAGATATATGAGACCTCAACTTCAGGATAATATCCGGAGTTGGGGTTTTTCTTTTATGAAGGTTTTATTTCTATTGCAATATATTCAGATATGGATGAAAATATTTCAGTTCTAAGAAAATATGATATTTGCTCTAAAAACCATTCAAATTAATAAAAATTACCAATGTTCATCATAAAATAAGCATTATCTGAAAAACAATTTCATTTTTTCCATTCATTGGCCAAAACATGTCAATCATTGAAAGAAACCTGACATTCAAACATTTTTTTTTTCTTTTGATTTTAGTGAATATACATTTGATCAAAAAATGAATTCGTTCAGATATATTTTAAATCAAATAGAATACTTTATGTCAAAAAAAGCAGGATTTATATATGCAGCTTTGCTATTTACAGCAGCAATTTTTATACATCTCATTGTTAGTGGAAAATTAAATGTCAGATATGAAATATCATACTCTTTTATCGGACTTCTTTTAGGTGCAGGTATTTTGTTGATATTGCAGGGAATCTTAAAAAAGATTTGATTTATATTGTTTCTTTAGTTTCAGGTTTTAGATACAGCATTAATTCTTTGATTATATGCATTTTTAATGCCTTGCGTACGTTTTACACAAATAGTTAGTTTTTTTCAATTTTTTAAATTTAATTTGCTAGTTGAAGGGAACTCTTCAACAAGAATTTCGTACGTAATTAATCAGACATTAATAAAATTAGAAACTAAAATTTATGAGTAACTCAGTCAAGAAACTTACATTTTGGGAAAAAGCCGGATATGGTTGCGGAGACCTTGGATCCGTTTTATTCTGGCAGACCATAATGGTTTATCTGCTTTATTTTTACACCGACGTTTTTGGATTGACTGCTGCAGTCGCCGGAGTCATGTTTTTTGTATCAAGGGTAGCAGATGCTCTCTTTGATGTAGTAATAGGAATGACGGCAGACAGAACAGAAACCAAATGGGGAAAATTCAGGCCTTACATACTTTTCGGTGCAGTGCCTCTTGCCATTGCGGCAGTTGCTGCTTTTACAGTTCCTAGTTTCGGCGGGACAGGAAAAATAGTATATGCCTATATCACTTTTATGATGTTCATGTTTTTGTATTCCACAGTGAACATTCCTTACACTTCTCTGCTGGGTGTTATCAGCAATGACCCGGTCGACAGGACAAGTGCATCTTCTTTCAAATTTGTAGGCGCCTATCTTGCAGGGATAATTGTATCTGCAACAGCACTCCCATTTGCCAAAATGTTTGGAAAGGGTGCAAATGAAATTGAAATTGCTCAGACAGGCTGGCAGACAACCATGATTATTTATGCAGTTGCTGCCGTTTTGTTTTTCCTTATAACATTCCTTTCAACAAAAGAAAGAATCAAGCCTATTGCCAAGGAAAAAACAAACATAGGGCGTGATCTTAAAGACCTTACAGCAAATGTACCCTGGATGATGCTTTTTGCTGTAACAATTCTTTTTATTCTTTTCAACTGTATTCGTCTTAATGTTACAACCCACTACTTCAAATATTACGTTGGCGAACAGGCTGTACCATGGTTAACAGCAATATTGAATTTCTTCAGGGAATATATTGCCAATCCAATACTTAGTATTTTCGGTAAAGAAAAACTTGTATTGTACAATGCCGGTGAAACATTTGGATTTGAAACTTTAACTTCAATATTCAACACAGTAGGGCAAACCCTTTCTTTGATAGGTGTTATTATAATACCCTGGTGGGCAAAAACTTTTGGCCGCCGTATGGGAACAATAATTCTTCTTATCGGAGCTATAGTTTTCACGGGTTCATTCATATTCTTTAACCCTGAAAACGTATTCCTGATTCTTTTATTCCAGATATTTGGTTCAATAACAGGAGGACCTATTTCAGCATTATTGTGGGTTATGTATGCTGACACAGCTGACTATTCAGAATGGAAGACTGGTCGTCGTGCCACTGGTTTAATATTCTCAGCTTCAATAATGTCTAATAAATTAGGATGGGCTTTCGGTAGTATGATTGCTGCATTTATACTTGCAAGTACAGGATTCGTTGCAAATGTTGCACAGAATGCAAGTACCTTATTCGGATTGAAAGCGATGATGAGTGTTATACCAATTATAGCAGGTTTGGCAGCCTTGGTATTGCTGGTTTTCTTCTATAAACTTGATGAAAAGACGATGAAGAAAGTTCAGGCTGATCTTGAACAAAGACGTGTTGAAAGCGGCATGGAAGCAACTAACTAAATAAGATTAGAAATTCATATACAATAAACAATGAGCAAAACAATTATTGGAAAAGCACTTCCCAACATACCATGGGAGGACAAGCCGGCTGGGAGTTCGGATGTGATGTGGAGATACAGCGGCAATCCTATCATTGACTGGAATCCGATACCAAAAGCAGCCCGTGTATATAACAGTGCAGTAGTTCCATTCAAAGGTGAATTTGCCGGAGTATTTCGCGCTGATCAGAAAAACGGAAGAGCAACATTATTTTCAGGAAAAAGTAAAGACGGTTTAAAAATCAACCTTGATCCGGACCCAATTGCATGGGTTGATGAGAACGGTAATCCTAATCCTACAAGTTATGCCTATGACCCCAGGGTTGTAGAAATAGAAGGTAAGTTTTACGTAAGCTGGTGTGATGATTTGCATGGAGCATCAATAGGACTTGGATGGACTGAAGATTTCAAGACTTTTGTTCGTCTTCCTAATCCGCTTATGCCATTCAACAGAAACGGTGTATTATTTCCAAGAAAAATAAATGGAAAATATGTATTGCTAAGTCGCCCAAGTGATAGCGGACATACAC
>JAGODU010000179.1 GCA_017998095.1 Prolixibacteraceae bacterium | reverse complement strand
CCTCTGAGCAATGATGATAGAAATGAGTAAAGGGAAAAGGATTTTTAAACAACGTGCAGACTTATAAAACACACCTTAACTTTGCATGTTTTTTGTCTTGACAATGGGGAGGGGGGCAGATGCCTGATCGCTTTGCGTTCTTTCCGTCGTGAAAAGTGACCTGTGCAATGATGAGGAAATACAGTTTATAAATTAAATTGAGGACGTGCATTATGGCGAGAAGAGAATCAAAATCAAAATTTTTCATGAGAATTGATGCTGTCGGGAAGACGAGTGAAGTAAAAGGACACATAGAACTTACCTCGGGAAACATATCTTATTTTCGTAAAAGTGCTCCAACCGAAACCATACGTCTAACTTATCAACAACTCTTTGATGTTCTTGAGCGAGAAATAGAATATCAATCCATTAATACAACTAGATTAAAATTGCCTAATTCCCATGAAGATGGCGATTTTACCCTTTATCTAAATCAAGTCGATGAGACTGAAGAATTACGATTCCCTATTGAGTCAACTGTATCGCTGAATAAATGCGATGCTCGTCGTTTGGATTGCGGTCAATATCAATTCTCTCATTCGATGGCGAAAGGATTTTCCATAAAACGACCTCGCCGTTATGAATGGTTAGCGCACGTTTCTGTCCAAGCTGCTCTTTGGATACTTAACCTCTATGTGGATAAATTCCTTACTCGTAAAAGGATGTCCGCACATGAAGACAAAGATATTGTCGTATCAAAGGAAAGAATGCGAGAAGTGCTTCTAATGCTATTTAAAAAAGTTGACTATTAATTAGTAACTATTATGAAACAGATAATGAATAGAATATAATGGATCAAGCATCATTTGATTTTAAGGCATGTTTTATTGGTATTGGCGGAAAAGGCCAAGAGATCGGGCAATGCGTCAATATAGAATTTAAAGAGCTTATAAAATGTTTTCAGAAGTACCGTGAAGATGATCCAGATTTATTCGCAGAAAATGAAACTCCACTGTTAACCGTCATATTGCCTAATGAAGATCGATATAAGCCGATTCCGGACCTTTCCAACAGAGATATAATATTTCTCCTCGGTTCTCAGCAAGACTCATTCTTTTGGGCAACCAGAGAGAAATTAATTTCCGAAAACATGTGCTCTTTTCTCTTCACGTTAGTTTTATTGGGTACTGGAGACATGGCTTGTCGAGTTCAATCCTCAACTAATGAAGCGATTATTTTCTTTGAGAAAAAGGATGGCGAAAGAAAGATCACACAATTTATGAAAGACATGTGCCGCGTATGGATATTTCCAAGGCTTCTTTCCCGCGACTTTTCTGATATGAAGCAAGCCCTATCAAGCACCACTGGAAGATATTTATTTTTTGAAAGTCAACCGACTGAATATCTGCCTAACTTTCGGCAATTCTTATCGGGCAACATTGACACCATAAAACGGGCATCAGATGTTTTCTACATTGCTTCTTCAAATTTAGGTGACGGCTTTTCCATTCCTAAGCATCTTCATCCAATCATTGATGAAATTGAAAAGTTAACGAACAGTGAATGCTCTGTTATTGGTGGTGATGCACTATATGCAGAAAGCGAATCCGCTTTCGGAGTAACCATGATTTGTAGTGAAAAAATGATAAGAGGCCATGTCTAATTTATTTAAGAAAACTACGATTATATTAAAAATACGAAATAACCGTGTCTGACACCTTCAATTAAACGTGTTATTATTTGATAAGAAAGGAGAAAAGCAATGGATTATTTGTTGTTTATGGTCATCATTGGAACGAGCATATGGGTTTATTTTGACGCAAAGTCTATCGGAGCCAAGAAAGGACAAATTAATGGAGGTAAAATTATGAGAAAAGTATTGACTATCCTTTTTGTTTTCGTCTTGATCACCGTAATTGTCGCCGCTGAAAATAACTTGTATGCCGCCCAAAAACAAAGAAATGAATTGTCCACAGGACCGAAACAACAAAAACAATGTGAAAAATACAACTTCAAGATTGGTGATGAGTACAACATTCCAGGTGAGTACAGTGGTCCTGCGAACTCAGATGTATTCCCAGAACTGAAAGGTACCGAAAGTGTATACTTCAAAGACCCGGAAGGCTGTAGCTTGACATTTTATGTCAAGAATTTTCCTTCAGCACAGTACCAAATTAAGACATCCGACAAGTTAGAAGTCAAAGTAAAACTGACAGAAGAAGAAATTAGTTCCAATCGGTCAGTAGGTCAGTATATAGGAGGATACGTGTGTGAGTACATTTCACTTGGAGAGGAGATTTTGAAGCAGAAGGAAGCAGAGAAGCAAAAACAAAATCAAGAAGTTGCTGAAAAGCAAAACAAAATAAATACACTTGTTCAAAAGTGGTCATCATCAGGACCACCTAAAGATTTTTTAGGTGGCCAATTCCAAACATATGCCGGGTCCGGTTTGTCCGGAAATATGGCTGCTGTGGTTGAATTGTTAGATAAACTGAATGGCAAAGTAAAATGGACAAAAAAGGAAAATCTTTGGCTTTTAGAACAAAGCGTCTCTGATAATGTAACAAGGAAAAAACATAAATTTCAATGGGCATTCTATGATTTACGAAAAGATAAAGGATATATATGGTTGGAGCGTGTCGTAATAAATGGAAAAGATTTTCCAAGCGCTCAACTGGCTGGCATTGTTATTAAGGTGATGCAATGATATCGGAATTCCATTTAGCTAATTTCCTTTGAAGAACACTCAGGGTTTACCGTAAGATATTTACTTCTGAAACCCCGTCATAATGGCGGGGTTTTTTATTGCTTTTTTTCATTAAACCACACTACATATATTTATAAATATAGAATAATATCAAATAATTAACTTGACTTTTCTTTGAGTTTATGTTATAATATTATCGAAAAATAAAAGTAGTAAAATAGTAATTTCAGTATTTATCAATACTGCCAACCGTTATCTCATTGTTTAATCAAGATTCAATTTATGATGGAGTTGTTTAAAAACCACAAAAGGAGGTGGCTATGAATAATTATATAATCACCAGAGATAAATTTTTATCGGTAAAGGAAAAGAACAAGCTGTTGCGTTGTTGCAAGAAAGAAGCAAACGCTGATTTATCAGAGCAAAGAAAGACGTGGGTTAACCGTTACATGCTTATTCACTTGGCATTGAACTCAGGTTTAAGAGTCATGGAGATTGCTGCTCTTAAAATGATTGACTTATGCCTAAATGGCAAAGAAAATTATTTGATTGTCCATTGCGGGAAACGGGGGAAGAAACGGGATGTCTATCTTGATGATGAAATAGTCGTTCATTTGAAAAGTTATATCGAGATCAAGAAGCAATGGAAGGAACCAATAGATTTTGATTCACCATTACTTGCCGGCAGGGGAGGAAAGCATTACACCACAACTGCTCTGGAAATCAGCTTCAAAAAAGCCATAATAAAAGCCGGTTTGCCACAACATTATTCCATCCACAGTTCGCGGCATACTTACGCCACTTTACTTTTAGCCAAGGCAAAAAACATTCGTTTCGTGCAAAAGCAACTTGGGCATGCATCAATCGCTATGACGAGTTTATATGCCGATATCATGCCGGAAATGAACCAAAACCTAGCCAATACCATTTTAAAGTAACTATCACTATTTAACCGTTAGTCACACTCAAAAGCTTAATCCGACAAAACTGCAATTTTTAACCAAGCAAAAACACAGCAGGAGAGGTGCGCCTGCTGGAAATTAAATCAAAAGAAAGGAGGTTTATTTATGAACAACAAAGTTCAGATGGTGCTGCATAGTATTTTGGAAAAGTTCAAGACAGGAGATGTTCCCAAAGCTATTGCTTATGCCATGTTTCCCGTAATCGGTATCCCTTCGGATAAGTGGTCATACATGAACAAAATGATCATGTTCCTGTCGGGAACTATCGATGCCAGAGGAATCAGGCAGTGGAACCGCGTCGGCAGATCGGTCAAAAGCGGGGCTAAAGCAATCTACATTCTGGTTCCTTACTTCGTGAAAGGAAAAAGGAGAATCGAAGATGATGAAAATGAAATACTGAAAGGCTTTTTAGCCAAACCGGTATTTCGGGTGGAAGATACGGAAGGGGCGTTATTGGAGTATGAAAAGAAAATTCCTTTGCCGGATTTGCCCTTGCTGGAAAGAGCAAAAGAGTGGGGCATAACCGTTTCCACAATTGCACCTGATCGGAAATTCTTGGGCGTTTACATTTCCAACATCAAAGAAATAGCCATCACTTCCCCGGAGGAAATAGTCTTTTTCCATGAACTCGCTCATGCCGCTTATGAATTATGCATCGGCAAATTAAAACCCGGCCAAAGATGGGATCAGGAGATCACTGCCGAACTGTCTGCCCAGGCACTCTGTCATTTAACCGGCAAAGCGCCGGGTAAAACATTGGGCAATACCTACTGGTATATCGAAAGATATGCCGCAGAAGCCGATTTAAAGCCAATAACGGCGTGTCTGCAAGTTATTCATGATGTCGAAATGATTCTTAACTTTATTTTGGGAAAGGAGGTTACAAACCATGTGGAACGTACCATCGAAAGAGCAGCTTGACTGCATACCAAAGCTTTATGAAACGGAGCAAGTTCCGCTGAAAGACAAATTGATTTATCTGCATTTCTTTATTGGCGGCTGTGACTGGTACATTGCCGAATACGACGGTGACGATCTGTTTTGGGGATACGCCATTTTGAATGATGACCATCAATGCGCCGAATGGGGATACATTTCTTTTGCAGAGTTGAAAAACATCAAAATTGGCTGGCTGGAGATCGACTGTGAACCTGAGGAGTATTGGAAAATCAGACCGGCAGCGGAAATTAAAAGGATCAGGAACCCATAAAGGAGTTGAATATGGCGATGAACATGCTTCCTTACGAGCAAGGCTACCTTGACGGTCTATGCGGTGTCTATAGCATTATCAACGCCACCAGATTGCTCGTAAAGACTATATCAGAAGAAAAATGCATGAAGTTATTTAGGGAGTGCTTAACTCATATGGAGAAAAAGAAAAGTTTAAGCAAAGTGATTACCGCTGGGATATCAAAAAGTGAGGTGTTGAGCATTTTGAAAAATGTGGTGATGGTGAACTATTCAATTACCTGCAAAAATCCTTTTCGTGGAGTCAATAAAATGAACGTGGAGGATTTCTTTGGAGAAATACAAACGTTCCTTGAGGCGGATGAAAAAAGGGCGGTGATTGTCGGTTTTTATTGCCCCGACTGGGATCATTGGACGGTGATCAGGTCTGTGTCACCAAAACGAGTAAGCTTGTTTGATTCGTCAATGATGAAAACCATCAATATTTCTCGTTGCGCATTGGGTAAAAAGTCAAAGGGAAAACCGTATAAATTCGTATTAAAAGAAACTTTCTTTTTAAGCGATCATTAATCCAGCCTCAAACCATCAATATTAAAATTCAACTGGCAAATCAAATTCAATGGAGGATTGTTTATGGAAAAGCAAAGGCCCAAGGTTAGGCTTATTGGTCGTGATGGAAATGCTTTCTTTATTATCGGAACAGTCAGAAAGGCTCTAGTGAAAGAAGGCATGGAGCGAGAAGCCAAAGAGTTTATAGAGAAGGCAACCGCTGGTGACTACAACAACCTGCTCGCAGTTGTCATGGATTATGTCGATGTCGAGTAACAAAAGGGAGGCCCAAAGTCATGTATCAGCCAAGAATAAGTGATGAAAATATCAAGAGACTATATAAATTGAGGCTACGAGAGCAGAGGCCCATGACGCATGTATTAGATGAAATACTCAATGAATATTTCTCATTACATCCGCATCATGACTATCAGGAACCGGAAAAAAAACTTTAAAAACTCCAAATCCATAGCAGAGCCATTAGCTGGATTAGCTACGGATTGTGATAGAGGCAAGCTCTATGACGACTGCGATTCATTAAAATCAATCCTCTCAAAAAAAAAATTTCAACTCGATTGTGGTCACTGCGTCACTTTTAATCATAACCTCGGGAATAATGTGACTATCATCAACGGGAGCGAACTGCAAATCGTCTGCACACTCTGTTACGACTAATTGCTTCTGATCTCAGTTCCTTGAATCAGATGGATAATAAAGGGAAAATGAAATAATATAGTAAAGAACTCGTGCCACTGAACTAAAAGGTATGATCATGGCAAGCTTTGAAAACCACTGTAGACAATGTGAAAAAGAAATAGGAGAAGCCTTTCCGGAAGTCCATTTATGGTTAGATGCTTTTTTCGGTCAAGAACCTTATGGTACTCGCCACAGGCATGTTAGGCATCATCTCGGAGGCATTGCAGAAGTCAGAAAAAAATGGGGAGACAGGGCAGCTAAAGCTGCTGAAATCCATATAAGACAAGATTTAGAAGGCGAAGGTTGGCCTTCTGCTTCACCAATACCAGAAGACAGTCAAGCATACAGAAAGGCTGGATTATGGTGATGACAATTTGTGTTGATGAAAATGATGTTCTGCTATCTCATGTAAGAGATTCCAGAAATAAGATTAATCCCTGACTCAATTACAACCATATTTAGATGAAATATCACTCAAAACGTACATTTCTGTGCTTTAAAACTGCTGCGTTCTTTTTTATCGTTATTGAAATACACAAAATAATCAATTTTATGATACATTTGTTGTGACCATATAATTATCACGAAACAGAGGAAATACCATGCCTACCAATGATTTGTCGCACTTGGGAACATTATTTTTCAATGAGGGAATGTTAGGCTTCAAACTCAGAAAGAAAGGTGGTGAATATCGCATTGGCGACAGTCTGTTGTTCTATCCATGTATTGATATTGATAAATACTCGGTTAGTGACGTGAATGGGCATTACATGAAACATATTCTCTATGATATTTATAAGTTTACATTCACAGTGATTGATAAATTTGAACATGATGGCGAAGGAGAGAACATTCACCATTATTTGATTGAAGTTACCCCCGGATTTAACGTGTTTCATTTCAACTGGACTAAGAAAGCTGACGAATATCTACAAATGAACACCCTCTATCACGGCTTCGGCAGGTTAAGCACTTGCGGGAATCCAGCCCGCGACAACCCCAAAATCGACCCACAAGCGATGAAAAGCATCCGTTTCAAAGGGATGCTGGAAAGGCTTCAAGTCAACCAGCTGTGGCGGGATTGCATTAAGAATGTTCCCCCCAAAGCAGACAAGCTTGATTGCACAGTTTCTTATGAGGATATATTGGAAGGTATCGGTTATCCGGATGACATGTCAAAATTCCGGTCAAAGATATCCAAATATCACAATGATCAATCAAGCCTTGAGTCAACAGCTCAAAACAAAGCTTCTGAGAGCCTTGTATATGGCATCAGGATGGCTTGAAATGGCATAAATCCGGAAGTTTTTAAATCTTCTTAAGTTGAGATGAGAAAAGCAAAGTTCATGGATAGGTAAAAGTGACCTGCGTTCTTTGCGATTTTTCTTTACCTTCATTATGAAGTAACAATCGAAAATTTGACGGTAAGAGGTGATACTGTCGTTGACTGAAGGGCATGTTCATCTCATAATAGAGTAAATATCCTTGCCGCCTTAGGCACAGTTCTGGCTAGGGATTGGCTCCAAGATGGCAGGGATTGACCCTCTAAAATGAGGTTCTGTGGTAAGGTAAGGAAAGTTAAAATTTAAAGTAAACTGTGTGTGGATCTGTGTGAGAAAAATATTTAAAAATGAGCAAAATCCGGATAATATTTGCCAAAATCAAACAGAATATAAAAGCTAATTATTTTGTATAATCAATATATTAACCATAACATTGAGGAGTTATGAAGCCCGGAGGTTATTTTCTCTTAATCAGTAGGTTGTCGGTTCGATCCCGACAGGGCTCACCAATAAAATCAAGGGGTTAGGCAATTAAAGCCTTCCCCTTTTTTCTTGCTCGGTTTGCTCCCTCCCCACTCTCTCCCCACTTTT
>JAGODU010000178.1 GCA_017998095.1 Prolixibacteraceae bacterium | reverse complement strand
TGAGAAAATCCGCTCGATGAGCGTGAACGGATTGTCTTCGGTGCTCTGAAGGCAGATCACCTCGATCAGGTCCTCGGTATCCAGCCGGTGGCATCGGTCGCATATATAGTGGCCGTTCACGCACCGGTTAGTGGATTTACATAGGCGCTTGCAGTACTGGCATTCCATCTCCTCCGGCTGGTCAAGGTATTCGAGATCGGCACCACAGATCAGGCAGCCGGAGGGAGGGGTCATTATGGGGGAGTGTTGCGTATTGAGGATAAAAATAGCTATAGGTTGTTCATCTATAGTGAAGGGCATGAGAATATCTTTGTATTATCTATTCTTTTTACAAATTTGATAAAAAATGAGCGATTCTCCATAAAAAATCTAATTTCAGGGGTTAGCATCAGATTGATTCGATGATAACTGTTGTATCATTTTATTTTTTCATATTTCTCCATATCAGCCCTCACCATCATGCGAATCAATTCTTTGAAATTGGTATCCGGGGTCCAACCCAACTTCTTTCTCGCTTTTGATATATCCCCCCTTAAATCCGGTACATCTGCTGGTCGCATGAAACGTTCATCCTGGGTAACATATTTCTTCCAGTCAAGTCCTGCCTCTGCGAATGCCAGCTCAACAAATTCCTTCACCGAATGACTTTCACCGGTCGCAATGACAAAATCATCAGGTTCTTTCTGCTGCAAAATGAGGTGCATCGCTTTTACATAGTCACCTGCAAATCCCCAGTCCCTTTTTGCATCGAGGTTTCCGAGTCTCAATTCCTTTGATAATCCGTGGTATATCCTGGCAACACCATCTGTGATTTTTCTCGTCACGAATTCAATACCACGTCGGGGAGATTCATGATTAAAGAGAATGCCATTGCAACAGAACATACCATAACTTTCACGGTAATTGATTGTCGCATAGTATGCATAGACCTTGGCGACTGCGTAAGGACTTCTTGGGCGAAAAGGTGTGTTCTCGTTTTGCGGAACATCAGCTTTCCCAAACATCTCGCTGCTGGAAGCCTGGTACATCTTGGCACCAGGGCTGAATTGACGAATGGCTTCAAGAATTCGGGTTGTACCAAGTCCAGTTACATCCCCGGTCAAGACGGGCTGATTCCATGAAGTAGCAACAAACGATTGTGCTGCGAGATTATACACTTCATCCGGTTGGGCGGTCTGGACTGCGACATTCAGTGAACTTTGGTCGGTAAGATCCCCTTCAATTAAAATTATCTTTTCAGCTATATTTTCAATTCGCGTGGTGTTGGGTGTACTTAGTCTCCTCACAAGACCATATACATCATATCCTCGATCGAGTAAGAGTTCCGCAAGATATGAACCATCCTGACCAGTTACCCCTGTGATTAAAGCAGACTTTGCCATTTGTAGTCCATCTCTCTATTATTTTCAGACATTAAAAGAATTTACACAAAAAAATCTTAAGAGGCTATTCATCATTCTCAAAGAAGGATACCATTACTCATAGCCTTCTCCCAAAGTTTAGCATAAGCGAGAAAACAATAATAACTTGACATAACAGCGATTAGAAAGCCACGGATTCCATCACGGTATCCCTTCAATCTCACATATCGAGTAAAGAACTCCCCTAATGTTCGTCTAGTCATTAAGAACCCTGTTGGTCGAATATTTGATCGGGCGAGTATGTCTGCTTCAAAATCTGTATATCGGTCGATCTTGGTATGCCATTGTGATAAAGATCTTATGCTGTTGTGTTGGAGATCATTTTTAAGGTAACCTACTGGTTCAGTTATCTTTATTTGTTCATGCACATCGCCTACATAGCGACCAAACGACGGTCTGAATAGTCTTAATTGGTAATCTGGATACCATCCTGAATTCCGCACGACAACCCCAAGCACTTTATTGGCTCGAGGTACATAATAACCATTGAAATCTGCCTCTTTGATTGTAAATCTGATTTCATCAGCAAGTTCAGAAGTAAGTGATTCATCCGTATCAAGGAAAAATACCCAGTCTGTTTTAACAAGATCGAGACCAGAATTTTTTGCAGTAGCGTAGTTCAGAAATGGAATAATCTTGATCTGCAATTTATGCCTTGCTACAAGTTCACTCCAAGCGGGATCAAGATGTTCTACTAAAAGGAGTCTCTTCCATTCATTAGGTATACTCGATAATGCATCATCAGCGAGAGAAGTTTCGCCACTTCCCTGCGCAAGCATAACTATAGTTAATTTAGGCATAAGGGAGGGGGTCGAATCGTCAGTGATTATGTTGTGGATTTCACTCGGTAATTTTCGAATTTCGATCACTTTTCTCTATTTTTTTTAATAATTATCATCATTCACACCCCAATCCCAAAAATTTTTCCAGATCTCTTGCATAACTTACTCATTGTATTGTAAGTACCGTCTAAATTTTCTAGAAATTCAATAAATTTCGTTAACCATTTCTCGCATTTTCTCTTTAAATATGGAAAAATCAAATTCGGCTGCTCGTAACTTACATGATTCCCTATATTGTGATGGATCGACCGATATCACTCGTATTGCATCAGATATTTCTCTAGAATTTGCTGCCACAAGCATTCCTGTATCGTTTGTAACTGTCTCACAAAAGCCCCCTTCTTTTACCGCTACAACTGGTTTTCCTGATGCCATAGCTTCCAAGGGAGTAAGGCCGAAATCCTCATTCAATGCCGTACATACCAAGCCTTTACATTTTGCATATAAATCAAGCAGAGAAGATTCAGGAACCTCTCCTAAAATTTCAACATTAGGAGGAAGATTTTTCTCCAAACTCTTAAAATATCGGTCTTGATGATAGCCCCTTGCGTATCCCCCCACAATTATTAGGCGCTCATCTGGGAGTTGCTTAAAACTCTCGATTTGAAGATCGATTCTTTTTTCTGGATATAATCGGTTCACCGAGAGCCAGAAATCCCCATATTCCTTATAATAAAACTTAGATGTGTCAACAGGAGGATAAATGATTGTTGCCTCTCGATCATAGTATAAACTAATGCGATTACGTACAGTATAAGAAATTGCTACTATTCGATCTATTTTACGAACAGATCGTTTATCTAGTATTCGATATCCAGGAATTATCAGACGAGATAGTTGCCGTTTAACGAATCCCATTCTATTTATTGAAACATCATACAGGTCGTAAAATTGCCTGACTGGGGTATAGCAATACCATAAGTTAGGGGTGTTGTAATGTGCAGCATAATGGCTCCAGCTCCCTGTAAAGATGAAAAAATCATATCTCTCTGAAAAATTGCTAAAATAAAATTTTCCGGTCGCAGACAATTGTTTAGAGAATGGGAAACTATTGATAGTATTTCCCAGACTCTTCACATTTACTCCATTATTTAATGCATTCACTGCGTCGGTATCTGTGGTAATGATATCAGCATCTAAAATTTTGGCGATATCGAAAGCAACCCTATCGCCACCTCCTATTGAGCCGAAGTAATCATGAAAGAGTGCGATTTTCATATATGTTTCTTCATCAGGAAAATTGCATTTTCGTCACACTTTACTTTTTTCAAATGGATACTGATAATTGAGATAAAATGATATTCGTTAGTGGATTATTTATTAAAATTATTTATTTTAGATTGAAAGTCTTTCCTATTGTAAAAGTGTTCTTTTCTGAAGTAGATATTATTTTATCACCTTTTGATACGAGTGAAGCGTTTGCATCGCAGTTTTTTCCCAGGTGAATAACTTACTTCGCTCAACTACTTTTTTTGTGTTACCTTCTCGAAGAACTAGCAGAATCGCATTAGAAAAATTATCAATAAAATTTGGATCAGCAAGATCAATTAAATGCCCGCAATCTCCCACTATTTCAGGTAAACTAGCACAATTGGTAACAATAACAGGTATCCCACATGCCATTGCTTCAAGAACAGGAAGACCAAAGCCTTCATATTCCGATGTATGCAGATATATATCAGATGCATTGTAAATAGAAGGCATATCCTCCTCATTTATTAAACCTAAATTAATAATGCCATCTCCTGCCAAAATATCTCCATACCCAACTTTTAGCAATTTTACATTGGGATATTCCTCCCTTACTTTATTAAAAACCTTTTTTGCTATATCCATTCGTTTGTGTGGTAAATTGGATGATACGATAAGTATATGTTTATCATTCTCATCAAGTCCTAATTGCTTTTTACAAAAGCTCCGATCTTTGGGAAAATATCGTGTATGATCCACGCCGAGATAAATTACTTCAATTTTCTTTTCATCAATACCGCAGAGGCGGATAATTTCATTTTTTGTAAAAAAAGAAATTGCGATAATTTTATCGGACCTTTTAAGGGCATACCTAGAAAAAATCCATTGGATTTTATCCGTTCGAACTTCTGGGTATACTATGGGTATTAGGTCCAGAACAGTCAAAATGAATTTTTTAGGTTTTCGAAGATATACAATTGGGGCGAGAGTTTGATATGTCGCATGAACAATATCTGCATTCTTTGTCGTATATTTAAATAAAAAAGAGAAAAAAATACTCCCGAAAATCAAATTGTCGCTGCGTTGTATTCTCTGAATATCAAATGAAGGAGCAATTTCTTGCATTTTTTTATATAACTCTTCTTCATATCGTTTGAATCCCGAAAGTGGTTGTTTTTTTTTCGATCTATTCCAATAAACGATTTTCATTAATCTTCCCATCCAGTCATATTAATACTTACATGTTCAAGAAATTGTTACTCCATTTTTTAATTTTGGGCGATAATGGTAAGGTAGATTTCAATGATATTTTTTAATTCATATTGATTTTTCTGATTGGATTGATTATAAAATAATAATTGGTTATAGTCTGGAATTATTTGTAATTTTTGAGTATATCTCTCCATGTTGTTCAGCAGCATTGACAAAAGTGTTATTCCGTGCATATTGTTTTGCAGAATTACCCATGAATTTCATTAAATCCCTATTATTTGAAAGTCTTGTAATTTCAGAGACCAGCGATTGAATGTTGTTTTGTTGGAATGTAACGATGCAATTACACTCTTTCTGAATGTCTAAAAAATATTGAAGATCGGAAGAAATTACAGGGACTCCATAAGAGAACGCAAGGTTAAGGATCCCGCTTTGGGTTATCTCACGATAAGGAAGAATCATAATATTGGTGATATTCAAAATTTCTGGTATTATCTCATCTTTGATGAATCCCATAAAAATTACTTTTTCATCTGCTAAATTCTGCAATTGTTTGACGTAATCACTGTCATCCTTTGATTGAATATCCCCAGCAACAAGGATTAAAAATGAATCATCAAGTAATTTTGCAGCCTCCAGCAGTATGTCATGACCTTTACTCTTCTTGATATAACCGAAGATTGTGATGATATTTTTGTCTTGGGCGATTCCTAATCTTTTCATAATTTCGGTTTTATTCAGGAAAATTGGGGGAGAAGTTCCGAAAATAACAAGATAAATTTTTTCAGAATTAAAGCCTTCAGATATTAACTCCTTCTTTCCTGTTTCTGAAAGAGTTATTATTCCATTCGAACAATTCTTTATTATTCCATTTATAAAATGGATGTATAATGATCCCAGATTTCCAAATTTTGGTGGATTTTTACTGTTCCATATCTCGTGCATTGTTGTAATAATATTATATTTTTTATATAGTGATAATGCTTTTAAATAAAAATAAAAAATCGGAATGTAAATCCCCGTCAATGATCCAACCTTGCCAATAATCGGATAATCGAACTGGATATGGATGACATCACAATTCTGTGCAAGGTCATTTGCTTTCTTTAAATAATAAAGTGGATTTTTCCTTTTGGGTTCTATAAATATACACTTAATAGTATAACCCAATTTATTGAGTTCAGTTGAAAGTAAAAACGTATATTGACCTATTCCGCAATGACTATCAAATTTTGTTGAAAGGATATTGATTTTCATTCTTTCACACTGTTTGATGTAATAATATTACCTACCATGATTAAATGAAATATCTCTCATAGTAAAAATTGTTCATCACTCGAAATATGTATCAACAATTCTCTCAACAACTACATTCCAGTCCATGATTTGTTTCTGATACCCTTGGCTTGGTTTCAGGGATCGAATTGCTTCGAGGATATTCTCTGAAAAGGGATCAATCCCGATACAGGTAGTTCCGTCAACGAACTCCCCTAAAGCCCCGTTTTTGTTGACAATCACCTGCAGGCCGCTTGCCAGAGCCTCTGCTACGGTAATCCCATAAGCTTCAAATGAAGAGAGCGAAATGAACAATCCTGCCGATGCATATTCCTGTAGAAGCTCATTTCTCGAGAGATCCTTTTTCCAGGTAATTCGATCTGACACATCTTTCTCGACAGCCAACTGATGTAACTCATGTTCGTAAGGACCTTTTCCAACGAGGGTCAGGGTAAAGTATGGCAACTCAGGCAGCGCATCAATAATATACTGGATTCCCTTGTATTGTTCGATTCTGCCTACGTGGAGGATCCTGTGTGGATTTCTTGCCCCAATGATCCCCTTGAACTCTGACAGATTCAGACCGTTGGGAATAACAGTAAACCTCTCCTCCGGTATGCCAAATTTGCCTGTAATCAGGTTTTTTTCATACTCTGATACACAGATAATCCGATTGGTACGGTGAAAGATAGCCCTCCCTATGGGATAGTAAAAGGTAAGAAGCACATTTCGAAGAGGAGTATGGCCTTTCCCGTGGTAGTGGGGAGTGAAGATGAAACGCTTTTCTCGAGCGGCCAGCATAGCGAACAGAGCTGGGAAGGCGTGGTACCCATGAGCATGGAGGATTTCAGCATCCAGCGTTTTAAGGTAGGGAGCCATCTTCGGGGCAATGAAGAAGGCATCATCTGGTGCAAAACTCCGGAATCGGGTTACCGAAACTCCATTGATGAAATCGTTTTTAGGGTGGACTCCGCATGGATCAGTACAAACCACTTCAACCTTGTGACCCTTTTTGACAAGTCTTTCGGCAATCTCCCTGACGTGAGTTTCTACTCCTCCAATATCGGGATAATAACGGGGGCAGACCTGGATGATCTTCATTTCAGGCACCTTTGTTTTGTCCGTTGAGGATGACCGACGAGAGAAATGTGGTCCACTGTTTGCCGATTCCGCTCCAGGCAAGGTTTCCGGGAGGAGGAAATGAACCTTTTTCCTTTAATCGCTGAACCAATGCTCTTTTCAGTTCTTCCTTGTTGTTTGGAGCGATGAAGAGAGCACCCATATAGGATTGTAAGCCCTCCTCAAGGCCTCCGACTTTTGTTGCGATAATTGGCAGACCGAAGGCCATAGCAATGTGGGCAACCCCGCTCTGGGAAGCACGGGTATACGGCAGGGCAATGAGGTCAGCAGCAGAAAAGTAGACCGGCACCTCATCGTCCGCGATATAGCGGTTGACGATTGTGATCTGCTCCCTGTTGGGTGATTTTTCAGCACGATCCAGAGCATCCTTGTCCTCCCAGGCCTCCCCGACAATGAGGAGGCGGGTGGAGTGTAGCAATTCAGTGGGAAGGGAGTCAAAGGCTTCGATCAGGTTTTTCACTCCCTTGTAGGGCCGAAGAAGGCCAAAAAAGAGGATCACGTGTTCTTCACCGATCCCCAGTTGTTTCCGTGCAACGGTTCGTTCGATAACAGGGTACTGGTCATAGAGGCCGTGAGGAATTACCATCACTTTGTCATGAGGAACATGGTAAGACATTTCAACAAGCGCCCTGTCAGCCTCGGAATGAACGACATAACCATCGGCTCGCTTTCTGATGATCCTCCCCATGAGGACCGAATATATCCGGATTGGGAGAATTGTTTGTTCGAGGGGATCAACGACCTCATGATATTCGATGATAATCGGGACTTTCCTAAAGAGCAGGAGCTGGAGTGCCAGGTACATATGAGCAACGCTGGACGTCCACCACTCGAAAATGATGATGTCCGCCTTCCTCATCTGGGCTGCAGCCTGCATCCACGATAGGGGACGGTACCAATCG
>JAGODU010000021.1 GCA_017998095.1 Prolixibacteraceae bacterium | reverse complement strand
ATCTGGGTTCAACGGAATATGGTGCAATAATAACAAATAATGCCGGAGGATACAGCTTTTACAAATCAGCTGCTCAGGGTCGTTTTATGAGGCTTCGCTTCAATTCAACGCCAATGGATCAACCGGGAAGATATTTTTACATTCATGATAAAGATAAAAAAGACTATTGGTCAGCTTCATGGCAGCCGGTAGGAAAACCTCTGGAACAATACAAATCGGTATGTCGCCATGGTACAGCCTATACAATCATTGAATCTGAATATGATAAAATTAAAACTGAATCAACATATTTTGTACCTCTGGGTAAAGCCGTAGAATCCTGGATGCTGAAGGTTACCAACAATGATAAGGTTAAACGTAATCTTCGCATTTATACTTTTGTTGAATATGCAAATAACTGGTATCAGCAGCAGGATTTCGGAAATCTTCAGTATACACAGTACATTCTGAAAATGGATGTTGTTGATGGGATCATAGATCATGGAATCAATGTAAATCTTGCAGATGATTCAGGTGATTTTCAACATCATGATGGAAACAGGCATACTTTCCTTGCACTTGTAGGAGCAAAAGCTTCAGGATTTGATACAGACCTTAATCAGTTTTTGGGAAATTACAGGGCTTATCACAATCCACAGGTAGTAGAAAAAGGAGAATGCACAAATTCACTTGCATACGGAGATAACGGCTGTGGAGTATTCCAGATAGAAATAGATTTAAATCCCGGCGAATCAAAAGAATTTGCTGCACTTATGGGAATAGGAAAAGCTGCAGTTCAGGGCAAAGCAGCAGTTTCAGAGTTTAATTCAGTAGAAAAGCTTAAATCAGAGTTTGAAGCAGTAAAAGCCAGCTGGCATAAAAGGCTTGAAGGAATGTGGATTGAAACTCCGGATGCTGAATTCAACAGCATGACGAATATGTGGAGTCCTTTCAATTGCCTGATGACCTTTGCATGGTCGAGAGCAGCAAGCCTCGTATACAGCGGTGAGCGCGACGGGTTGGGTTATCGTGATACTGTACAGGATATGCTTGGAGTATTCCATACAATACCTGAAGAAGCAGGCGAAAGGCTTGAATTAATGATAACAGGTCAGGCTTCTACCGGGGGAGCTATGCCTGTAGTAAAACCATTTGCACATAATCCCGGAAAAGAAAAATGTCCTGATGAAAAAGAATACAGGTCGGATGATTGTATGTGGCTTTTCAACAGTATACCTGCATACGTAAAGGAAACCGGGAACATTGATTTTTACAAAAAGGTCCTTCCATTTGCTGATGAAGGAGAAGCAACGGTTTTAGGGCACATGAAAAGAGCCATAGAATTCAGTATTAAGAGAAGTGGTAATCATGGTTTGCCTTGTGGTTTGCTGGCAGACTGGAATGACTGTCTGGAACTTGGACATGATGGTGAAACAGTATTTGTTGCAATGCAGTTAAGGTTTGCACTTAAAACATATATTGAAATCAATGAAAAATTCGGTTCAAAAGAGGAAATTGAATGGGCTGAAAAGCATTTAAAAACACTTGATGAAAATATTGACAAGCACACATGGGATGGAGACTGGTACATGAGAGCTTACAGGGCTGATGGTTTGAAATATGGTTCGAAAGACAATGAAGAAGGGAGCTGCTGGCTGAATCCTCAATCGTGGTCGGTGCTTAGCGGACATGCTTCACCTGAAAAAGCTGAAAAAGCAATGAAGGCTGTAAAGGAAAAACTTTCATCTGATTGTGGAATAGTAATTTGTGCTCCGCCGTATGTAAAAATAAGTCATAAGATTGTAAAGGCTCCGTTGTTTAATCCGGGGATGAAAGAAAATGGTTCAATATTTTCACATACACAAGGATGGGCAATAATAGCAGAGACAATGCTTGGACATGGCGAACAGGCTTTCAAATACTATAGGGCATTTATGCCGGCAGCTTACAATACAAAGGCTGAAGTAAGGCAAATAGAGCCTTACGTAAATTGCCAGTTTACTCACAGTGTTTACAGTCCAAGGTTTGGAGCGTCGAGACTTCCATGGTTAACAGGTGCAGCAACATGGAGTTATTACACTGCCACTCAACACATAATGGGAGTTCAGCCTGATTATGAAGGATTGAAGATAGACCCTTGCGTACCATCATCGTGGAAATCATTCAGGATGACACGCCGTTTCAGGGGTAAATCATTTAGTTTTGAAGTAAGCAATCCTAATGGTGTTCAAAAAGGAGTTAGTAAAGTAATTCTTAACGGTGAAGAACTTCCGGATAATTTGATTCCACTTAACTTGATTAAAGATAAAAATCAAGTTGAAGTAATCATGGGATAATGCATTAAACAAAAAGATAAACCCGGTTCAAGTAATTGAGCCGGGTTTTTTATTCCCCTTAGTTAAAAATTAACTCACTATGCATCTTTCAAAGAGATTCAATCAAAAAAAGATATTCTTACTTGGTCATTCGTGGGGTTCATACTTGGGGATGAGAACTATAGACAGATTTCCGGAAGACGGATTATATAAAGATATGGTGAAAGCGATGATGATCGAAAGTAATTGGCAAAGTATTATGGAGGAGCAGGATATCAAATGGATAAAATGGATATGTTTAATATGGTCATCAAGCCAATTATCCTTGCTAAAGAATATATATTCCGTGATAAAATGAACTATGTCAGAGGAATGACATTAACACAGAAATTATTATGGGAAGATTTAATAAATCAAAAGTTAACTGAATTGGTTAAAGAAGTTGATGTTCCTGTTTATATTTTACAGGGTAAGCATGATAATCAGACATGTTGTGAACCTGCAAAGGAATATTTTGATTCGTTACAAGCACCATATAAGAAGTTAATTGTTTTTGAAAAATTCTGCTCACATATTGCCTTATCTTCAAGAGATTGAAAAATTTCACAGATCGATGGCTGATATCAGGAATGAAACTTTGATGGAATCAATAAGTAAGAATTAATATAGCAAAAAATAGTTAGTGCAAATAATTTCAGGGCTCATCAATCTTCAGCAACAGGAATACTAATGAAGAAAGTTGAGCCATTTTCAATTTCAGAAGTAAACCATATCTCTCCTTTAAAGTTTTCTACGATGTTTTTTGTTATTGCCAAGCCTAACCCTGCCCCACTGCTTTTCGTTGTAAAATTGGGCATAAAAATGCTATCTCTGAGGTTTTCCGGAATGCCCTTTCCGTTATCAATAACCTTAACTATGGCATAAGTAGAATTTTTCTCTATTTCGACTTTAATTATACCCTTTTTTTGTTCAGGAATTGACTGGATTGCATTACGAATAAGATTAATCATTGCACGTGAAAATTGTTCTTTATCGGCACATACAACAATAGACTCGCATCCGTTGAAACTTGTAACAAATTCAGATTCCCCGGTATAATCGTATAAATCAATGATTTCTTTAATTTTATTGACGAGGTTAAATTTTTCATTATAGGCTTTAGGCATTTTAGCAAAATTTGAAAACTCAGTTGCTATATTAGAAAGATTATCAATTTGTTCAATCAGAGTATTAGTTACTTTTCTAATAATTTCATCATAATCTTCCATTGTTTTAGGATTGGATCGTTGCAGAAACTGGATGTTCAGCTTCATAGGGGTAAGAGGATTTTTAATTTCATGTGCTATCTGCTTAGCCATTTCCCTCCATGCTGATTCTCTTTCAGATCGGGCTAACAGCTCTGCGCTTGCAGCTAATTCTTCAACCTTATGATTATATTCAGAAACCAGGATTCCAATTTCATCATTTTCGTTATAATGAATAGGTTTTGGATTCTTACCCAACTGAACACCACGAAGGTTTTCCCTGATTAATTTGAGAGGATCGGTTATTTTGGATGAAATAAACCATGCAATGATTATACTGGCAAGTAAAAGAAAAACATAGATATTAATAAACGCCAGGATAAAAGTTGTAATTTCTTGTCGGAACTCTTTTTCTCTTGTAAAATATGGAAGATTAAGATATCCTGTAACATTTCCACCCGAATCTATAATTGGCAAATATGCGGACATAAATTTCATTGATGCAATATGTTCGTCATTTAGAAATAAAGGAAGATTAAAGACAATCATGTTTTTATAGGCGTCTTTGTTCATAACGGGCAACACAAGACCTTTTTCAAATATTTCGGGACGTGAAGTAGCAATCAGATAGCCGAATGAATCGTAAATATTAATATCGGTTTTAAAAACGTCAGATATCCTTATAAGTTCAAAATTTAATATTTCTAATGATCTCTGATCGAAATTTTTCAATTTATCAACTGAGGGTTCCAACTCTAGAGAAACTGAATTTATTCTTTCTATCAAGTCTTTGCGATGATTTGATCGGTATTGCGAAATAATATAAAAGATTGTTCCTCCTCCAATTATTAGTAAAGAAGTAAGTACAATACCAATTATTGATATTTGAATTCTGCCTCTTAGGGATTTATCTTTATTAAGCAACTGATTACTTTTCATTGATAAAGCATTTGCAATCATTGCCATAATAAAGAGAAACACAAAAATATAAGGAAATGAAATCAGAAAGTCGAATACATTTTCCTCTTCCCTGCTTACAACAACATAATTATTATCTGATTTGTGATAAATGACATGTTCATATCCTTCGAAAGATAAAATGGAAAGAGGTTCAGCCGAAAAGTTATATGCTGAGCTTGATAAAGCATAAAGGAAATTTCCTCCGCGATCAACAAGTTCTCCATTATAATATTTAGCAAATGAAAAGTGATTTCTTAATTTTTTACCAGGAGAATTGTGTGGAAGTAATAATTCAGGAAAACCGGTACCTTCAGATAATAACTTTGAATTCAATTCAATAAAAATATTCATCGGATCTTTTAATGAATCAGGAAATACTTCATACATTCCGATATATGAAATATTTCCTGTAGAGTTTTCCATGAAAAAGAAGTTTGTTCCCTGGATTTCCGAACCATTCTTTTCCAGCATGTTATTAAAAAACGGAATGCACTGGTAAGTAATATTCTCAGGCGTAATAATAAGACTGTCGTTTTTTTCACACAATGTAACCTGAATATCATAATCTCTGAAATATCCTCCGAAATAGTTTCTTATCAAATAGTTTTCAATATTATTAGAAGGGTTAGCGGCCATTTTAACAAGGTTTGTATCAGAGCAGATTTCAATATCTATATCTTTAAGGAAAAGCTCAGCATTTGGATCATGTTCTGAAGACATATTAATTGCCATTGTCTCCTGAACCTTATTTTCATGAATCTTAACAAAGTCGATAACATTAAACAGGGTAAATAATGTAAATAGGATAACAAGCAATACTGTAACGGAAAGTTTGTGAGATAATATTTTAACCTTATTTGTATAATAGAGAATCAGGTTAACAAGAACAAAAATGACACTTAATCTAAACTGTCCGGAATTATTAATAAATAAAACAAAATGAAGTGAAGTAAAAATCAAAATAACAATAATAAAGAATTCTTTGGGTTTTGAGTATTTCCTGAAAATTTGGATAATCTTGGCAGATAATAGGATAAATGAATAAAAAAGTATACCAAGAGAAAGATATCCAAGAACGGTATAGAAATTAAGGTCTTCAATCCTATAAACAGCAAAAGAAATTCCTGAATTCATAATAAGAACCTGAATCAGGAATCTTATTACCATTAAAAATAATCCTGATAGCAAAAGGAAAAGAAAAAGATATGTTCTTCGTTTATTTTTATTTTTCTTGTTTATATCAGAAATATCAAAAGATCTATAAAAATTTATACTCCAATACAAAATAAAAGAAACGAAAATTAGGAACTCTCCTAAAGATGTCCATAAAAACGTATATGCGAAATATTCGGGTGAAAATAATTTTATTGAATACAAAGACAAAGGGATTTGAAACTTATTCATTATTAGATATATTACTGATAAGAAAATCAGCAAAACCAATGATTTTAAAGAATTGTTTCTATGAATCAGGTGAGAGTTAACACGATAAAATAAAATAAACAAGAAAATAAAAGACAGTAAGAAGAAGAAAACCGGAATAAAAATCAGATTAGAGATACAAGGGCCTGATCCTGTATATTGAATTGAAAAAACAGTATTCCCTGACAGGTTAATTATTGGAACAGAATTTTCGTTATTATTCAAGGCAATAATAAAGTTATTAGGAATCTTAAAAGATTTCGCAAAATTATTTTCAAGGAAATCATTCTGTATCTTATAATTATACTTTATTAAAATAAATGTTTGAATAGTTATATCTCCCAGTTTTTTCTCAATAAAATAATTATAACTATTTGGTAGTTTTACCAGTCTGTTACTAACATTCTTATCGATATAATCTAATCCAGTTATATTGTCAGACCAGTAGATAAGATTATCATTTTTAAAAACAAGGAATGTAATTTCTTCTTTTTCAAATATATTATCCAGATACTTAAGCTTTTCATAAAAAACATGGTCTGTAAGTGAATCCTGATTTATTAATTTTAGAGACAAATCATTAATAACATTTGAAGCCAATTTTTCTTTTTCAATAAATTTCTTTTGGAAATTACGGATAATTGAGGTTTGAAAATTATCGTTAATAATTACTCTTTCAGAAATAAAAGTCAGTAACAGAAATGATAAAAAAATAATTAATGGTTTTAATATGAAACGTCTTTTATTCAAAGCTTTAAATATTTAATTATTTGTGGTGATAAGGTTCTCCTTTAATTATAGTCATAGCCCGATATAGTTGTTCAGAAAAAATCAGTCTTACCATTTGATGAGAAAAAGTCATTTCCGATAATGAAATTTTCATATTAGACCGATTATAAATATCCTCTGAAAAACCATAAGGTCCCCCTATGCAAAAAACCATGTTTTTAGTACCAGATATCATTTTTTTCCGTATAAATTCAGAAAATGATACTGAAGTATATTTTTCACCCTTTTCATCCAATAAAATTAGCTCATCTGTTGATTTCAGGCAATTTAAAATAAGCACTCCTTCTTTTTGTTTCTGAATATCTTCAGAAAGACTGGCTGTATTTTTTAAAGCAGGAATAACAATCTCATTAAAAGATAAATAGTGATTAATTCTCTTAAAATAATCAGAAATACCTTTTACCAGATATTCAGCTTCAGTTTTTCCTATAACAATAAGAGTAATTTTCATTAAATAGATTTCAAAATCAGTAATAATATATTGTCGTGAATTTACAAAAATTATATAAGCTTGTTAATAAATTAAAAGTTTGCACGTTTTTTGCTATTAGTTAATCGTTTAAAAAATTAGAAATTTACATTTTAAAGGTAAAAGAAAGTAATTTTGAAATTTATATGTACTTTCATATTCTTTAAGTGGTGTTTCGAAAAAATATTCAGATAATGACTAGAAGAATAAAAATATTACTAATAACATTGATTTTAAGTGTGATTTCACTTATATCAGCTGCACAGATTCCTGATGAAATTATAATGAGTTTAAAAACAGGTAATTCTGTTAAGCTTTCGGAATATTTCAATCAGAATGTTGAGTTAGTTGTTTTGGAGAGTGAGAATGTATATAGTAAATCACATGCACAACAAGTTATCAATAATTTTTTCAAAAAAAATCCTCCTGCGAAATTTACTATAATACATCAGGGAGGAAAAGGTGATTCTAATTATGCGATTGGAACTTTAGAAACTCAAAATGGAAATTTCAGAGTATACTTTTTAATAAAGACTATAAATCAGGTACCTTTTATACATCAATTAAGGATAGAAAAGCAAACTGAATAAAGAATAACAATCCAATAAAGATCATTATAAGAATTAATGAAAATTTGGAAGAAATCTTATGAAATAAGAATAAAAAGAATGGTTTTGCCTTTGAATAATTGGGCAAAAAGGGTTTCTTTTCCGGGTTTCGATAAAATTCCTTTGTATGATGTAAGTTTATTTTTCTTCAAAGGTCTGAGAGATGGATCTATAAGCATAAGGGCTGCAGGTGTCTCATTTAATCTTTTTGTTGCAGTGTTCCCTGCTATAATTTTCTTTTTCACTTTAATACCAATCATACCAATTCAAGATTTCCAGAATGAGTTGCTTCTTATGATCGAATCAATGGTTCCCGATACGGTATACAAATCATTACAAAAATCAATAGAAGAGATTATAATTATTCCTCATGGGGGTCTATTATCAATAGGAGTAATTACCGCACTTTACTTTTCCACAAGTGGCATTGTTTCTTTGATAAGTGCATTTAATGCATCTGTAAATGTCAAGGATACAAGAAGTTGGTGGGAAATTAGATTAATTTCAATCTTCCTTGTATTAATATTATCAGTATTAATAATAACAGGAATTACGTTGATAACTTTTACTCAAACTATTCTTAATCACTTGGTTAAAGAAGGAATAATGGAACAAGGTATAACTTTCTACTTCATCACAATTGGTAAATGGATCGTGATTTTGGCATTATTTTATTTTGCCTTTTCTTTCTTATTTTATTTAGCTCCTGCACGAAAAAGCAAATGGAAATTTATATCAGCAGGGGGTACATTGTCAACATTATTATCTATAGTAATTACTTTAGGATTAAGCTTTTATATCGATCATTTTGGGAAATACAATGCTCTTTACGGTTCCCTGGGTACAATACCTGTATTAATGCTTATGATTTATTTAAATTGCATGTCGTTAATTATAGGCTTTGAGCTAAATCAGGGTATTGTTGCAGCTAAGAATATAAATTCTGAGATTGATGTTTAAAATAATTTATCAGAATAGTTGCTTTACTTTTACCTACAATTGATTCAAGTTCTTCTATAGATGCCTTACTTATAAAATCTATTGATTTAAATGACTTCAATACAATTTCTTTAGTTTTTTCTCCTATACCTGGAATATTATCTAATTCAGATTTAATCATTTGCTTTTCTCTTTTTCCTCTATGATGAGTAATTCCAAAACGATGAGCTTCATCTCTCATTTTCTGAATAAGTTTTAAAGTTTCAGAAGATTTATCTATGTATAAAGGAACTTGATCTTCGGGGAAATATATTTCTTCAAGTTTTTTAGCTATTCCTATAATGGGTATCTTACCTTTAATCCCAAGTTTATTCAAAGCAGACAAAGCAGAACTTAATTGTCCTTTGCCACCATCGACAATAATAAGATTTGGTGTTTTTGAACCTTCGTCAATTATCCTTTTATATCTTCTATAAATAACTTCTTCCATTGAGGCAAAGTCATTGGGGCCTTCAACTGTTTTAATATTAAAATGTCTGTATTCCTTTTTAGCCGGTTTTGCATTTTTAAATACTACACAAGAAGCGACAGGATTAGTTCCAGACAAATTACTATTATCAAAACATTCTATGTGAAAAGGAATTTCTTTTAATCTTAAATCTTTTTGAGCTGTTTTAAGAATCCTTTCAGAAGGAATTTCATTATTTAAATTTAAAGTTGTTTTCTTTTTTTCAAGGATATAATACTTCACATTCTTTTCAGAGAGTTCTAATAATTTTTTCTTTTCACCCCTTGTTGGTACGGTATATTTTACATTATTTAATTGAAAAGAAGGTTTTAATGGTACAATAATTTCCTTTGCATCACTTTGAATTTTTTGTCTTATTTCAGAAATTCCGGTTAATAATAAATCTTCTTCTGTTTCTTCAATTCTTTCTTTTAATTCAATAGTAAATGATTGAATTACAGCTCCATTAATTATTCTAAGGAAATTAATATAAGTAATTTGTTCTTCCTTTTTCAAGCTAAATACATCAACGTTTTTTATCGAGGGGCTAACAACTGTAGATTTAGACTGGAATTTTTGAATAATATTGAGCCTTTCTTTTATCTTGAGCGCTTCTTCAAATTTCAATTCTCCAGACAATTTAATCATTGTCATCTTAAGATCTGAAATAACAGTTCCAATATTACCTTTAAGTATATTTGTTATTTCAATAATCCTCTCTTTATAATCATTTTCTTCTTGAAGCATTTCGCAAGGACCCAGACAATTCCCTATATGATATTGAAGGCATACTTTAAATTTTCCACGTGAAACATTTTCTTCAGTTAGTAAATAATTACATGTTCTTAATTTATATGTATGTGAAAAAAAATCGACTAATGTTTTAGAAAGTAAGCCTGAAGTAAAAGGACCAAAATAAAATGATCCATCCTTTTTTAAATTTCTTGTTTGAAAAACTCTTGGAAATCTTTCATTCTTAATACAAATCCATGGATATGTTTTATCGTCTTTTAATAGAACATTATACCTAGGTTGATTTTTCTTTATTAGGTTATTTTCAAGAATAAGTGCATCATGTTCGGTCTCTACGACTATTGTTTTAATATCACAAATATTTCTGACAAGGATTTCTGTTTTTCTATTATCATGAACTTTAGTAAAATATGAAGAGACTCTTTTTTTTAAATCTTTTGCTTTTCCAACATATATAATTTTACCTTCTTTATCAAAATACTGATAGATTCCGGGTTCATTGGGTAAAGCAGAAACAATATTTTTAATGAATTCTTTATTCACTCCTTTAATATTGAAGATCAATAAATTCAAATTTAGTAACATCAAAAAGTCCTTTATCTCCTATTTTTAATTCAGGAATAACTAACAATGCCATAAAAGATAAAGTAATAAAAGGATTTTTCATTTTGCAACCCATTTTTGATATTTGATAATTTAATTTTGAATATTTTTCACTTACAAATTTGGCAGATTCTAAAGACATCAAACCTCCAATTTGTAATGTTAACACATCAGAGAATTTATTATTAACATATGCAATTCCTCCTTTAGCCTTTTGCAATATTTCTAATACTCTGCAGATATAAGTATCACTAGTTCCAATAGCTATTAAATTATGAGAATCATGAGCAATTGAGCTACCTATGGCTCCTTCTTTAATTTTGAATCCTTTTATAAATCCAATTGATGGTTTTGCTTTACTATATCTGTTCAAAACAACAATTTTTAAAATATCTTTATCAATAGAAGGTTCTATAAAATTATTCATAAAATCAACCTTAAACTTAAATTGTCGAGTTATTAGTGAGTTATCAAATGCTTGAATTACATTAATCGAATTACCAATCTTAGGTACCTTTAAATCTGTTTCGGAAATACTATTCGAATAGAATTTATTAATTATTGTATCATCTGTTGTGTTAAATTTTAATTCTATTCCATCAAAAACTTCTATGCCATTAACAACAACTTTTTTAATGGAAAAATCCTTAAAATTATTTACAACAATAAAGTCAGCATAATCATTAATTCTTAGTAAACCGAAATCTAAATTATAATGGGTAACAGCATTTTTTGAAGATACTTTAATAATATTTGAAATTGAATGCCCTTGCTTTAAGGATCGCCTAAATAAATCATCTATATAATGATTTTCCAGGTCATAAGGATGACAATCATCAGTGCAAAACATGATTGAATCAGCATCAGATGAAATAAGTTCATGCATTTTATTAAAACCCTGAGCTGCAGTAGATTCTCTTATAAATATTTTCATTCCTTTGGAAATTTTTTCCTTTGCTTCTTCTAAAGAAATACTTTCGTGCTCAGTTGAAATTCCTGCTGATATATATTTATCTAATTTTTCTCCAGTAAGTAAAGGAGCATGACCATCAATATTTTTCTTTAAACTTTTTGCTATATCTAATTTTTCTAATACCTCTTGATTATTATTAATTACGCCCGGAAAATTCATCATTTCTGATAAGTGAGAACATTTTAGTTTTTCAAATAAATATTTAATGTCATTGCTTTTAATTATTGCTCCTGAAGTTTCAAAAGGAGTAGCAGGAACACATGATGGTGCACCTATGAAAATTTTCATTGGAGTAAGATTAGCACTCCTGATCATAAAATCAATTCCTTCAATTCCACATACATTTGCAATTTCATGGGGATCGGTTATTGCACCAATTACTCCATGTTTTAATGCAATTTTAGAGTATTCAAGAGGAGTAAGCATTGAACTTTCTATATGAATATGCGAATCTATTAATCCGGGGATAATATATTGATCTTCTTTTACCGATAAATCTTCTTCTATTTTAAAAATTTTATCCTCATAAAATATTGTTCCTTTGAAAAAACAATTCTTCAAAGTATCATATATGTTTCCGGAAATTTTGTTCATAATAAATCAAATGAATAAATAATTGTTTCACGTGAAACTATCTTCCTAACATCACTAAAAGAATGCTAATATCTGAAGGTGATACACCAGGTATCCTACTTGCTTGACCAAGTGTTTTAGGATTTACTTTAGCAAGTTTTTGTCTGGCTTCAGTTGAAATAGTATTAATTTTTAAATAATCAAATTTGTTTTCAATGATAATATCGTTTAGCCTTTTGAACTTATCAGCTAGCAACTTCTCTCTTTCTATGTATCCAGAATATTTTATTGTAATTTCAACTGAGTCTAAAATTTCTTCTTTAACTTCAGAAATTTCTGAAACTTTTTCTTTTAGCTTAGGTAAAACACTGACAAGTTGGCGAAGTGTTACCTGAGGTCTTGATATTACGTCAATTAGCTTAACAGATTGTTTTAATGGTGAAGAATTTACATTCAATAGATATTCATTAATTTGATCAGGTGTTACACTCGTCTGTGATGTAAAATCTAATAAATCAGAAATTGCTTTGTACTTATTAATAAATAAATTATACCTCCTCTTGTCTACAATACCTAAATCAAAACCAATTTGAGTTAGTCTTTGGTCAGCATTGTCTTGTCTTAGCAGTATTCTGTATTCAGCTCTAGAGGTAAACATCCTGTAAGGTTCATCAACGCCTTTTGTAACTAAATCATCGATCAATACTCCAATATAGGCTTGATCTCTTTCTAGAACAAATGGTTTGTCAGAATTACATTTTAAATGAGCATTAATAGCAGCAACTAATCCTTGAGCAGCTGCTTCTTCATATCCTGTCGTTCCATTAATTTGGCCTGCAAAAAATAAGTTTTTTATAATCTTAGTTTCTAAAGTATGATATAATTGGGTAGGATCAAAATAATCATATTCTATTGCGTAACCAGGTCTAAAAATTTTTATATTTTCAAAACCTCCAATATTTCTAAGAGCAGATAATTGAACATCCCATGGCAATGAAGACGAATACCCATTTAAATAATATTCTATACTATTTTCTCCCTCAGGCTCAAGAAATAAATGATGACTTTCCTTTTCAGAAAAAGTAATAAGCTTAGTTTCTATACTTGGACAGTA
This sequence comes from Prolixibacteraceae bacterium, assembly GCA_017998095.1. The sequence goes on along the minus strand of JAGODU010000021.1, from coordinate 24,778 downwards.
TCTTGGACCAATGCTTTTAATTGTTCCATTAAACAATGGTGAAAATTCAAAGCCTGATTGTAAAATTTTATGCGTTTCCAGAGTAGTGTAAGCTAAATAACAGGGAAGCTGTTTTAATTTTGTGCTAATCTCAGGAAGATACGAAAACTTATAAAAATCATCCTCTCCCTTTTGCTCTGTCAATTTATTGAAGTCAACAGACCTTCCATCAATTCTTACAGGAGTACCTGTTTTCATTCTCCCAACATTGAAACCAAGATTTAATATTTGTTCACTTAAATATTTTGAATCAGGTTCAGATATACGTCCTCCTTGAGTTGAAAATTTACCTATATGAATAAGGCCATTTAAAAATGTACCATTTGTCAAAATAACGGTCTTAGAAAAAAAGGTTACTCCTACATCAATTTTTACACCTTCAACAGCTCCTTCATTAATTATTAATTCTGTAACACATCCTTGCCAAAAATCAACATTTTTATTATTCTCAAGATATCTTCTCCAAATTTCAGAAAATTTCATTCTGTCACATTGAGATCTTGGACTCCACATTGCGGGACCTTTGGATCTATTAAGCATTCTAAACTGAATAGTTGATTCATCTGTAACAATTGCAGAGTATCCTCCAAGAGCATCAATTTCTCTTAAAATCTGACCTTTAGCAATACCTCCCATAGCTGGATTACATGACATTTGAGCAAATTTGGTCATATCCATTGATATTAATAATACCTTTGACCCCAACGTCCCAGCAGCCATAGCTGCTTCGCAACCAGCATGACCTGCACCAACAACAATTATATCATAAAAAAATTTCATGTCTAATAAAAAAGTAAATTATAATTCTAAAGAAAATAAACTTTTTAGTTTTAAAAAGCTGTAAATAATTTTTATTTAAATATTAAAAAAAATAGGGAAAATATTGAACAAATTGAACTCTTAAAATAACTAATATTTATACATCAAAAGAAAATTTAGAATGAAATATCTCTATGGCTTCATCCTCTTTAGTATGTATTAAAACTTGTTCTTGTTCAGTTTTATCATCGTACCCTAAAAGGTGCAATATTCCATGTATTATAACTCTAAGCAACTCGTTATTAAAGGGTTGAGAAAAATATATAGAATTATTTTTAACTGTATCGAGACTTATAAAAATATCACCAGATATTCTATCTTCAGTATTGTAATTAAACGTTATTATATCTGTAAAATAATCGTGATTCAAATAAGCCTTGTTCATTTCTAGTAAATATTTATCAGAACAAAAAATGATGTTGATATCACCACAAGAATTATTATAAGATAATATAACCGTCTTAATCCATTCTTTAATCGGTTTTACTCTAAGTTTTGGCTTTTTAATATCTTCAGAAAAAAATGCTATCAATTTAATTTATTAAAAATCAATTTAACCTTTGTTCCGTTTTCAAGAAAATAAACATGATCTGCATATTTTTTCATTATAAATATACCCCTACCCGATTCATTATAAATATTTTCCTTTTCTGTTGGATCTTTAACTGAAGAAAAATCAAAACCTCCTCCTTCATCAGATATTAAAAACTGAAAGGTATTGTCATCAGTAATAAAATCAATTGTTACATACTTTTCTTCATCGTTAGAATTTCCATGAAAAATAGCATTATTAACTGCCTCATTAACTGATAGATAAATTTTGCAATACAACTTTCTTGAAAATTGTAATTCATTAAAAATCGAATTGATAAAATTATCTATCTTACAGAAGTTATTCAGCTTTGATTCTATCTTTATAGATTGCTCCATTAATACTATCCAATTGATAAATAAATTTCTGATACTTCCTTTGATAGAAGTTGCTTAATACAAGTTTATTCCTTATTAATTTTTCTTCAAAGTTATTATTTGGAGACAAATTTTCAAATAATTTTGCTGATTCACTAATAAATTGATCTTTTGCTGTATTAGATTTTCTTTTTTCATCGATATCTCGCTCATTTTCAGCTTTCTCTGCTTCAAGCAACCTTGTCATTATCTGCTTCTGTCTTTCAATAGTGCTACTTGATATATTTTTTCTTAAAATATCATCTCTCACTTGATTTAATAATTGATCAGCCTTTTTCAACGTTTCATAAGCATCGCTCCCTACCTGTCCCTGATTCATCATTTGTTGCATCATTTGATGTAGTTTTTCTTGCTGAGACAAAGCTTTTCCTAATTCATTATTCATTGATTTACCCTGATTGCCTTCTTTCATCATTTGCATAATTTTCTCCAATTGCTGCTGAAGACTTTTTTGCATGTTTTTCATAGATGAATTTGAACTGTTCGGATTAGGATTATTACCAGGCTTTTGGCAATTTTGATTACCTGGTTTAGAATCTGCCATTTGTTTCTGAAGATTTTTTATTACTTCAGACATAAATAATGCTAAATTATTCGACGAAGTCAAAACATTTTGTTGATTGACAGGAATTTGAGAAAAGGAATTTTGTGAAAAATTATTATCCAAATCTTTAAAATTTTGTTTGATAGTAACTATCTCTTTGTTTACAATGGAATTAATAGAGGGTTCTCTCATAGCTAAAGCATATAAAGAATCTTTAATAATTTCGAAATCTCCGGCAACTTTCTTTTGCTTTCCATAAAGCAAGGGTGAAAATTCCTGATTAAAATCTTTAACTATTATGCTTTCCTGATTAAAACTAAATGTAACAAGATTATCAAGTATTTGCATTAAATCAGATATGTTTTCCATATTAGCTTCTTTAAAGGCTTCATCCATCATTTGTTGCATCATAAATGATAAATTTTTCATCTTTTCAGTAGCTTTTTTTGATGCTTCAGAACTCTTTTTCTTATTATTTTTTTCCATATTTAAAATAGAGTTCTGTAATTCATCTTTTATATCATTAAACTCTTTTGAAAATTCAAATAAATTAATTTTGTTTTCTAATTCTTCATTTAAATTTTTTATGTCATTATACTCTTTTTCAATTTTCTCAATTTCATTTTTTATAGATTCTTCCTTTTCTTTTAATTCCTGAGGCTTAATTCCATTATCAAGTTTATCTGAAATTAATTCATTTTCTTTGATTTGCTTTTTAAGATTTTCTGATAATAAATCTAACTTTTGCTCAATATGCATTTTCTTAAGTAATTCAATATTTCTATCAAGCTGTTTAGAAAGATCTTCTAATGAAATGTCGAGTTTATCATTCATCTCATTTAGTTTATCATTATTGAATTCATTCATCATCTTATTAAACTCTTCTAACATCTTCTTTAAATCATCGGAAAACACCTGTTCCAACATTTCCTGAAGTAACTTTTGCTTTTCAAGTATGTCTTCGTTTTGATCGGTAAAAGATTCAAGATAATTATTCAATTCAGCATTCTTTTCTTTGATATTATCTAGATTTTTTTCAAGAAGTTCCTTTTTATTTAAAATATCTCTGAAAATTTCTTTTCTTTCCCAGGCAGAAAGTTCAGAATTAATCATTTTCTCTTTTAAATAAAAAATATCCTTTTTTAAAGCATCATTCAAATTCATACTCTGTGTAAGTATATTTTCAATTTCATTTAATTGTTTATCTTGATAATCTAAAACATCCTCAAATTCAGGGAAAGAAAAATAAAAAATCTCACTAATTGCAGATTTAGGTCCTGTAATTATATCATTATCAAAAATTTCAAAATAATATTCAATTTTTTTATCAATTGATTTATACCTGTTAAAATCATAGCCAAAATAAAAACTCTGCTCGTTTTGATTTTTAGAAATATTTAATTCTTGGATAGTATCAATTTTATCAGAAATTTTAGTTACAAAATTTAATCTTGAAAAACCATAATCATCACTAACATTTCCTTTGAAATATACTTTAGTAAAATCAATTGAATCAATTATTGAACTTACACTTATCAGGGGATAATCATCATTTATTACTTTAATATTAAAATAAAGAAATTCTTCAAGTAAAAACCCTGAATTTTTTAATGACAAATAAAATTTTGAATCTTTTGTAAATGAATTTTTAAATGTAAAAGTGTTTTTCTTATATCTCTCTACTTTTTTATTGAAATTATCTATTCCATGCACAAATAATGAATCTGTCTCGTATGTATTAAATTCAAAAATAATTTCAGTACCGGCAGGAATAATGACTTCAGTAAGATTTTGAAATTCTTCATCTTTCATTAATGTATAATCCGGCTTTAATAATTTAATTTTGAATTCAGAAATACCTGGTTTTTCAAGAACATCCAAAAAATATTCCTTTGTATAATAGTTTTCTACTAAAAAATTAAATTTTATATCATTATTAACATTACTTAATTTATAAGAGTAAATATTTAATGAATCATTTTTCATTAAAAACTTATTGTCATTTATGCATATAAATAAATTCTCAAAATCTTTTTTTGATTCTATTTTTACATTAATAGTAAAATCATCACCCTTTCCTAATTTTAATGTATCATTTATTATTGTTATTGTATATGGTGATGGTTTTTCATATTCTTTATTGAAATGTATGTATCTCTCAGAAGGTTTAACTATTACTTGAGGAGAAATAAATGATATTAATAAGATAACTATAACAGAAAAAAATAAATAATAAAATAATTTTATGTTTTTCTTAATATCAATAGCTTCAGAAAATCTGAATTTTTTTATTTCATCTATCTTTTGATTTATACTGGCTACAACTAGTTCTTCTGAATAAATGTCCTTGTATCCTTTTTCGTTAAGTTCTATAATATTATAAAGTTTATCTTTTATTTCTGGAAAATGACTAACAACAATATCATTTATAACATTCTTATTTATCCTTTTTAAAAATCCTGAATATTTAAGTAATGGTATAATTATTAAAAATAATACAGTGCCTAATATCGAAGTTGAAAAAATAATTACGATGGAAACTCTTTGATATGTTTTAAAATAAAAAAAATATTCTAGTATTAATAATAACAAACCGAATACTAAAATTACTGTTAATGAAAGTATTGATCCCTTTATTATTTTATTTAAATAAAACTTTCTCGTAAATTGAGTGAGCTTTTCTTCAATAATATTGTAACTTTCTGTCATTAAATTTTTTTTTACAAATATACCCTCTTAAAATCAAAATAATTAAGATTAGTCTATCCAAAACAAACGTTTGTAAAAAAATTAAGTTGTTATTTACCTGTTAATAAATAGTAAATTATAACTTATTATTTTTGGAAACAAAATTTGATTTTCTAATTTTATTTATTAAAGAAGTTGTTTTTAAAAATTAATACAAAAAAAATAAAGAATTTCTTTTCAATTTTGAATATTTAATTAACAAGATTAAAAAATAAAAAAGAATTTCTTTTGATATAAACAATTGTTGAAAAATATTTTTATATAATTGAATTTCAATTTATTATAAAAATAAACTATATTGAAAACTGTGCTTATTCTTTTAAAAATATGTAAGTAAATTATATGAAAAAGATATCAACAGTATTAACAACATAGTATCATAAATAAATTCAATTAAAAAACTTGATTAAAAATTATATATTTGCAAATGCTTTTTGTTAATTTGAGAGAGTGAGAATATTAAGCTATGAAAGAAAATTTATCTATTTTGTTGGTGGAAGATAACATTCTGAATCAACGTATTACAACATTCAGCTTGAAAAAGTTCAATCACGAGGTTGATATCGCCAACAACGGATTGGAAGCTGTGAACAAGTACCGTGAGAAAGATTATGACGTGATATTAATGGATATTATGATGCCGGTGATGGATGGTCTTGAAGCTACTTCTCAAATTAGAAAATTTGAAAAAGAAACTCCATCTAAAAATCATACTCCTGTTATTGCTATTACTGCTAATACTTTAGATAATGACAGAGACAAATGTTTAGCTACAGGTATGGACGAATACATGGCTAAACCTTTTGATATGAATAGATTAAATGAAATCTTTAAAGAATTGAATATTATTGACTAAGTTCATATCTTTGAGCCATTAACAATTTAATGATGGCCGATACTTTCGATTTAAGAGGAAATTCATATTCAGAATCTGATAAAGAAATTGACAGAAGGTTAAGGCCTTTGTCTTTTGATGATTTTAATGGTCAGAAAAAGATCATTGATAATCTTAATATATTTGTTCTTGCCGCTAAACAAAGAGAAGAAGCCCTTGATCATGTTCTTCTTCATGGACCCCCGGGACTCGGTAAAACAACCCTTTCAAATATTATTGCAAACGAACTGGGAGTTGGTATTAAAATTACTTCGGGTCCTGTTTTGGATAAACCTGCTGATCTTGCCGGTCTCCTTACTAATCTGGAACCCCATGATGTTCTTTTTATAGATGAAATACATAGACTTAGCCCGGTGGTTGAAGAATATTTGTATTCAGCTATGGAGGATTATAAAATTGATATAATGATAGATAAAGGACCAAGCGCCCGCTCTATTCAAATAGAACTTAATCCTTTTACTCTTATAGGTGCTACAACAAGATCCGGTTTACTTACTTCTCCTCTCAGAGCACGATTTGGAATTAATGCTCACCTCGAATATTACGATACAGATATTCTTGATTCTATTATAAAAAGATCAGCAAATATTCTTGAAATAAAAATTGATAATGATGCTGCTCATGAAATTTCACGACGAAGCAGAGGAACTCCACGTATTCTTAATGCTCTATTAAGAAGAGTAAGAGATTTTGCTCAGGTTATTGGAAATGGTTCTATTGACCTTAAAATAACTAAATATGCCCTCGATGCTTTGAATATTGATACCTTTGGTCTCGACCACATGGATAATAAAATTCTTTCAACTATTATCGATAAATTTAAAGGTGGTCCGGTTGGTTTAAATACTATTGCTACTGCTGTAAGTGAAGATCCTGGAACTATTGAAGAAGTATATGAGCCATTCTTAATTAAAGAAGGCTTTATTAAAAGAACTCCCCGTGGTAGAGAGGCAACTGAAATTGCATATAAACATCTTGGAAAAACAAAAATTGATTTTGAAGGCCCTTCCCTTTTCTGATTTTTATTTGAAAATTACTTTAAAAGTTTTTGGCCAATACTTTCCTGTTACATAGAATATATTTTCTTTTTTATTGAATGCTATACCATTTAATACGTCTATTTTATTTTGATCAAATTGACTTTGAATACCACTCATATTGATGATCTTCAATACTCTCCCATTTTGGGCGTCAATTTTTAAAATAGTTTGTGTCATCCAAATATTTGCATAGATAACTCCATCAACATATTCCAATTCGTTTATATTTGATATTATTCCTTTATTATCACAAACTTCTATTGATTTTATTCTTTCAAAAGTATCAGGATTTATAAAGTGTATTTTGGATGTACCATCACTCATTATTATGTTCTTTCCATCATTGGTCATTCCCCACCCCTCTTCTGATGAAAAAGTAAACTCCTTTAATTTTTTGAACGTATTTACATCATATACAAATCCCTTTTTCGATTTATATGTGAGTTGATATATCTTATCATTTAAAATAGTTATTCCTTCTCCAAAATATTCATTATCAAGTTTTAATGAAGTTATTTCTTTTCCTGTTGATGGATTATATGAATATATATATGACTCACCATGATTTCCTGTACTTTCAAATAACTTATCACCATAAAATTCAAAGCCTTCTGTGAAATTTTTTACGCTATGGTTTAGTGTTCCTATAACCTGATATCCTGTTTTTTCCGGGTTTATATCTGATGCAATTATCACATTAGAATAATTTATACCCTTTATCCCTTCGCTATTAGTTGATTCTACTTTTATTGATGTATTTCCCGGTAAGTATTTTTTTGAATTAATTGTTACTGTCATTGTTTCTTTATCAACCGAATTAATGAGTTTGCCATTCAAATAAAGTTCCATTTTTTTAATCTTCATTTTTTTAACCTTCGATTCAAGTGTGATTATATATGATTCTCCCCATTTAAGTATGGTATTAGATGGTGTAACCTCAATGTTGATTACAGGTTTTCTGCCTGATGTTGATTTATTGCTACACCCTGATACTATCAGAATGAAAGAAAAAAATAAAAGCATTAAGTATTTGATCATTTCTTCTTTTTTCAAATTATTATGGTAAAATTTGCAAAAAATCTTTTGTGAAGAAAGTAAATTAATGAAAGCTATCAAAAAATTAACAGGAGAAACTGCAATTTATGGAATGCCAAGCATTATTGGTCGCTTCTTAAACTGGTGGCTTAATCCATACTGGACTTATATATTTTTAGATCAGGCTGAACTAGGAAAAGTTAATTACGTATATGCCGTGGTTTCCTTTTTATTTGTTTTGCTTACCTATGGCATGGAAACAGGATTCTTCCGCTTTGCTTCTAAAGAAGACAATAAAAACAAAGTATTCTCTACTTCTATTATTTCTTTATCGGTTTCTACCTTCCTCTTTATGCTGACTGTATTCATTTTCAGGGGCAACTTTGCTGATATGATGCAAATGACCGGAAGGACCGACTATATCATGATTATGGGATTAACTTTAAGCCTTGATGTCATTTCTGCTATCCCATTTGCTAAACTCAGATTACAACACCGACCAATAAAATTTGCTGTAATAAAGTTTGTTAATATTGGGGTAAATATTTTACTTAACCTTTTCTTCTTGTCTCTTTGCCCATTGCTGTTAAAACATTTCCCTGATTCATTTATTTCTAAAATTTATAGTCCTGACTTTGGCATTGGATATATTTTTCTTTCAAACTTAATATCTTCTGTTGTCACACTTGCTTTGCAGATTCCGGAATTCAAGGTTAAATGGAATTTTGATACCGCTTTATTTAAAAAGATGTTTAAGTATTCTTACCCAATACTTATTGTTGGAGTCACCGGAATGATTAACCAAAATATTGACAAAATTTTAATTCCTAATTTATTGCCGGATTCAGCCGACCCCCTAAAACAACTTGGTATTTATGCCGCAGCTTTTAAAATGGCTGTCCTTTTAAATATGTTTATCCAGGCTTTCCGCTTTGCCTTCGAACCTTTTATTTTTTCTCAGAAAGAAGATAACGACACTAAAGATATGTATGTCATTATTATGAAGTATTTCTCAATTATGGGACTTGTTATCTTTCTGGGAATGTCAACATTTACAGACCTGGTAATGGGCATTAACCAAGGTGGTTACAGGGAAGGCGCCGGAATAATACCAATAGTTTTAATGGCTAACTTCTTTATGGGAATATTTTTTACACAGTCGCTATGGTATAAATTGACCGACAAGACTATTTACGGGGCGTATTTTGGCATTCTGGGATCTGTAATAACAATTGCCCTGAATATTATTTTAATCCCAAAAATCGGCTATTATGGCTCTGCTATCGCGATATTGGTTTGTTTTGCCGTAATGACCGTTGCTTCTTATATAGTTGGACAAAAATATTACCCTATTAAATATGATCTTAAAAACTTTGGGTTTTATTTATTCCTTAGCCTGATTCTGTTCGCTATCTATTGGTCAGTTAGAAAACCGGGATCTCCTCATTATCTTTTATCTATATTGCTTAATATTGTTTTTCTTGTTGTTATTTATTTCAAAGAGAGAAATGACTTTAAAAGGATATTTAAATTGAATTGATTTTTATAATATTGTTTAAAAAAATTGAAATGAAAAAAATGAAAATAGCTTTATCTTCAGACCACGCAGGATGGGAAAGGAAACAAGTAGTTATTAAATACCTTGAAAAACTTGGAATTGAAGTTAAAGACTTTGGTGCTTATTCTCCCGAAAGTTCAGATTATGCAGACTGGGCACATCCAATGGCAGAAGCTGTTGAAAATGGTGACTTTCCAATTGGTATTTCTCTTTGCGGAAGTGGAAACGGAATTAACATGACTGTTAACAAACACCAGGGTATAAGATCTGCTCTTTGCTGGATTCCTGAAATTGCTGCCCTCGCCCGACAGCATAATGATGCAAATATTTTATCTATCCCTGCCCGCTTTGTAACTGATGAACAGGCAATTGCTATTGTTGATGCTTTTCTTAATTCCGAATTTGAAGGCGGAAGACACTTAACCAGAATTAATAAAATACCTCTTAAAAAATAAGAATCAAATGCTTTCAAACACATGTAAATATGCTATCAGAGCTTTAATATACCTGGCAAAACATTCAGGACCAAATCAAAAAATAGGTATAAAACAAATTACTGAAGAAATTAGCGTTCCTGCTCCTTTTCTTAGTAAGATTCTGCAAAACCTTGCCCGTCATGATATCCTGGCTTCTGTTAAAGGACCTCACGGCGGATTTTCTCTTGGACGTAAACCTGAGGATATATCTCTTTATGATATAATTATTGATGTTGATGGCGAAAGTTATTTCTGCAGCTGCATCGTTCGCCTCGATACCTGCAAGTGCTTTGATGATGAGGTCCCTTGCTGCCCGATGCATAAGAGGTTTGGCTCGCAAAGAACAGAATTGATTAACTTTTATAAAAGTACAACCCTGGCAGATATTATCCTTGATTTTGACGAATCAGGTGAAGATATTAAATTTTAAAAAGGAATTTTTCCAATTTCCTTCCCTTTATTATTAGCTGATATATCAAAACCCCCATAAGTCCTCCGGCAAAATTGGCTAAAACATCATATATATCTCCCGACCTGCTCTGTGTTGCCTTTGCCTGTAATATCTCAAAGGTTATTCCAATTATCAAAGCAATAGAAACTGATATTATATAGCTTTTTGAATATTTTTTATTTCTTACAAACACAGGTATCAAAAAGAAGACTAACCCTAAATACATTAAAAAGTGTATTACTTTATCGGCATGTTCGAAAAGTATGAAATCAGGTAATTGTTGTGGAGGAGATAATGATGCATAAGTCATTAACCCAAGCCATACTGATGAAAATATATATTTTCGTATCATTATTTTACTGCCTTATTTTTTTCACAAAAATGAATATTATTGACGAGATAAATCAAACTTTGAGTATATTAATAACGGAATTAAACCAAAATTTATTTTTATGTCAGGAATATACATCCATATTCCATTTTGTTTGAAGAAATGTAAATATTGCGACTTCTATAAATCAACTGAAGTTGCAGAAATTGACAATTTCATTTCTATGCTTAAAAAAGAATTATGGTTCAGGCGTGACTATCTTTCTGATGAATATGTTCAAACGGTTTATTTTGGAGGGGGTACTCCTTCTCTTTTATCTGCATTTCAAATATTGCAAATTCTGACTGCTGTTAAATCTGTTTTTAAGATTAACCGAAATGCAGAAATTACTATTGAAATGAATCCCGATGATATTAATCCTGCTTATATTGAATCCTTAAAAACAACAGGAATCAATAGGGTTAGTCTTGGTGTTCAGTCTTTTAATGATGATACCCTTAACTTTCTGGGAAGACGTCATAACTCCGGTCAGGCTGCTGATGCAATTAAAAATCTACAGAAAGCAGGTTTTGATAATATCAGCATTGACCTGATTTACGGCATTCCCGGAATGACCGTGGATCAATGGAAGAAGAATCTTGATATTGCTTTTCATTCCGGAATAAAACACATTTCTGCTTATCACCTTACTTATCACGAAGGAACTGCTTTGTTCGAAGACCTTAAAAAAGGAAGAATATCGGAAGTTGAAGAGGAAGTGAGTGTTAATCAATTTAATGAATTAATTGAACAAGCTGCTTCTAACAATTTTATTCATTATGAGATTTCTAATTTTGCTCTAGATTCTTATTTTTCAAAACACAACTCTTCATATTGGAAACAACAGGAGTATCTCGGATTAGGTCCATCAGCACATTCTTTTAACGGCAATTCAAGGCAATGGAACATATCCTCCCTTAAGAAGTATTTAAAATCAAACTTTTTAAAAGATTCTTATTTTGAAAAGGAAAAACTTTCTGACAATGATAAATTCAACGATTATATTCTTACTTCTCTTAGAACGATATGGGGAATAGACCTAAATTTCATCAGTGATAATTATGGTGAAGAATATCTGAATCACGTAATTAAAATTTTAGGAAAATATATTGATTCAGAATACATTGAGAAAGTTGATAATATTATAAAACTAACAAAAAAAGGTTTTTTTATTTCTGATAAAGTGATTTCTGATTTTATACATTAACTTTCGAATATGAATATTGAATCTTTAAGAGAATATTGTATTTCCAAACCTTGTGTTGAAGAGTGTTTCCCATTCGATGAATCTACTCTGGTTTTTAAAGTTTTAGGGAAAATGTTCCTTCTGACTGATCTTGTAAGTGAATTTTCAATAAGCGTAAAATGTGATCCCGAAAAAGCAATAGATTTGAGAGAAAGATTTTCTTTTGTTACTCCCGGCTATCATTTTAATAAAAAATACTGGAACACTATTTCCATCAATGAATTAGTTCCTGATAAACTATTATGTGAGTGGATAGACCATTCTTATGATGAAGTGATAAAAGGGTTTTCAGGAAAAAAAATAAAGGAATTGAATGAAAAATCAAAAAATGAATAACTTAACCTTCGAGCTCGAGGGTGAATTTATTGAGTTAATTAAACTTTTAAAGGTTTTAAGAATTGCTGAATCTGGCGGTCAGGCTAAACTTTTTGTTGATGAAGGTGAAGTTATTCATAATGGCGAACCTGAATTCAGAAAAAGAGCTAAACTTAGAAAGGGAGATACTGTCCAAATTTTTAATATCCTTATAAAAATCACATAAAAAAAGCCGGAAATTGGGGATTCCCGGCTGAAGTTAAGCTTGTGCGCTTGGGGTGTGTGGTTGGAAAAGAGAAAATTAAACTGGTTTTGATTAAGCATAACAAAAATATGAAAAAAAAAAATTTTTTTCACAAGTATTTTACCTCTATTTTATGAAAGTTAATAATTCTTTGACGAACGTTCATTTTTAAGCAATGAACAATCATAATGAATTGATTAAAGAATGTTTCTCCATTCTTTTGACAAAAGGCTGTAAACTTCTATATCAAGATATTTTGTTGTATGTCTTTCTCCTTGTCTTTCAATGCCTTCGAAATGAAATCCCAGCCTTTTTGGTATAGCCGAACTTGAATTATTGCCAACAGCACATTTTATTTGAATTCTGTTCATCTCTAGTTTTTCAAAGACAAAATCAATCAACTTTTCTACTGAAAGAGTCATTATCCCTTTTCGCGTTAATCTTTCAATCAACCAATACCCTATTTCAAGCTTTCTGTTCAGATAATCTATCTCTTTTAATCCTAACAATCCTGCAAATTCTCCTTCATACCATATCGTAAAAACTTCCTGCCTTCTTTCTACATCATCTACTATCGATTTTACAAATGCCAATGTGTCTTTGTCCGACTTTGTCATGTCAACAAACGGAAGCCATTTTCTTAAAAATGCCCGGTTTTGATCTATTCCGTAATATATTGCTTTATAATCTAGTACTGATATTATCTTAAGCAAGATTGAATCATTAACAACGATATCCTCTATTATCATTTTCTCAAGGCTTTTAAGATTTAACAACCAAAACTATAAATTTATTTCAATAATTTAACAATATACCTTTCTTTTTGAAAGTAAATTTTAAATTGGGACTAGCTGCTTTATAATGACTTACTATTCATATTTACATCTGTTATTGTAAATCGTTTTAGCTTCTGTTTTTTTGTATTTTTACAACTTAACTTTACAATGAACACTATTAAAAATTGATGACAATGAATATAAAATCTTTTACCGGCATTACTCTTTTGATTGGGATTCTTTTCTCATGTAGTAACATTGTAAATGCCCAGGAGTCTGAAAAGAAAGTTGTTATTAAGACGAAATATGGAAATATGACTGTCTTGCTTTATAATGAAACACCTTTACACCGTGATAATTTTTTAAAACTTGCCAAAGAAGGTTTTTATAACGATCTTTTGTTCCACCGTGTTATTAAAGATTTTATGATTCAGGGCGGTGATCCCAAATCTAAGAATGCTCCTTCCGGAGTACAGCTTGGTGCAGGTGACCCGGGATATACTATCCCTGCTGAAATAAACCCTAAGTTTTGCCATAAGAAAGGTGCTCTTGCTGCTGCCCGTACCGGCGATTCTTTTAACCCCGAAAGAAGATCTTCCGGCTCTCAGTTTTATCTTGTTAAAGGTAAAGTATGGACGGATCCTGAATTATTACAGTTTATCGATAAACAAAAATATCAGGCCGTCAGAACTGAAGTGATGAAGATGGTGAAGGAAAATCAATCTACTTTCAACAGGTTGCAAAATGAAAATAAAAAAGACAGCCTCGATTTGCTTGTCAATGCTTTTCAAACTGAAGCTGAAAAGAAAGTGGATGTTTCTAAATTTACCGTAAACGAACAAAGAAGACAAGCTTATACAACAATCGGGGGTACTCCTCACCTCGATGATGCTTATACTGTCTTTGGTGAAGTAATTGACGGATTGAATGTTATTGATTCAATATCAGCTGTTGAAACTGCTTCCGGCGACCGCCCCCTTCAGGATATTAAAATGACTGTTGAAGTTATTGAGTAAAATATTTACTAAGGCATTTTAGGATACTTTTTAAAATCAGGCTTTCTCTTTTCAAGGAAAGCCTTTTTTCCTTCCTGTGCTTCCTCTGTCATGTAATACAGCATTGTTGCATTCCCTGCCAACTCTTGTATTCCTACCTGCCCATCAAGCTCTGCATTAAGCCCTGCTTTTATCATCCTTAAGGCTAACGGACTATGTTCCATCATTTTATGCGCCCATTCAACTACCGTGTCTTCAAGCTGATCAAGCGGAACAACTTTGTTTACAAGTCCCATTTCTAATGCCTCTGCTGCTGAATATTGTTTGCAAAGAAACCAAATTTCCCTTGCCTTCTTTTGCCCTACTACCCTTGCCAGATATGAAGACCCAAAGCCTGCATCGAAACTTCCAACCTTTGGCCCCGTCTGCCCGAATATTGCGTTTTCTGAAGCTATACTCAAATCACATACTACATGCAAAACATGACCCCCTCCTATTGCATATCCGTTAACCATGGCTATCACAGGCTTAGGTATCGAACGGATGAGCTTTTGCATATCAAGTATATTTAAGCGTGGTACGCCATCTTTTCCGATGTAGCCTGCCGTACTTTTTACGTTCTGGTCTCCCCCGCTGCAAAATGCTTTGTCTCCTTCACCCGTTATTACAACTACACTTATATCCGGATTTTCACGACAAATTACCATTGCTTCACACATTTCCTTTGTTGTGTCAGGTGTAAAAGCATTACGGTATCTTGGCCTGTTGATAGTTATCTTTCCTATTCCTTCAAAGTATTCAAATTTGATTTCTTCGTATTGCTTTATGGTTTCCCAGTTTCTTATTGCGCTCATATTCAAATTATAGTTTTAACTTTTTAAAGTACTCATGATACACTTCAGCATTCTTTAGCTTCGGTGTCCTGATTTCAAGCAGCGAAATCCCTTTGCCCGGATTCAGGAATGATAAAAAGGTCTTTTTCAAATTGCTTTTATTGTCACAAAAATAATAATCAATACCATAGGCTTCAGCTATCTTTTGGATATTAACATTATTCTTTGTTTCTACATAGTTTTTAAAATATTCTTCTTCAGTATCTTCTGAAATAAGCCTGAAAATTCCTCCGCCCTGATTGTTGATTACAATTATCCTCAGATTTTGTGATAAGTTTCTGTTCCACAGACCATTTGAATCATAAACAAAGCTAAGGTCACCTGTTATTAGTATATTTATTTCTTCTGATACTGATGCAAATCCGGCTGCTGTTGAAAGACTCCCGTCTATTCCTGAAACCCCACGGTTACAGTAAATTCCTTTGCACATATTTGTATCGAAAAGTTGTGCATATCTTACCGGAGAACTGTTGCCAAGATGAAGAACACATCCCTGGGGCAGATTTTCCATTATTATCCTGAAGGCAAATAAATCAGACCAGGGAATATCTGTTAGAATTTCAGTATGTCTTTGCTTTCGTTGCTCATTTAAAGCCTTCCATTTATTGATGTAATTTTCATCATACTTTAAATCAGGACGAGGAAGGTTCGTAAAAAGCTCAGATGGTTTGCATAATACCCTTCCTTTCAGATTGTTATATGTATCAATACCATCGTCTTCAACCGACACCCGCCAGTGCTTTATTTCTTTATGCAGCAGCAACCATTTTTTTAGATTTTTGGAAATGATATGCCCGCCAAATGAAATAAGCATTTCAGGCAGATATTCAGGATCGTCTTTTATTTCAGTTCCGGCAAATATGCGGTCAGGATGACTATAAACTTTATCTGAACTGATATTTGAGATCGGCTCCGAAATGATAACCACTCTTCCATTTTTTGCAAACAGGCTTATAAATTCATTAAGCTTGCTATCAGGTATATCCTGACCACAAAGTATCATCCTCTTTTCAGACTTATCCAGACATTCAATGAATTCATCAGGAATAATACACTCCCGGCTTTCAGGATGAGTTATAATTATTGGATTTGATGATTCAGGGATTGGCAAATTCAATGGCTCCCTTACAGGAACATTAATATGAACAGGCCCTTTAATTCCTGATAAAGCGAGGTTGATGACTTGATCAATCGAACTGTTTTGTTCTTCATTTTCAGTTTGTAGCTCTGAAGGCTGATTAAGAGATATACTCCCCTTTACAAAATTTCGGAACACTTCCTTTTGTCTGATTGTTTGATTATCCTGCTGATCTATAAGCTCTTCAGGTCTGTCGGCAGTAATTGCTATTAATGGAATGTGCTGGTAATAAGCTTCTGCAAGTCCCGGAGAATAGTTTAATACAGCTGTCCCCGAAGTGCAAATCAAAGCTACAGGCTGACCTGTTGACAATGATAATCCTAACCCATAGAAAGCCGCTGACCGTTCGTCAACAATGCTGTGAAGCAAAAAGTTTTTATTTGAAGCAAAAGATCTGATAAGCGGATTATTCCTCGATCCCGGCGAGATTACTACATGCTTTATTCCCTTGAGGAAACATATTTCAGTGAGATCGCTTATATGTTGAAGATGGCTAAGCATAGTACAAATATCATACTTTATGGATTATGGATAGCAGTGTTTCTGATTTTATTTCTGTTTCTGCCCATTCATCCTCGGCAACCGATTCTTCTGTTATCCCGGCACCAATATAAAGTATCAGCCTTTTTTTAAAAATCCTCATACAGCGTAGGTTTACAAAGAGCTGTATCTTTTCATCAAGGTTTATCGGTCCGACAATTCCTGAATAATAGCTTCGGTTATGCTTTTCAATCTTTAAAAGAAATTCCATAGATTCAACTTTCGGCAAGCCGCAAACTGCCGACGATGGATGTAACTCCTGTACCAGCTCACCCAGCTTGTCTTTTACACCTTTTAGCTTGAATGTGAAGTCTGTCCGCAAATGAACCAGATTGCCCGCTTTCTTGGTATATGGCCCGTTTTTTTGAGTTAATTCTATGTTCAGGTTTTTCAGCGATTCCTCAATGAAAAGGGTTACCAGTTCCTGTTCAATTCGTTCTTTTTTGCTCCAGTTGGGAAGATTAAGGTTTTCCGGATTATACTTCCTCGTTCCTGCCAGAGACACAGTCGTGAGCTGGTTTTTGTCCGAGCAGATAAGAGGCTCAGGCGTTGCTCCCATCCAAAAATGACCTGCTGCATTGAACATATAGACAAAGGCATTTGGATAAGAAGTGGTCAGCAACATGAAAATATCAGTGATTTTATCGTAATAATCCTTTTCAATTATTTTAATCCTTGATATAACTGCTTTCTCAAATTTCTTTTCATTGATAGCAGCTTTTATCTTTTCAACATTAGAAAGGAATTCAGCTTTATTGATTTTACCGTTATTGAAATCAGGGTTTTCTTCAGGAAAAGGATTAAGGTTAATAAGATCTTCAAAGTCAATATAATCGGTACTTAAATAGTTTAAGTCGGGCTTTATTATAAAACTGTAATTGATTTCTGATTCATGAAAAGGAACTGCCAGAAATCCTGATTCCTCAAAAATATCGGAGGTAACATTGACTTTATGAATGGTATTATCCTTTTGGATTACAAGTCTAACGGAATCTGAATGAGGCAAGCGATAAGCAGCAAATACAAGATTCTTTATAATACATTCATTTAGTGCTCCTGAGAAGTTCATCTTTATTTCTTTTCAACAATAGCATTTGTCACCCGGGCTGCTGAAATGAGCTTTCCTGCTTCATCACGTATTTCTACGTCCCAGACATGCGTTGTTTTTCCTTTATGTATAAGTCGTCCTGTTCCAATAACTTTTCCCTCTCTGATCGAAGAAATATGGTTTGCCGAAACCTGCATTCCAAATACATTGTACTTGTTATAGTCAACCATGAACAACGACCCGGCACTTCCAATTGTTTCAGCAAGAGCCAGCGACGCCCCGCCACATAAATATCCCAAAGGTTGTATGGTCTTACTGTTAACCGGCATTGTTGCAACTACCTTATCATCATTGAATTCGGTAAATTCCATTTCAAGGAAACCGATCATTGTGTTTTTGCAGAAATCGTTAATCTCTTTTAATGTCATAGTGGTAAAATAAAAATCAAATATAAAAATAATATCAGGAGATTATTTAGTAGGGCAGGGTAGTAACGGAATCTTTTAATTTAA
Source organism: Prolixibacteraceae bacterium (assembly GCA_017998095.1). The sequence goes on along the minus strand of JAGODU010000021.1, from coordinate 6,127 downwards.
TGATTAAGAAGTTTTCTTTTTCATTGATGTCTAATCTGATATATAGTTTTTTCATTATTTTGAATTAATGTATCAATTAATAAAACTTAATTTTATATTTATCAGTACAAATAATTAATGAATGAGCAGATATTTAATCTGCATATTATTAATGATTTAAAAAAACAAAACATGAAAAAGAACCTCTTATTAACACTTTTTTTATTTGGTTTTCTTGTCAATGGCTTTTCCCAAAATGATTTCCACAGGAAAATATATTCTGTTGGTCTTGGCATAGGCAATGAAAATAATATCAGCAATTTTGGGATGTACTTCACTAACGATTTCAAGTACTTTGCACTAGATCGTCTTGCCGTTAATCCAAGAATAAGCTTCTTTCAATCCCTTGGACTAAATAATTATAAACATTACGGATATAAAAGTCAATCAGGGGTCTTTTTTGAATTGGGAGCAAGTTTTTCAATCATAAAGTACAGTTATTCTGAACTTTCAATTAGTGCCGGACCCTCATTTCAAATTGGCTCTGAAACATACAGATCACTTGCTTCTTATGATGAAAATTTTGAAGTAATAGAAGAAAGGTTTTCAAATAAATACTTTCGCAGATTAGGCTTATATCTTGACCTAGATTTTACTTTTAACGATGGTGACAAACTGGAACAAACCATTGGTATTAAATCAAGCTACTTTGGTATTTACCCTGAATATCTGGGCATTGTTTATAAAATTGGTTTTAAATTATAGGAAGTTTAAAACGAACCTTATTACAAAGAAAATTATAAGAGGCCTGAAGAAATTCAGCCCTCTTTTTATATACTTTTTTAACTAAGCAAAGTCGTACCAAGTAGGTACCAAATACCATAAGGAATTTTTCTTATGGTATTTGAGACGGCTTTGGTAAGACTTTGGTATTGTTTTGGTGTATATAAAATAGCTATGAATTGTTTTGCTTTTAAATTATATCACTGCCTTTTTAAAGCATCCGACAACTCAGTCGCATGTTTTTGATTATAAGTCTGAACGTATCCGATAAAAGGTACAAAAATCAGCATGCCGGCAAACAAGCCAATTGCTAAAGCTTTATATTCCTTGTGTTTAATGATGAGATAAAGAACCCAGCTTATGTTGAGGGTCATGATAATATGACCAATTTGTGCAATAAACATTGAGCTGTTCCAAGGCATAAAAAACATCGACATGGTTCCCAGGAAATAAAAGGGCAGGGTTGTCAGAACAAGCAGTGCTCCCTTTTTGGTAATGAAAAAAGCAATAAGTGCAATCAGGTACAAAATGCTGATTACAGAGCAGGAATTAAATGAGATCCAGTTAATGAACCCGACTTTAATTGTTACAAGAAAAAACATGCTGCTCATAAGAGTGACAATTGCTAATAAAACAGCTAATACAATACCGGCAATGGTTTCGATTTTATTTAATTTCATAATATTTCATTTTAATGATTAACAAATAACATTGCAATTAATATCACATGTAATGCAATGATTAGTAAAAAGATAATAGAATATGCGTTCAAGTAATGATACTTAAACTTCGAAATACAGCTTTTGAAGTTGTGAGCTGTTAATTATGCCAGTATTAGTTTAAGAATTGCTCTCAAGGCGTTATTATTTGTTCAATACAAAAATATAATTTTTATCAAATGATTTTGGTAATTTTAATGATTTTACGGATATTACTATTTGAAAACCGGATATGAATAATAATAAATATAAGAAAAGATAACCAGATGAGAATAAGTGTAATAATACTACTGGCAATATTAACACTAGTCAGTTGCAACAACAAAAAAGAGAGTACTGCAAGTATAGAGAAAACATTCTGCAATCCTTTGAATATAAGTTACAGGTTTTGTCTTGATGAGCCTTCAAGAAGAGAAGCTGCCGACCCGACCATGGTTGTTTATAAGGATAAATATTTTCTTTTTGCTTCAAAATCGGGTGGGTATTGGTATTCTGATGATTTGCTAAACTGGACCTTTATTGAAACGAATGAAATTCCTGTTGAGGAATATGCTCCGACTGTTGTGGCAGTAGATGATATACTTTATTTTCTGGCTTCTTCAAATGAGAAAAGTACTGTGTACAAGACCGGTGATCCATTTAGCGGAAAATGGCAAGTAGCTGTTGAATCGCTTGAAATTCCTGTTTGGGATCCGGCTCTTTTCCTTGATGATGATAAAAAGATGTACTTGTACTGGGGATGCTCAAATAAAAATCCGTTGTATGGAGTAGAAGTTGATTACAAGAATAACTTTTCATTTATAGGTAAACCTGTTGAATTGAAGTATCCTGAACCAGAGAAATTTGGCTGGGAGGTTCCGGGCGACTTCAATACTTTGAAAGGGCAAAGCCCATGGATTGAAGGAGCATGGGTAAACAAGCACAACGGGAAGTATTATCTACAGTATGCCGGTCCGGGAACGGAATACAAATCATATTCCGATGGTGTTTATGTTTCAGAAAATCCACTAGGTCCTTATACTGTTTCTGCCCATAATCCTTTTTCATATAAACCTGAAGGCTTCATTTCAGGAGCAGGACATGGGAGTACATTCAAAGATAAATACGGTAATTACTGGCACATCGGAACAATAACCATTTCTGTTAAGCACATGTTTGAAAGGAGATTAGCCTTATTCCCAACGTTCATAGATGAATCAGGTTTGCTTTACACTTCTACGGAATTTGGTGATTATCCAACGATAATACCACAAAGAAAAATTGAAAAGCCTGAAAATATCTTCAAAGGATGGATGTTATTGTCTTATAATAAGGAAGTTGAGGTTTCATCTTCAATTGATTCTTTTCCTCCGGAAAATATTACTGACGAAGATATCAGAACACACTGGTCGGCTCAAAGCGGTAGTAAAGATGAATGGGCTCTTATTGATTTAGGTGAAACAAGTGATGTGTATTCACTTCAAATAAATTTTGCAGAGGAAGGGACCAGAATTTTTGGGCGTCAAAAGGATTTATATCACAGATATACAATTGAATGTTCAGACGATAAGGTTAATTGGAAAATGCTGGCCGATAAGTCGGAAAACATGACTGACAATACACATGAATATATTCAGCTAGATGAAAAAGTATCGTGCAGATATATCAGAATTAAGAATGTTCAGGTTCCGGGAGGAAATTTTGCTATAAGCGGATTAAGAGTATTTGGAAAAGGGAAGGGTGCAAGTCCTTCTGAACCGGGATCTTTCAGCGTAATCCGAAATAAAGATGACAAACGTTGTGTAAGTTTATCATGGGATAAAACTGAAGGGGCAGATGGTTATAACATCAGTTTTGGAACTAAAGAAAACAAACTTTATAGCAGCTATATAGTTTATGGGGATACTTCTCTTGAAATAAGAAGTTTAAATACAGATATGCCTTATTATTTTTCAATTGAGGCATTTAATGAAAACGGGATTTCAAAGGGAAGTAGTATTTTAAAGACAGAATAAGAAATTAAGAAAAATGAATAATAAAATTGCGACGGTGGTTGGATCTACCGGATTGATTGGTAGTCACATAGTTGAAATTCTAAAAAAGGATTCTGCATACGGTAAGATAAGACTTCTGGTAAGAAGACCTGTTTCTTTTGAAGATCCTAAAATAGAAGTAGTTGTTATTGATTTTGAAGATCATAAGTCGTTTAAAGAAGGGATATCAGGCAGTGATGCTGTATTTTGTGCTATAGGAACAACAAATAAAAAAGTAAAAGGGAATAAGGCAGAATACCGAAAGGTTGATTTTGATATTCCGGTTAATGCAGCCAGGTTTTGCGAAGAAACAGGATGTCAGAACTTTGCAGTTGTATCGTCAGTAGGGGCAAATAGCAAGAGCAATACTTTTTATTTGAAGTTGAAAGGTGAAGTTGAAGATTTTCTAAAGGAATCAAAGATACAATCAATTTCAGTATTCAGGCCGTCGATGCTGATGGGGAAGAGGAGTGAATTCAGGTTTGCCGAAGAGTTTGCAAAGATATTTATGACGCCTGTTTCGTTTTTTTTCCCTTCACAGCTTCAACCGGTTGAAGGCCGAAATGTTGCTTTAGCAATGATTAAAGCATCAGAGAAAGGAGTAGCCGGCTTTAATGTTTATCATTACAAAGAGATAATGGATTTATGCTCAAAGTAATAAATCTGAAATATTGATACTAATATGACAGAATATTAACTAAGAGCAATAAACAACATGAAAGCAATCATACTGAGATTTCTTTTGAAGATGCATAGATATTGCCAATTGCTTTTGAATATTTGAGTAAGGGGCATTCAAGCGGGAAAATATTGATCAAAACTTAAACCATAAAATATCAATAAAATGAAATTACCTGTAATTATTTTGGGAATAATACTGATTATGACCGGATGTAATCAAAGCACCGGAATTATAGATGCTGATGATACAAATATTGAGTATACCGGAAGGATAGACTTTTCAGATCCGTTAGCTCCAAAGTTTTCATATTCAGGAGTATCTGTAAGGGCAAACTTTACAGGGACGAGTATATCTATGATAATGGATGATGATTTGGGTGAAAACTATTACAATCTTATTTTAGATGGTGAAGTTATTGATACCATTCGTGTTACCAAAGGGAAAAAGACATATTTAATAGCTGATAGTCTTAAAGATGGAGAGCATGAGATAGAAATTTTTAAAAGGACGGAGCTTACATTTGGTAAATCTCAGTTTTTTGGATTTGTGCTTGATAAGGGTTCTTCACTTGTACCAATAAAAAACAAGAGGGGAAAGCTGATTGAATATATTGGAAATTCAATTACCTGCGGATATGGTAATGAAGGAGGTATGGGCCAGACTTTCTGTGCAGAAACAGAAAACCATTATATGACCTATGCAGCAATCACATCAAGGAATTTCAATGCACGCCATTTTGCAGTTTGCCGTTCAGGGATAGGCATTTATCGCAACTGGGATGGTCCTGAAGATGGCAATGACGACTGTATGACAAACTTATATTCAAGAATATTCCTTTATGATGAAGCTCCATTATACAACTTTCAGGAAAAGCCTGATTTGATTTGCATAGACCTTGGTACCAATGACTTTAGTGTTGGCAAGGGAGATTCAGCGTTATATGTAAGTAATTACTTCAGGTTTTTAGATACAATACGGTCTAAATATGAAAAGCCCGATATATTGTTATTGCTAGGTCCTATGATTAATGAGCCTGACCTTTCAAAAGTGAGGAGCTATTTGCAATATATAGCAGAAACTGCTAATAATCAAGGCAGAGGGAATGTGTATTTCTTTGAAATGTCGAATCAGACAGGTGATTTGGGTATGGGAACTGATTTTCATCCTTCAGTAGAGCAGCATAAGAAAAACGGAGCGGAGCTGACAGCTTTTATAAAGGGAATTAAAAATTGGTAGGTTATTAGTTTTATAATATGAAAGAATTTGTTTCTGTTTTTTCTAAAAACCTGATTGAATAGGTATTCCTAATATAATTTTTTTACTTTTGCACTAGAAACTAATTTAAAAACAAATAATATGAAAAGAATTCTTTCCTTTTTATTTATGACAATTTTGTCATTAACCATTGCATACGGACAAAACAGTAAAGGAGGTTCAAACTTCTACCTTACTTCAGGTTTAAGCGGACGTGTGTTACCTGCATTAGGTGCTCCAGGAGGAACAGCATTAGTGTATGTTGATGATGCTTTTTCTGATGACAAAGTTGTTTCTGAACTGACTTCTGCTGGTTATACTGTAACTGTTGCTTCAAGTGCCAGTGATTTTAACACAAGAATTGCAGGAGGGGGTTGGAGCCTAGTAGTTCTTTTTAATCAAAATTATTATATCAATTCATCTGGTTTGAGTTTTACGGCTGTTCAAAACTATGTTAATGGAGGAGGCTTAATGATATTTTTATCGTGGGATTCAGCAAATTCAGAATCTTGGGCAAATCTTTTTGGTGCGCACTATACAGGAAACAATAACAACAATACCTTAACAATAACAGACCCAGTTATTTCTAATGGAATAACTAATCCAATTATATTAACTAATCCCAGTTGGCTGATTGGTTTTTCTGTTGGATTATCAGCATTGTCTGGAAGTGAAGTTCTAGGAACATTTGGTAATGG
>JAGODU010000177.1 GCA_017998095.1 Prolixibacteraceae bacterium | reverse complement strand
TTGTTAACTGGTATAACTATAAGTTAGATATTGATTTGCCTGAAGGATTAACAAACTGTTGGGCTCCCGATGTTGTTGAAGGTTTTGATGGCAAATATTATTATTATATGGGCAATTGCCAGTTTGGGTGTAATATATATGGTTATGTTTCAGATAATCCAATAGGCCCCTGGACACCACTGAAAAATGGGGAAGCTGTAATTCCGGTTGGAACTTCAAAAGAACATTTGCCCGCTTTGGATGCTCAGTTTTTTATGGATGAAGATAGTTCCCTGTATTCTTATTTTGGCACATGGTGCACTTCTTTTGGAGGTATAGGCTGTGTTGAAATCAGTACAAAGGATTACAGTTCAATAATTAAAAATTCTTTTATACCAATAGCGCAAGTTCCCAAAGCATTTGAAGCTTCATACATGTTAAAGAGAAATAATAAATACTTTTTGATGTACTCTTCAGGTGATTGCCGCCTAAATACTTATGCAGTTCATTATTCAGTATCAGATAATCCATTTGGGCCTTTTAATCCGGGAGAAAATTGCCCTATTCTTTCGTCAAATGATGATGGTATCATTGATAGTCCCGGTCATCACGCTGTATTAAAAGATAATGATGAATATTATTTAATTTATCACAGGCATGATAATCCACATAGCTCAGGAGGAATGTTCAGACAAATATGTGCTGATAAAATGACATTTACAGATGATAAAACTATTGAGAAAGTATATGCAACAAATGAAGGTGTAGGGTTATTAAAACATGATCAGTTTTTGCCTGATAATATTGCTAAGGGCTGCATGTTAAAAGCATCATCATTTTATCATTTAAGGGCAAATCCCAATTCATTCAATAAAAAGGGAATCGATTATAAATATTCTCCTGAAAATGCAACAGATGACAACAACGGTACACTTTGGAAAGCTGCAAATAGCAGTTTCCCTCAGAGTCTGGAAGTTGATCTTGGGAAGGTTGCAAAAATAAAAAGAATCCTGACACAATTTGAATATTCAGTTTTTTATTATAGGTACTTGATCGAAGTATCTGAAGATGGAGTTAATTGGATTTTATTCTCTGATAAATCAGATAACAGGAGATGCGGAAGTCCAATGATTGATGATAATGAAGTTCAGGCTAGATTTGTTCGTCTTAAAATTCTGGGAACAGAAAAGCCTGGTTTGTTTGCTGCTGTATGGAATATAAAAATCTATGATACTTTATTTAAAGTACCTGAACTAACAAACAAAGAAGAAAAAGAAATAAAAGTTATTCAATCTTCAGGAAATTGTTTAGTGGAGTTAAATGTGAAAAATATAAAAGAGAATACCATATTTAATAGATTAAGGAATAAAGGATCTTTAAAAGGTTATTTCAGGAAAACTGGAAGTCCAATAATAAAATCTGTTGAAGGAGTTAAAGCTGTTTATTTTGATGGAAAATCCAATTTAATGCTAACAAGAAGAGCTCCTGAATCATTAGCATGGAATTCGCCATTTACTGTCTCTACGTGGGTTTACAATCCTGAAATTGAATCAGGTGAATGTATTATAGTTTGGAACTCCCGAGAAGATATGTTAATGGGATCGTATGCAGCTTTAATGTATGGAACAGGTAATTACGGTGCAGTTGCTCATGGAGATGGATATCTTGATTTAGCATATAGTAAAGTTCCTGAAAAAGGCAAATGGCATCATATAGCTGTTAGTTTCGATGGTATGTTGGAAAATGTATATGTTGATGGTGTTTTAGATACTCAATTGCCTGTTAATCTTTTTGTTGAAAATGATGAGATATTAATTGGGGCATCAGGGGAACCTTCTGAAAACTTCTCTGGTTATATCTCGAATTTAAGATTATATGATAAAGCAATGAATTTGGAAGAGATACTTAGAATCATGAAAGAAACAAAATAAAAGAAATATAATGATGATGAGAATTAAAACTTTTAAAAGCAAGTGGTTAATTGGAATATTGATACTTATTTCAATTTCAATCATAACTGGGTGTGAATCAACGCCAATTGAAGATGAAAGTCATATTAAATCAGTTCCTTTTACTTCTGTAAAGTTGACTGATCAGTTTTGGTCACCAAGAATAAAGACAAATCATGATGTAACTATTCCAATAGCAATCGAACAGTCTACTATTAGTGGAAGGATTAAAAACTTTGAAATAGCAGGCGGAATTGCAGAAGGGAATAAATTTTGTTCTGAATATCCGTTTGACGACTCAGATATATATAAAATAATTGAAGCAGCAAGTTATTCAATGCAGTTTTTCCCGGATGAGAAGCTCAACCTGAAAATTGATTCATTAATTTATAAAGTTGGCAAGGCTCAGGAAGAAGATGGTTATTTGTTTACAATAAGAACAATTCAGGGTGATAATTCGCACGATTGGATAGGCAGTAGATGGGAACTGGAACATGTTCTGAGTCATGAAACGTATAATTTAGGACATCTTTTTGAAGCTGCTGTTGCACATTATCAGGCCACAGGAAAACGTACACTACTTGATGTTGCAATAAAATCAGCTGATTTGCTTGACCAGGTATACGGTTGGGGTAAAAGAGAAGATTTTACCGGACACCAGGAAGTTGAATTGGGTTTAGTAAAACTTTACAAGGCAACTGGCGAAAAGCGTTATCTGGATTTGGCAAAATTCTTTCTTGATGTCAGGGGTACAGTTTCTGGTGGCGATGAATATAATCAATCAACTATGAAAGTGGTTGACCAGACAGAAGCAGTGGGACATGCGGTTCGTGCTACATACATGTATGCTGCAATGGCAGACATTGCAGCTGAATATGAGGATGAATCTTATAATAAAGCTAACAGAGCGATCTGGCATGATATTGTTGGCACAAAAACATATGTAACCGGAGGAATTGGAGCATCTGGTGGCAATGAAGGTTTTAATGGGAAATACAATCTTCCAAATATGTCTGCGTATTGTGAAACATGTGCTTCAGTAGGAATGATAATTTGGAATTATCGTATGTTCTTAGCTGATGGTGATGCTAAATATTTTGATGTTCTTGAAAAAACACTTTACAACGCTTTTTTATCAGGTGTTTCTTTAAATGGCGACAGGTTTTTTTATCCAAATGTACTGGAATCAATGGGGCAACACAATAGAGGCAGATGGTTTGGTTGTGCTTGTTGCCCTCCAAATGTTGCTCGTTTATTACCTTCTCTTCCGGGGTATATTTATGCTGAATCAGAATCAACATTATATGTAAACTTATTTATAGATAACACCGGAAAGTTGGATCTTTTTGGAAAGAAAGTTGAATTGATACAAAAAACTAATTATCCATGGGATGGTAATGTAAGTATAACTGTTAACCCTGAAAAGGAAGATAAATTCAATTTAAAAATAAGGATACCCGGTTGGTCATTAAACAATGCAATTCCTGAGAATCTTTATTCTTTTGCAAATCAGTCTTCAGGAAATGTTAAAATAAAAATAAACGGAAGGAATGTAAAATATAAAATTGAAAATGGATATGTAAATCTTTCCAGAAAATGGAAGCAAGGAGATGTTGTTTCATTAGAATTACCAATGGATGTTCGAATTGTTAAAGCCGATGAAAAGGTAGAAGCTGACAGAAATAAAATTGCAATAAGTCGTGGACCTATTGTTTATTGTGCTGAATGGCCTGATAATAATAATGGTAATATTCTTAGCCTGATGTTTGATAAAGAACCAAAATTAAATTCAGAATATACTTCCGAACTTTTAAACGGGGTAACGGTTATTAAGACAAATGCAAAACAAGTAACCAGGAATATTGATTCTTCATATAATTATTCTGAACCGGTTGCTATAACATTAATTCCTTATTATTCATGGAATAACAGAGGAGCAGGGGAGATGATGGTGTGGTTGCCTACAGACGCTTCAAGTGTTTATCCTCAGCCGGCTCCAACAATTGCAAATAAAAGCAAGGTTTCAGCTAGTCATCCTTCACCAGCTTTAAAAATAGCATTGACTGACCAGTACGATCCTTTGAATTCAATGGATCATAACCGTCCTTATTATCATTGGTGGCCAAAGAATAACTCATGGGAATGGGTCCAATATGATTTTGAAAAAGAAGAGACAGTTTCATTATCAAAAGTATATTGGTTCGATGATGGTCCATTTGGTGGATGCAGGATTCCTGAATCATGGAAAATTCAATATCAATCAGGCAATAAATGGTTTGATGTTAAAAATAGAACTCAATATAAGGTAACTAAAGATGGTTGGGATATTATAGAATTTGAACCGGTTAAAACCACAGCATTAAGACTTAATGTTAAATTACCAGATAAATTCTCTTCTGGAATCCATGAGTGGGTAGTAAAATAAATTCTTTAATACTAAAAATACATTAAATGAAACTGTTGAATATTCCTTTATTGTTTTTACTAATTATTCTTTTTTCTTGTGATAAGGAAGAATTTAATATTGGGAAACAAGTTCCTGTATCTTTTACTTCAGTTCATATTACTGATAAATTCTGGTCTCCTAAAATTGAGACAAACAGGACTGTTTCAATTCCATCTGCTTTTAAACAATGTGAAATAAATGGAAGAATTGACAATTTTGCATTGGCAGGTGGTAAAATTTCAGGGGAACATAAGGGTGATTTCCCTTTTGACGATACTGATGTTTATAAAATAATTGAAGGAGCGTCTTATTCATTGGAAGTAAAATACGATAAGATACTTGATAATTATCTTGACAGCATAATTTCATTGATTGGTATTGCTCAGGAAGATGATGGTTATTTATATACTTGTATCACAAATAAATGTGAAAGACTGAGACCATGGTATGGCAAGGGTAAATGGGATAGGATCAATAGTCATGAATTATATAATTGCGGACATTTGTATGAAGCAGCTATAGCTCATTATCAGGCAACCGGTAAAAGAAATCTTCTCGACATTGCAATTAAAAATGCAGATTTAATTGATAAAGTTTTTGGTCCGGGAGAAGGACAAAAAAAAGTTCCTTCAGGACATCCTATTGTTGAAATGGCACTGGTAAAGTTATATAGGATTACCGGAGAAGAAAGATACCTTAATCTAGCAAAATTTTTTATTGATGAAACAGGTAAAGGAAGTGACGGGCATAAGTTAAATCAGTATAGTCAGGATCATATGCCAATTGTTAATCAGGAAGAAGCTGTTGGTCATGCTGTACGTTTAGGGTACTTGTATTCAGGAGTAACAGATGTTGCTTCATTACTTAATGATTCAACATTACTGGAAGCATCAAAAAGAGTTTGGAATAATGTTGTTTCTAAAAAACTGTATATTACAGGTGGAATAGGTTCTCGTTCTCAGGGTGAAGGTTTTGGTTCAAATTACGAGTTAAACAATATGACTGCTTATTGTGAAACATGTGCTTCAATTTCTAATGTTTACTGGAATTACAGATTGTTTTTGAGTGATCCGAAATCAGCTTACTATGATGTACTTGAAAGGGTTCTTTACAATGGTGTAATATCCGGGGTGTCTTTAAGCGGAGATAAATTTTTCTATGATAATCCTCTGGAATCAGATAGCACTCATGAACGTGCTCCATGGTTTGGTTGTGCATGTTGCCCCGGAAATGTTACCCGATTTATGGCCTCAATTCCAGGATATGTTTATACAACAGGAGCAAAAACGATAATGATAAATTTATTTGTTGATAATGATGCTAAAATCCCTTTAGGAAATGACACAGTTTTAATTTCTCAACATACTGATTATCCATGGAATGGAAAAATTGAAATTGAAGTCTCTGACCCTGGTTCAGGTAACTTTAATTTAATGACGAGAATACCTGGTTGGGCTAAAAATGAAGTAGTTCCATCTGATTTGTATACTTTTTATGAAAATAAATCTGATCCAATAGATTTTAAAATAAACGGAAAGAAGAAAAATCCCGAAATTAAAAACGGATATGCAATATTTTCAAAAAAATGGAAAAAAGGAGATAAAATAGAAATTTCAATTCCTTTAGATGTCCAAAAAATTAGTGCTAATAAAAAAGTTGAATCTGATATTGATAAAAAAGCATACCAAAGAGGACCTCTGGTTTATTGTTTTGAAGATAAAGATAATAATGGTGAGTGGATGTTTGATGTAATCATTCCTGATACATCAAAAGCTTTGGTTAAAGAAGAAAATGATAAACTTGGAGGTATAGTAAGTTTTTCAATCGATGGTTTTAAAATAGAAAAATCTTCAACTGATGTAAAGAAAATTCCTGTGAAACTTAATGCAATTCCCTATTTTGCATGGAATAACAGAGGAGCTTCAAATATGATTGTATGGGTGCCTGATAGAGAAGAGAATACATACTCTAAAGGAGATAAAGGGAAAGAAGCTGAGGCAACACCAACTTCATCTTCAGGATGGGCTCCCGGATTAAATGATGGTTTTACCCCAAAAAAATCATCTGATATTGATAAACATTTTTTCACATGGTGGAACAAACATGATAAAAATAACTGGGTGCAATATGATTTTATTAATCCTGTAGAATTAAGACAATCTAAAGTTTATTGGCTTAATACACTTCATTATGAAGGGAATTATACTGCTCCAAAATCATGGAACCTACAATATAAGAATAAAAAAGGTTCATGGTTTAATGTAGAAACTTCGGATAATTATGGAGTGTCGCTTAATGATTTCAATACTATTACATTTAAAGAAATAATTACTACTGCTGTGAGGATGAATGTTGAATTTCAGGCTGATTATTCTAGTGGTATACTTGAATGGAAACTATATTAAACTTAAAAAAAAACTGACATATGAAAAAAATTATAATTTTATTGATAGCTGTTATTTTCACAATAACACTTTATGCTCAAAAATTTGAAGATCTTGCTCAAACCCCTCCGATGGGATGGAATAGTTGGAATAAGTTTGGTTGTAATGTTAGTGAAAAACTAATTAAAGAAATTGCCGATGCAATGGTTACAAGCGGCATGAAAGATGCAGGTTATGAATATGTTGTGATTGATGATTGCTGGCAGATAGGTCGTGACAGCCTTGGGAATATTATTCCTGACCCTGATAGGTTCCCTTCAGGTATGAAAGCTTTAGCTGATTACGTGCATTCAAAAGGCCTTAAATTCGGTGTGTATTCCTGTGCAGGCTCAATGACTTGTCAGGCAAGACCCGGAAGTAGAGGCTATCAGTTTCAGGATGCCAGAACTTATGCCGAATGGGGAGTTGATTACTTGAAGTATGATTGGTGCTATGATGAAGGTCAGAATGCCAAAGCTGCATATAAAACAATGAGTGATGCATTGAAAGAATGTGGAAGACCTATCGTCTTCTCTATATGCGAGTGGGGAGAAAGTAAACCATGGGAATGGGCAGAAGGCATAGGTCATTTATGGAGAACAACTGCCGATATTCGGGATTGTTTTCAATGTGAATTTGACTGGGGAGGACTTGGTGTTCTCGATTTGATAGATAAACAAGTTGGCTTACAACAGTATGCCGGACCGGGTCATTGGAATGATCCTGATATGCTTGAGATTGGCAACGGCGGAATGACATTTGATGAATATAAAACACATTTCTCTATGTGGGCAATTCTTGCTGCTCCTTTAATGGCAGGGAATGATCTTAGAAGTATGGATAGCCAGACAAAGGAAATATTGACGAATAAGGATATTGTTTCAGTAAACCAGGATAAGTTGGGCGTTCAGGGAACAAAGTTCATGGATATGGGGGAATATGAAATTTGGGCAAAAGCATTAGAAAACGGAGAAGTAGCAGTTTGTTTTCTTAACAGAACGAATAATGTCTGGAAACTTGATTATGACTGGAAAAAATATACAATGTATTTCTTAAGGGATGTGAAAATTCATAAAAAATCATATTCTGTTTACGACTTATGGGAGCATAAAATTATTGGGAAAACAGATGAAAGGCTCAAGAAAGATATACCTGCTCATGGCTCATTGGTCGTTCGTTTGAAAAGCATTGAATAATAATAAATTATTGACAAATGAAGATTAAGATTGTTTTTCTGACAATAGTATTATTAATAAGTACGAAGTTATTTGC
>JAGODU010000176.1 GCA_017998095.1 Prolixibacteraceae bacterium | reverse complement strand
TACAAAAACCCTGAATGCTACCTGTTCTTCAAGAGTTAATTCATACGCATTATGCATAAAGTTTTCAAGTATCCAAATGTCAGCCACAAAATTTGGTACATTACTCAGGCATGTAACATTCAGTTTTACGAACTTTAAAACAATCGATTGCCTGTTCTTTGGAGTAATGGTTTCGTTGTGCCTATCTAATACTTTCTCAATTCTCAAGTACATTCCATTCTGGATTCTTTGAGGATAGGAAAGACCTGTCTCATCAGGTATATTAAAACTGTTATTTGCCATCAATAAATCACCCTGTGCATAATCTTCTTTTTTGTTTTGAACAAATTTCCTAATCCACTGACTGATTTTTAAAGCATCTTTGTTCTTAAAGACCAATACTGAATAATCAGGTTCTTTTTCGCAAGCATATTTAAACCACTTGTGAAATGTTGATTCTGCCTGTGATTTGTCAACTTCGAATAGAGTTTTATTATCCCATTCATACAGGAGGTTGTTAAAAAACCCTTTATCTATTGAAGATGTAATTTGAAGTTTTAATTTATTAATCGCTGTGTCTTGACTATAATCATTTATGTCTCGAAATTTCAGAATCTCTCCCTTATGTAATATTGAAATGGTTTCTGTTGAAATGGCGGATTCATCAACATCACCATAACTGAGTGAGTATGGGTCACCTATACAAATCAGTTTTCTTTTAGTTTCATTCAGTTTTAAATATGTGAACATGTCCTCAAGTAATCGTCCTGACCCAAACCTAAGTAACTCTGTTTGATATAGTGAACGTGTGACAAGATGCGCTTCACATAGAACTATTACTGAGTTTTCATCAAGTTCTTTATCACTTCTTATGCCTATAACATCTTGAACCTGTTCAGGTAATTCAGTTTCCGAAATTAAATTTGCTTCGACTGTATCATCTTGATTTCCACCTTCTGAATAATTGTCAGAAGTCCCGCCATAAATTGTTGTAAATAAACTATGTGGTTCGATTCCTGCCCTTAATCTGATTCTTCTGGCAATTCGTGTTGAATGTGTCCATATCTCTGTCTGAGGAATATCAAAATTTATTGCATTCGTTAATAAATAATGCATCCATTCATCCCGCTTATGAGCATCACCAGATTCAATCAATAAGATTTGCTTCTCAGGTTGCTGTAAAAATTCAGCAACAACATTTTTAAAATTATCGTCAATTAGTTCGTAATTATGGTGTACCTGTTCCTGTGAACTTTTAAAATGGATATCACCCACCCATGTCTCAGAAGGGAAAGTGCGGTTAAGTTCATTAGCAATCTCTACTTGGAAAGTAACTGGACTGGCGAAATCATACAAATAAGAGTGGAAATCAGATTCTTGAACAATCCTGTAATAAGGAATATCACGAGGGGTATTGATATTTAATTTAATCGGACCGCTAAAAACGTTAACGATACTTATTCGGGAATAATTGATTCTCTCTGATAAAATTAAATTAGACTTAATCAGTTCAATAAATGAGTTTCTATATGATTCAAGTTGTTTAAATGGATTAATAAATCGGCTTCCACCTTTTATTTCAATTCTCCGATTGTCTATGTCTGTATCAATATACCATTTTGTTGTTTTAAATTCGCTTGAATTTGGTGGTAATTTTATATCACCAGCGTAATCCTTTAAATCTATAATTATCAATCCGTTAGTGTAATATAATATAGCATCGGCTTTAAACCTGCTGAAATTTGAATTATCGGGATTCCCTATCAACAAACCATCCCATTTCATTTTTTCAAAAAGCAGTTTTAAATCCCTTGCAATTCTTCTGAATTGTTCATTTTCATGGGTATTTTCTGCTCTCTTATGGTAAATCTGTAATGCCATAACTATCGGATTTGTGATGTATCAATCCAATCAAACTGTTTCACCTTCTTCTTGGTCGCAGGGTCATTCAAACCATTAACTTCTTTTACCGCTTTCCCGAATTTGTTGTAGTTCACCAGCACCCCATCATCCAAATCAATTTCCATACGTTCTGTTGCCAGAGGATAAAGAATATCTCTTTCATATTCATGAAGTTCAACCAACATCTTTTGGATGTTATCACTTTCTTTAATGGCTTTGGATTTATCAGATGCAGAGCCAGTTTCCATTACACGCACAAGATGTTCCTTTCGGGTATTTAATTTACCAATGAACTCCTTGAGGTACTTGTTCAATATGTTACTGCCTGTATCAGGTGTGTAACGGTGCATATAAATCAACACATTGAACGAACCCTTGGGTGAAGAAAACATCCAGTAAATTGGTCGTTTCTTGTAACGTTTGATATGGTCATGATAAAAGTCTTTTAAAAAATACTTTCGAATTTCCTTCCCAATCTGTTCTACAATAAATGACAGGTTTTTATTGAAGTTCTTCTCGCCATAGGTGACTTTCAAAAAATGATAGAACCTACCAACGATATCATCTTCAAACCAATCACCATCAAGGATTGGAATGATATTATCTTCATCAGGAAGGAAATTGCATTCATTCTTAGTTTTTTCAATTTTGTGCAGGTAATCTGCCAAGGTTTCGCCCTGATTAGCAAGTATTAGACCTTTTTTATCCAAACTGTAACGACCAAACATGCAGCCAACTGAGTAACTAATAAACTGAGCCATTATTTCGCTTGAAACAAAAGGCAGAGTAATTTCATTATAGTTTTCTACCTGAAGTGTTTTGGAATCACGGAAAAGTTTTTTGTTTAGTTTAGCAAGTGCTGGTCTATCCAATTCATCTTGCTGAATAGTAATTTCTTCTAAAGGGATAGTCGGTGTTAGTTCTTCATTTAAGCCATAAATCCCAATTATTAGATTGTTAATTTCTTCTTCATTTTTATGAAGTTGAAAGAATTTATTTTTCCAGTACTGTTGATAGTTTTCAAAAGCAATTAATAAATCAAATCCGTTAATTCTAATAAGTTCATTTATTGAAAATGAAAAAGAAGTTTCATGCGTATTCCAATCACATTTTGAAATTTCAATAATCTCATCAACTAAATTGTCAATTTCAGATTCATGCATGATGCTTACTGGTATACCAGAAATATTACCGACTTGAGCATTCAAGGTTGGATTAATCAAGGCTAAAAAATAAGTTGTCACCTTTGAATTTAACAATCCAAGAAAGTATTTTAGGTTATTTTGGATTATAAGAGATGGTGCTCCGTTATCAAAAACGAAGGCATTTGTGTAGTATCGTGTATTTAATTGTCCCGTTGCTATTAATCCCCAACTAATACTTTCTTTAAAGTACTTATCACTGTTTCTGAAGACTGCTCTGCCTGTTTGCTTCAGTTCTTCGGCATTATTCTCCCATATTATTATATATTCGTCTAAACCATACCACTTTCGATTTCCGCCAGCCTTATTATATCTAACATACCTTTGTGTGGAACTTATTTTTTTATAATTAACCTCAAAGAAAAATCTTAGAAATCTAATATTGTTACCTGTTTGCAAACCCGCAGAAGGAGCAGCGATATTACTTAATGAGTTAAATTGACTGAAGCATTCCAAGGATTTATTACTTATCCAATAGCCTATTGTACTGGTCGGAATTTTATCAAAATTTTGTTGATTTATTTTAAATAGATATCTACTATCTGGAATTTTTACTAATTCAAGTGTTTTTCTTTCTTTTTCATATGAATCATTGAAGTCAACTAACCGAATAAATGTACCAAGTGAATTATAAGTCTCTTTCCAAACAGTAAATGTGACATTTTGAACTACTTCTCCGCCAATTTCTGGAAATGTTCTTGCTCCCAAATGTAGAAGTGTGTCCCAAAAAATACTCTTAATAAGTTTTCTTCTTAAAAGTTCATAACTTCCTATAAACATCCAACTATGTTGGTTAATCATTCCCATAAATCCTTTCGTTTTTAGCATTGCAAGTCCGCTTTCAATAAAACAAGCCATCAAGTCTGCTTTACTATGTGGGTAATTGCATGTAACAAACTCTGCTAAATCCTCATTAATATTTCCGCCCCCCATGTATGGTGGGTTTGTGACCACACAATGGAGTTTCTGCCCAAGCCAATGTAACTGGTTCAACGAACCGATGAGTGCTTCCACATTGCTGCGCTGGAATACATCTGCATTAGGTAGGAACTGGTAGAATTTATTTAAAACATGTTCAATTTCATTGGTATGAGCATGCGGTAAGATTAAAGACCCAAAGTTGGAAGCCTGCTGCATTAATAGAAAATCGTGCATCAGTTCATCAGAAACCTGAATCTGCGCTGATTTTGACAAATCTTTGATTTCGACTTTGGATACATGTAAATCATGAAAGCAAAGGATGTTGGGTTTTAGTCCCTTGTGAAATACCCTACGGTGGTATTCACGTGCCTTAATCATCAATGCTAATCCTGAAAGTTGTGCTGCTCTTTCATCAATTTCAAACCCATACAGGTTGTTTTCGATGATTAGTTGGGGAATTTCACTGATATTATACCCTTCTTCTTCATAGATTTTAATTAGTAATTCAAAGGCGTACACAAGAATATGCCCACTGCCACTTGCAGGGTCTAAGAATTTTATCTCTTCGGGGGAATTGATTTTCAGGTAGTCTTTTGCTTCAAGAGATGCTGACTCAAAAAAGTATTGCATGTGCTCTCTCAAACGGGATTTGGGACGATTTTGCAGCCAGAGTTTTCCTAATGTGTTCTGCACCATATATTCCACAATCCATCGTGGAGTGAAAAGTTGAGTTGCGGCAGGAATGTCTTCCTTTTTTACCTTTGATTTGGATGCAAATACTTCGTCTTTCTTCTCTGAAATATAGAACTGGTACAACCAACCAATGATTTCCACATTCTGGCAATCTTCCAAAGGCATACCGTTTCGCACATCCTTTAAAATCGAAAAATCGCTGGTCAGGTCATCAGGTAGCAATAATTCTGTGTAGTCGTTTATTTTTTCAAACAGGAAGGGAAATGTTGTATGCAGATGGTTACAGGTTGCAATTAACAACTCCTTATAGGCTTCATTCTGTGGATTGGTGCTTGGTATTTTATTATCCAGTAAATCATATATTCTCTGTCGGTTCACCTTTAATTCTTCAGGGAGGTTGCCTCGTTTTGCTTCGTCCAATATTTCTGGAGTGGTATATCCATATTTCGGTGTGATTATTCTTATCCCCAATGGTTGATAATCGTTGGAATCCATGAAACGAAGTGCCATTAATCGGTTAAACCATGTGTAGGCAACCTTCTCAATCAACTGCTCCTTGGTGGTTCTACTAAGTTCCTGCCTGAGTTGTTTTAACTGCTCTGTTTTCTCCCGCAATTCAGCCGAATCAGTGGTTAAAACAAAATTGAGTTTAGCACCTACCTGTTCGAGTAGTTTTCTTCTGGCTTCTTGAGCAAATCTTTTAAGTATACTGGTATTCATGGTCTAAAGGGATATTCTTTTGTTATCATTAATTAATTCGTTGAGTTTGGCTTTTAGTGCGTCCACGTACTTTTCAACGTCCTCTTTTGTCTTGAGTTCATTTTTCGGGAATTCAACCTTAACATTATTAATGTTACGGTAAACTGGTTTATCTGGCTCAATAATTGGGTTTGCCAGTTGCGCCATTAAGTTTAATTGTTGTTCCAGAAGTTTACCTTTAACATTTGTCTGTGTTTCCCTGAGGTTAGCAATAAATCGTTGTTCTTTTACCTTCTTGGCTTCATCTTCAAATGGTTTCAGAACCTGCTCCCGCTTTAAATCATCCAGTGCTTTAAAATCATCGTGAGATTGGATTCGGTTAATGGCATGGTTAATCTCTGCTTCGGTAAGTTTCCTTTCTTGTTCAATTTGCGCAAGAACCTTTTTGGTCAATGTATCTTTTGCCAATTTTGCATCCCTGATGAGATTACCATAAAAGGGTGTCTCATGGTCATTTACCTCACGAAGTACATCCAGTTCTTCACACTCAATATATTCAAGGTTTGATTGGTTACCAGAAAAGAATCCACGGATTCCGTCATAAATCTTTTTTTGCTCTCCGTGCCAGAACCGCTTGATGGGGTCAACCGTTTTTTCCTTATGGTCAAGCAGGTCATCTTCAAAGTCTGAAACATTGGTTAGGTAGTAATTGTATTCTTTTTTCGTCAGTTTCTCCACAAATTCAGCCACAGGCTCAAGTACTTTCAGAAATGGATAGTTTTCTTTACTCATCAGCATCTGGTTTAACCACCCCAACTCTTGAGTGAGTTTTCCCTTGAATGCAATTGCCACTTCTTTGGCTTCTTTTGCTGGACAGGATTCATCAAAATAATCGCTGTACACTGTCATCAGTTGCTTAATAAGCCTTGGGTCATAATCAACCTGTGGCTCAAGCAGGGTATTGCTGTACAATCTGTTGTTCATGAAAGCATTCAGAGCACCATCATCATCTAAAAGATTTGAATCCTGAGAGAGTTCAACCTTTCCTCTCTTGTACAATTTGGCTGCAATGCTGAATACGGCATTCTGATACCAACCATATGGCTTTTTAGCAAAGTGGTCACGGATATCAGTCAGGGATGTCCTTTCCGACATTTTTTTCCTTCTATGAATAATATTCAGAACCTCACTTTCGGCTTCCGACATGGTTGTATCATCCGTTCCAAACAAATCATCCTGCCTGTCTCTGATAATGGCTTTAATGGTATCTTCAGAGAATTGAGTGCTACCAAGCATCTTCAGGTTCGGATAAGCCAGTTTAATCAGATTCTGGAAGGCATTGACCAGTCTTGTTTTACCATCGGGAGTACCATTTACATCCTGCTTCATGCCGTTCATATACACGGCAGATTCTCCCAACAGCCTTTTGAGCAGGGTAACAAGAGTCGTTCTTCTAATAGTGTTCTGTTGTGCCTTCTCAAAGAGAATGCGTTTCACATTATCCTTATTCGTGGTGGATTGGTTCTGACGGATGTATTTTTCGGTTTTAAGATACATCCTGATGTCCATAAGCATATGTTCGTCATCTGGAAGAACCATCATCAACAGGGTGTTGTATCCCATGGTCTGGGATTTGAAAAAATCTTCCCTGTCGTGGTCTTGAAAATTGGGTGTAATGATTTCAATGGTAAGTTCCTTCTCCTTACCCAATATTACACCGTCAATTTTACTGGTGAAGTCATACTCCTGCTTGTTTTCCAAGTAACGAATCTTGTTCTCACCAATAATCGAATCAAAGATGATTTGTTTAAATAGGTCGGTTACCTGACCATCGTCAATATCCGTTGACTTAATTTCCTCTTCAATGTCCTTTTCATCATCAGTCAGGTATTCATACAGGTCACCATTTCTTTGGAGATAAGTTTGGTTCTCAAGAAGCGCAAGTGCTTCATGAACCTTCTTGTCATGTTCTTTTAAATCGACCTGAAGACTGTCAATCATCAGAGTCGATATATTTCTGGCAGTTGTTTTAAAATTGCTGTAATACTTAACCATGAACAGTGCCTTCAGCACCTTTAAAGCAAATGGGTTATCGACCTGTCTCTCTGCAAGTATAATGGCACTTTGTAGTTCGCCTCGTATAGTGGAACGTATGCCTTCAAATAATAAATCGAAACTAACGAAGGCATTCTGGTCTTTGGTTTCAATTTGCTGAATCACGTGCTGGAACACCCCAAGCATAGACCGTTCCCCAACGGATGCATGTTTCCCCTGAAATGCATTATGGTTTGAAAGTGCCCTGATACATTGCTGGAATAAATCAAACTGGTAAGAAACAAAGGGATATTTGCTGATAAAATCTTTTTCGTCCTGATATCCCCTGAACTGAACACCCACTTCGGAAAATGACAGCAGGGTCTCCATCTTGGATTGTTCGCTCTTCCATGCTGTTTTCAGAAGGTCTCTTGCAGGGTCGGTTTTACTCAGCAGCCTCTTCTCAATCACTTCATCCACATTGGCAGAAGTCAATGGTATTTTCAATTTGAACCGTGCCTGAATTTTTGAAAAGTCATTTTGCTGGCTCTTGTTCATATCCCCGACCACACGCTCCATATCTTCCTGAGAGGTAACCAGTATCCATGAATTGCCTTTGGTTCTTGTGGCAAGGGTTTCGGCAATTGTCTGAAGGTTCAGCATCAGTTTAG
>JAGODU010000175.1 GCA_017998095.1 Prolixibacteraceae bacterium | reverse complement strand
CTTCACAGCCAATTGGTTTAAAGAATATTTCTTTATCGTCACCGGTGCTTTTATCCTTGCTTTGGGTTTTGTTTATTTCATTACTCCTCATAGGATTGTACCAGGCGGTGTTTATGGTATTGCAATTGTAGTTCACTACCTTACACCCGGAGTCTTTTCCTTCTGGCCGGATGGCATTCCGGTAGGTTTATTCGGATTAATATTAAATATCCCGCTTACTTATGCAGGCATTAAAATTTTAGGACCTAAGTTTGGTATTAAAACAATAGTTGGTTTTGTTCTTTCATCAGGATTTATTGATGGAATAACTATGCTTCGGGAAATTGGAGATGCCCCTTTGGTTGATGATGTTTTGCTTTCCTGCGTTTTTGGAGGAGTGTTGATAGGTATTGGATTAGGACTTATATTTAAATCAAGAGCGACATCGGGAGGTTCTGACATTATTGCAATGATCATAGCTAAATATACTAACGGGAAACTTGGTCAGTTAATGATTATTGTTGACTCTGTAATTGTCCTCTTTGGCCTTGTTGCATTTATGGATTGGAAAATTCCTTTGTATTCATGGATTGTAATTTATATTACCGGGAAAGCTATCGACCTTATTATTGAAGGTAATGGATATAACAAAGCCCTTCTCATAATTTCTAAAGAACATGAACTTATTAAAGATAAAATTTTAATGGATCTTAGCAGGGGAGGTACTTATCTATTCGGTAAAGGAATGTATACTAATGATGAAAAACAAATAATTTATACTGTTGTTAGCAGGAGAGAGGTGGCTATCCTTGAACATTTCATTCATTCTGTTGACCCCGATGCTTTTATTACTGTTATGGATACAAGTGAAATACTAGGAGAGGGTTTTAAATCGTTAAAACACAAAGTTGAATCTTAAAACGCCAAAATGTTTAGAATTATCCTTTCCATATTATTGATTTTCATATTTACTCAGAGTTATTCTCAAAAAGTGGGATTAGTACTCAGCGGAGGCGGAGCTAAAGGTATTGCTCACATAGGTCTTATAAAAGTCCTAGAAGACCACAATATTCCTATTGATTATGTTGCAGGTACTTCAATCGGAGCCATAGTTGCAGGTTTATATGCTGCAGGTTATTCTCCTGAAGAAATGGTGCAGCTTTTTGAATCTGATGAATTCAGATTATGGTCAACAGGGAAAATGGATAAAGATGAGTTGTATTATTTCAAAAAGAAAGATGAACTGCCCGACTGGATAAAAGTTGATATAACGAAGAAGGATGATAAAATTAAAGTCATTTTTCCAATGAATTTCATTCCGGAAAGGCAAATGGACTTTGCTTTTATGCAACTGATGGCTCAAACAACTGCTGCCTGCGAAGGCGATTTCGATAAAATGATGGTGCCTTTCAGATGTGTTGCAACTGATATTTACCACAGCAAAGGTATTGTATTGAAACAAGGCGACCTTGGGGAAGCTATCCGGGCTTCAATGACTGTGCCATTTGTTTTTAAACCTATTAAGAAAGACGGAAATGTCTTATTTGATGGTGGTATTGTGAATAATTTTCCTGCGGATGTTATGATTCAGGAATTCAATCCTGATATTATTATTGGTCATAAAGTTTCTAATATTGGTGCCAAAGACGATATGGATGATATAGTCGGGCAGATAGAATCTATTGTTACTCAGAAAACAAATTATTCAATACCCGATTCCCTTGGTATTCTAATGGAATCAAGTCTCGATGATGTAGGATTGCTTGACTTTCAAAAAGTGCAGTATATATATATAAAAGGTTATGAAACTGCACTAAAATCTATTGATTCTATTGAAAATATGATAAAAAGAAGGGTGCCGGCTGATTCTGTTTATGCAAGAAGAAAGGAGTTTAATAGCAAAAAGCCCCCATTGCTCTTTAATAATATACAGGTAGAAGGTGTTGAAGATGAACTTAACAGAAAGTATATCATTGAATCAATTAAAGAAAAAGATAAAATAATTGATCTGGATGATTTGAGGGATGCTTACTTTAAACTTATTACCGATGAACATATAAAATCAATTCAGCCTCTTGCTTATTTCAATCAAAGAACGGGTTTCTTTGATTTACATCTTAAGGTTGAACCCAGAAAACCTTTTGACATGGACATTGGTGGTCATCTTTCAACAAGTGCAAATACATTTGGTTATTTTGGGGTTAATTATAAGACTTTCAGAAGATTCTCGTTAAACTTTTCAAGTAATATTTTCTTTGGAAGATTTTATAATTCTTTTTTATTAGGAGGTAGAATAGATGCTCCATCTCTTACTCCATTTTTCTTGTCTTCTTATTTTACGCTTAACTCCTGGGATTATCTTTCGACAAGCGCTGATTTATTATTCAGCGACATAAGAACTTCGTATGTGGTCCAAAATGAAACAAACTTCAGATTGGAAGCAGGCTATCCATATACAAAAACCGGTATTATTGATTTTGGATTTTCTTTTTCTAAATCTGACGATAAGTACTATCAAACTTCGATAATTGAAACGGGTGATGAACTTGACAAGACTACTTTTAATTCATTCTCTTCTTTTGTCAGGGTCGACAAAAAAAATTATGATTATAAACAATACCCTACTGAAGGAGGACGTAAAATGTTTTCTTTCAGATATATTAAAGGCACAGAAAAATTTATTCCCGGAACAACAGCCCCTCTTAAATTGCCATCCGAACAAGAACAAAGCTATTTTCAAATACAAGCCTTTTATGATCAGTATTATAAAATTTATAAAGATCTTTCATTAGGAGTACTTTTTGAAGCTACCTTTAATAACAGAAAGCTTTTGGATAACTATACTTCAACTGTTATTGCTGCTCCCGCCTTTCAACCTACACCTAACAGTAAATCAATGTTTATTGAGAATTTTCGTGCTAATCAATATTTTGCCGGAGGTGCTAAAGCTGTATATAAATTAAGCGATTATTTCCATTTGAGATCCGAATTTTATGGATTTCTTCCAATACAAAGATTTGAAATAGGTGAATTTAATAAAGCATATTATGACGATAAAATATTTAAAAACATTCATTTTATGGGAATGGCAGCCCTTGTTTTCAATACTCAAATCGGCCCTTTAAGCCTTGAACTGAATTACTACGACAAACCGGGCGACAAATGGTTTGCTTCTTTGAATATGGGCTTCATGTTGTTTAATAAGAGGGGATTTTAATTTTGATTTTGAAAAGAATATCTTTCATTTTATGTGTTTTCCAGTGTGAAGTAAAAGGTACTTCCAATTCCTTCTTCGCTTTTTACCCAAATCTTTCCATTTTGTTTTTCAACAAATTCCTTGCAAAGCAATAATCCTAAACCTGAACTTGGTTCTTTATTTGTGCCCATCCTTCCAATATTTTTGTTTAACCGGAACATGTCTCTTAATATTCCTTCATTCATGCCAATCCCATTGTCAGAAACTGAAAATTCAATTTTTCCATCTTCATTTTTTCTTGCAGAAACAATAATTGACCCTCCGGGATTAGTAAATTTAATTGAATTGCCAACAAGATTCCTTAAGATAAAGTGTAGCATTGTTTCATCTGCAATTACCATTAAGTTCTCGGGCATATTTATGATAAGTTTTATAGATTTATTATTAGCTGCTTCTTTGGTCAGCTCATCACATCCACCTATAAATTCTTTGATATTAATTTGTTTTAAATCAATTTTAACTACTCCAAGCTGAATGCGAGACCATAATAATAGATTCTCTAGTAATGTGTATGTCGATTTTGCAATCTTATACAACGACTGAGTATAATTGTCCATTTGTTCCTTTGTAAAATTATAGGAACTATCGGTCATTAACTCAAGAATATTAACAGCATTTGAAAATGGTCCTCTTAAATCATGAGATATAATTGAAAAGAATTTATCCTTTTCAGAATTTGCTGATTCTAATTCATTGTTTTTCAAATTAAGTTCATGATATTTTCTTGCATTTTCAATTGACAGACCAGCTATTTGGCTTATTAAATCACACATCTCCAAATAGTAAGGCAGATATTGGACAAATCTCACCTTATATATTATAAATTTCCCCAATAATTTCCCCTGAAATTTTACATCAATTTTTATACTATTTGAATTATCAAATTCAGGTGTGAAGTCTGTTTTTTTTAAACTAGACCGACTAATTTCTTTTTCTTCAACATATTTATAATAAAATACGTTCTCCGGAATAAAGAGTACATTAACTAAAAAAGATATTTTCTCAACAATAATATTTTCATCAGTAAAATTTACAAGATCTTTAAGTTCATTGCTTATGGTTGAAAAGTCAGCACTTGTTCGGGTGAGCTCTGAAATCTTTGTCAATAGTATTTTTCTTTCCTCTTCACTTTTCCATTCTTTAATTATAGTTTGAATATATTTTTTAAGATAGTCTGTTCCAACAGGAAATACTTCATATTTTAGACCCGTATACTCTGAAAGTGAATCCAGGTTTGTTTTATAATTATCGCTTATTAATGTATCCAGGAATAATATTTTTTTTACTGATTCATTGAAAAACTTTCTTGCGGATTCATCTGTAAAGCCCCAGCTTCTTTTATGTCTGGGATAGTTTTTTATCCATCCGGGTGTTGTAATGTAATACCCTTTTTTTGAAAAATGATAAACAGAAGCTGTATTTAATATCATTTCAAAACAATGTTCAAGCTGAATTACTTCAATTTTTTTTGGAAGTTCAGATATCCTGTTTTTTTTAGCTCTGCATGAACTGACAAAAAATATTATTTTAGAGAATTCTTCATAATCATCTTTTACTAATTCGCTGATATATTCATCGGAAAGTTTGTTCCCAACACAAAATTCAGGATAACTTTTCAGAGTTACCTTTTCATAGTCAAGTTCCTTTAATACATATTTTACTTCAGGAACTAAAGAATTACATATATAAATACAAAGCTTACTCGGCATCTTATTTAATAGGATATTCTCCGTAGGTTTTTACAGCATTACTAATCTCTTGAAGAACTTTGTCGGGCACCTGACATGGTATTTCTCCATGATTGTCGGATAATATGAATCCACCTCCGGGGGCTGCTTTATGAATTGTATCACGTATCACTTCATTTGTTCTTTCAGTTGTCCATCGACGCATTTCTATCCCGTTGAGATTTCCCAGTACTGTAACTTTATTTTTAAACTTGTCTTTTAAAATTGATATATCCTCAGTTGTGCTAACCCCAACAACAGCTGTCCCCGTTTGAGGTACCAAATCAGCAATGTCGATGCATTTACCTGAAGCAAAATGTGTTGCCGTTGCTCCTTTAATCCTTGATATCGTATTCTTTGCTACTTCAAATCCTGTTTTCATATACAAACTTCTGGGTATCATAGAAGTTGATGAAACAGGATCAAAATAACATATTGCTGTTGCACCCGATTCTAATTGAGCATTTGCCCAGTTTACACAAAATTCCATATTGATTTTCATCAACTTCTCAAATAAATCCGGTTTATTTAAAAATAAGTCAAGATATTTTTCAAAGCCTAATTGCATTACAGGTAAAGAAAAAGGAGACATGGCAACTCCAATTATTGGAATTTTATCTTCTGCTTTTTCTTTTAGCTTTTGAATTGCAGAAAGTACTTTATGCAAAACCTTTGAATCTTTAATAGATGGTGGCTCAATCTGATTTATCTTGTTTATGTCCTTTATTATAGGTGTTCCGGTATTTGGCGGCCCATCTTCACTATAAATAACCTCTCCTCCAAAAGCTTCTATTTCAAGAGGTGCATAAAAAAAAGGATAATAGCAATCATTATCATATTTTTTCTGAAGGCGAATCTGACCTTCAGTAACATATTCCCCTTTTGAAAAATAATCTTTTATACTGATGCCAAGTTCTTTTGCTCCATGCATCGTGAGCAGTAAAAATAGTGGAACTCTATCCGGCTCTTTGTGAGAAAGGGTAGTCAAAACCCTTTCCATTGATGTCATTGTTGTTTTCATGCCAGACCCTCCATTATTTTACCAACAATCTCAATTGCTTCCGATGAATCTTTTCCATAGCCGTCAGCTCCAACTTCTATCCATAGTTCTTCATCAAATCGGAAAGGAGCACCCCCAACAATAATTTTGACATTTATATCTTTTAACTTTTCCTTAAGCTCCTTGATATGCATAGCTGAATTTAGCATTAGTACAGAAAGTAATAAGATTTGGTATTTTTCTCTTTTTATTATTTCGACTAATTCATCTACAGAAAGACCTCCTCCAAGATCAGTAAGCTCATAACCGGCAGACCGTAAGGTTGAAGCAACTATTCTTTTTCCAAGTAAGTGATAATCTTCAAATACGGCTATTGCCATTTTAGGTTGCGATATTCTGACCGGACTTCCTGCAGGAATATATTTTTCTATTAATTCTTCACATATTAATCCGCTCATATATATCTGAGATAATGCAACTCTTCCTTGTTCCCATGATTCACCAATTTTCTGAAGTGTCGCAGCTACAAGCTTCCCGGCTACTTCAATAGGCGACCTGTTGGTAATTGCTTTTTGCAATGTTTCATCAGCCCCTTGCTTGTCAAGAGACAGCAATGACATTTCAAATTCTTCAATATAATTTGATATGTTTCCCATTTTCCTTTCCTAAAGCTTTTATTATTGTTTTGTACTAATATTGTAATGTTCATTAAATTTAAAACATTTTAAGACATGAAAAGTCAATATTTATATTGTTTTTTTATTATAATTGGCTCGAAACTTAATTATATATCCTATTATGACGACCCAAACTAATAATCAACTTAAACTTGCTTTTGATTTTATTCAATATACTAATCAAAGTGTTTTCCTTACAGGTAAAGCAGGTACCGGAAAAACCACTTTTCTTCGCAATTTGAAAGAAAATTCTCCAAAAAGAATGATAGTTGTTGCCCCCACCGGAGTGGCCGCCATTAATGCAGGAGGAGTTACAATTCATTCCTTTTTCCAAATTCCTTTCGGCCCCCAGATCCCCTATTTTTACAATGGGGAAAAGCAAAGTGTCCAACAAAATGGAAGTAATAAATCGGAAAGGATTAAAAGATACAGCAGAGAGAAAATCAATATTATTAAAAGTATAGACTTGCTTATTATTGATGAAATAAGTATGGTGAGAGCTGATGTCCTCGATGCTGTCGATGATGTCCTTCGCCGTTTTAAAGACAGAACCAAACCTTTCGGAGGTACTCAGCTTTTAATGATTGGCGACCTACAGCAACTATCTCCAATTATTAAAGAAGATGAATGGAATCTGCTACGCGATTTTTATGAATCTTGCTACTTCTTTAGTTCCCGGGCTTTAAAACAGTCGAACTTTGTGAGTATTGAACTCACCGAAGTATTCAGACAAAAGGATATTGCTTTTATTAATATCCTTAATAAAATCAGAGATAATGATATTGATGATGATGTTCTTCAATCTTTAAATTCAAGATTTATACCCGACTTTAATTTTTCTGATGATGAAGGATTTATAACATTGACTACTCATAACTATCAGTCTAAACAAATCAACGATAAAAAGCTGAACGAAATCAAAGGAAAACTTTTCCGCTTTAATGCTGAAGTTGAGGGAGATTTCCCTGAATATATTTTCCCTTCTGATTTCACTTTCTTTGTTAAGAAAGGCTCACAGGTGATGTTTATCAAGAACGATTCTTCTATTGAAAAAAGATATTATAA
This sequence comes from Prolixibacteraceae bacterium, assembly GCA_017998095.1. The sequence continues at coordinate 421 of JAGODU010000175.1, read as the reverse complement.
CGGAAAACTAGGCGTTGTTTCTGATATTTCTGACGATTATATAGATGTTTATTGTCGCGAGGATAGAGAGGAAATCAGAGTTTCAAAAGCTCAATGGGAAAATTACAGATATTCTATCGATGAAACTACAAATGAAATTAATGAAGAAGTAATAGGCAGATTTACTCATTTCCCTCTAAAACTTGCCTGGGCTATCACTATTCACAAAAGTCAGGGACTCACTTTTGATAAAGCTATTATAGATGCCCGACTTTCCTTTACTCATGGACAAGTATATGTTGCTTTAAGCAGATGCAGAACATTGGATGGCATTGTTTTAAGCTCTCCTCTTGAACAGAGTAGTGTGATAAGTGATAAGACAGTACTATATTTTACCAACACTATCGAAAAAAATCAGCCGGGTTATGAACAACTGGAGAAG
>JAGODU010000174.1 GCA_017998095.1 Prolixibacteraceae bacterium | reverse complement strand
CAGATAATTGCTTATGAGATAATAACTGCTATTGAAATGTGGGAATCAAGAATTGCTATCCAAGAAATCAATTTTATAGAGAGCGAGATGGAAAAAGAGGAAGGGTTAGTTAGAATTGAGATATTGTATGAAATTATTTCATCAGGAGAAATTAGCAGCATGTATATAGATTATGATAAGAATGGGAGGCTTATAAATGTCTCAGAGTAATATACCAGTATTCAATTATACCGCAAGAGATTTTTCTACCATTAAGGCAGAATTAATTAATATATTAAATGTAAACTTTCCAGAAATAAATGATAATACAGAAAGCAACAATGGGGTAGTTTTAGTTGAGGCAATGGCATATATATTAGATACTCTGCATTATTATCTGGATAACCGTGCCTGGCAAGTATTTCTTGATACTGTTTCAGAGAAACGCTGTGCCCAGATGATTGCACGTTTATTGGGATATACTCCTGCAACAGCTATTCCGGCAGAAGCAACACTCTGTATAGGGACATCAGCAAATATTACTGGCACAATCACATTGCCGGCAGGAACACAGGCTTATACAACAGTAAACGGGAAGCGCTTAATATTTGAAACAGTTGATGAGATAACGTTAACGTCTACATCAAAGGAAGCAACTGTTATTGCACATCAACGTGAAACTAAATCAGAAACTTTTTATTCAAATGGTTTGGCAAGACAGAAATATTCGTTACAATACACACCTTTTGCAACAATCAAATCGTTAACAATAAACAATGCAGTATGGCAGCAGATAGACGGATTTTGGAATGCGAGTTCCTCCTCGCTCGTATTCAGAGTTGACCAGGTATATGAACAAGCAACTATTGTTTTTGGGAATGGAGTCCAGGGACAGATCCCCCCACATAATGCAACAATTGTGGTGGAATACTATACATCTTCTGGCTCTGATGGAAACGTCGTCGCAAGTGCAATTAAAAACCTGGTCAACTCATACTTATATGATAGTAATGGGGTTCCGGCTTCAATATATTGTAACAATGACGCGGCTGCAGCAGGCGGGAGAAAATCCGAAACCGTAGACGACATAAAACGAAATGCTCCTCGTTATGCACGCCTATATGGGAGAAGTGTTTGTGAGGAAGATTTTATTTATGCTGTTGAATCCCAGATTGCTGCTGTACAACGTGCTGGCATTGTAACTGTCAATAATTTCCCTGCGTTAGAAGAGAACACAATAATGATTGTCTGTAAAATGGGACCAGGATTTGATATTAATGATTATAGGGAGCAAATTAATACAATTTTTTCAACAACTTATCCTAAACTTCTTACGCTTGCACATGTAGTTGCTGAAGCAGAAGATTTTTTAATTAATCTAAATATTGAGTGGGTAGAGTCTGAGGGTGCTAGTCGTGAAAAAATAGAAGTTCTTATGCAAAGTGCTCTTGATGAATATTTTGCTACTGAGAATCGTAATTTTGATTTTGGACAACCTGTTTATTTTTCCCGTCTGGTTCACCTACTTCAGAATATACCAGGTGTAAAATATGTTCATTTAATCACACCAGCAGCAGATATAGCAATGATATCACCAAAACAAATTGCGGTATTAGGAGAGGTAAATTTCAGTGACGTTACTTAATATATTACCAGATATTCATCGGGCTTATGATAAGAAAAGCGGGAATGTTTTGCAATATCTTATGGCTGCATTTGATAATGCAGTTGAACAGGCGAAAAAAGAAATAGAAGATTTCCCTAATCTTATAGATCTTGAGTCATGTCCAGATGAACTTCTTCCATATCTGCTTAAAAATTTAGCTAATCCTTTTCCAACAGAAATTATAGATTTTTCAAAAAAATCGCATAATAGGTGGATTATTGGTTATACTGAAATTGGAGAAATATCAGATATACGAGAAGAGAGTGATGTTAAACTTAATCCTGCATCGTTGAGAAATTTAGGTGGACAACTTTTTGAAATATACAAACGGAAAGGTACTAAATTAGGCGCAATTATGGCATGTCGTGCAGTTGCTCTCGCTGAAGTCTTTATTGCAGATTGGTGGACAGATTCAGCTGCAACGTTCAGGCATGGTACAAATGACAGGTGGATTTTAGGGGAAACACAATTGCAAACAATTACCGATGAGCCAGTTTTTGATGATTCCCCTTTTTGCGAAATTTGTGAGGGGGATAAATTTACACCTGATTATTCTGATAGTTATGGTGTGCCTGAAGCCCAAACATCTGATTTATCTGTTACTATTAGCAATTATGAAGATTTTGAAATATATGACAATTATATTATTTTTGAGATAAATCTTTCATCTGAATATCGTTCAAACATAGGATTACATATTCAATATTCGGAATCAGGCGGGTTTATATGGCAAAATGCAAAAGGATGGATTACATCTGTAGCATCACGCCCTCAGGAGTGGTGGACAATAGGGGAGACGTCGCTAAATAAGATAACTGATAGAAAAGATATATTAGGTAAAATTTGCGGGTTAACACCTGGCAAATATTATTTCATATTTGACCCAATATCAACAGGAATATCAAGCCATGGTTTGCGATGGATGAAATTCCGGGCAATACCATTTTCTGAAAATAATATTATGGGAACCGGAGAGGTTACAGATCCTTTTCAATATATATATGGAAGCAATACTCAAGTTGTTGATGCAAATATAATCCCGGCAATAATTTCCGATTATTCATATCAACAGCAACACTGGGTAATAGGAGAAACCCCTTTTGGTATTATAACTGATGTTTCTGGGGTTGATTTTAATCAGAAACGCAAAGCACAATTTCACTTTGAAGTAATTATTATTAGTAAAGCGAATGAAACACAGAAAAAACTCATTCGTGAAATAATAGATTATATAAAACCTGCCCATACACACTGGACGTTGATTGAAGGAAATGAATTAAAATCATCACATGGTGCATGGGTAATAGGTGAAACAAAATTAGGAACAATTATATAGGAGGTTTTTATCAATGAATAGAACACAGTTTTATCCAGGTCAAGTCCCCACAGAGGGCGAAATGAATCAATGTTTTGATCAGGTAGAAGAAGCTGTTAATGACATCACTTTGCGCGGTATTGGTTATGGCTGGCAATATGGTGCTGTGGTTGGAATCAATGGTGTAGATCCCCGAAGTCTAGATGTATATGCTTTTCAGGGAAATGCGTATCCCTCTGGAATTACTATGAAAAATAGTTCTACTTTAAACTTAAAAACCACTCATAGTGGGTATACTTCTCTTGGGGCAGCTGGTCAAGCTGACGGCTCAGCAATAAGTGTCTCAGATGGTTATCGCAGATGGGTCAATGTTATGGTTGTTGCTGAGGAAAGTGAAAGTGATGTTAGAATTAAAAGTGGTGTTAATTATTATTGGCTAAAAAATAAAACTTTTAAATTTAGATTAACTCCGGGAGATCAAGGGTTAACAGCTAGTGGCTTTCCTGATCCACCATCTTTACCATCAGAAGAAAATGCATATTTGGTATTGTGTGATGTTTGTTTAAAAAATGTTGGGGGGACAACAACAATAGAATTAATAGACGATTCACGGCGTACAAAATGGAAAGGTGGAAAACTGGGGCATTTATATCTTGGCACACCTGCATTTATTGCCGAATGTAAATTAAAAGCGCTTGCATCTTGGTCTGCAGGTGATCCTTATGATTATGATGATTTTTTAGATCCTGATGATGGACTTGTACCGGATGTTCTTGGAAATGTTGTTTGGACGAAAAATGGGGTAATTCTTAAGCAAAGAATTGCCGGGGATAATGACGGGATAATTTTATCATTTCCAATCCTTAATCCTGGCACAACGGATGTTGTCAAAAATATTACATTTAAATCAAAACCACATGCTGCATCAGGTGGAGCTGATTTTATGGAAATGAGAGTAATTGCCTTAGGTGCTCCATATGATGTAATTACTGGAAGTTGGAACGCATCAACAATCACAGATGTTACTTTCGCTCAGGGCACAAAGGAATCTGAAACCGTAGAAGTGACATTTTCTCCCGGAAGAAATTTGCTCAGAGTATATTTTAGAAATATCAACCCCGAAAATAATCTTACAGCGCATATTGCCAATGAATTTATTGATCATTCAACATTGTTTCCAGATACCGAAATGCTTGAAGGAATATTACATTATGGTCAATATTTTGCTTATACCTCAAATATAATATAAAGGGATATAAAAATGGATATATTAACTCCATATTTCAGGCAAAGGCTTACTCCACGAACTGCTCAAATGTTCGTGGAGTTTCCCCAAACTCTTTTTGCTAATTTCATCAATGATATATTTACTAAGGGTATTATAGTAGGAATTCCGCCAAAAGAATCTATACTTGGGGGGTGGCAACTGGACATAACTCCTTTAACTGCTTACTCAAGAGCCGGACAACGTATAGATATTTCTCGTACCGGGACAATATCTGTTTGGTGGCAAGGTGATTTTTTACCTGAATCACTTGGAAAGGCGTATGATAATTTTGGTGGAGATTCAGAAATTGAGATTAAACCATTGGAAATTCCTACAACCGGGAAAGAGCGTTGGATTGCATTCGGAGCTATTCCCTTTTACCAACCACTTGCAACTGGTGTTGATGGTTATGGAGAAACACAATCTTTTTCAAAGAAAATCACATGGCGTTTTAGGTTAATTCATGGAGACATAGCTGATCAAGGACACGCAATGAAACCCTCAAAAAAAATTTTTTTTTCTGAAGGGATTTTGTTATGTGATATTCTTGTTCTTCCTGGTCAGACAAGCGTTTCGTCAGCAACTATTGATTATGATAGAACGGATTGGTTTAGTATTAAGAATTTACCAGTTGCAAGTAATGGTAATACAACCTCTGTTCCAGCACTAAAACTGGCGTTTAGATCTGGTGGATTTCCAGGTATAATTCAGGTAACACCAACTAATCAATATTATGATCGGTTTACATTTCATCCTTCATATTGTGATAGTGTAACAGTGGTACGTTCAGAAATAAAATGTTTAAATGTTGGTACAGGGAATACCATAATAGAAATAGATAAACGTTCAACTTTTGATTCAACATCTAAAATAACACTAACGCTAGCAGCAGCTGATATTTATGCCAGAAGTGAACAGCAAATAAATCTTAATCCTATTTTGGGAGATGAACTTTATGTTCGTTGCATAACAGCGGGTGGGCATCAAGAGATTCATTGGGAAATAAGTTATGTCCAGGATTATGCATAAAATAAATCATTGAATGGAGAGTAAAATATGAATAATATAAACAAAAAGAATGAAGAGTTAGATGATTTGGTAAAGCAAAGGCTTCAAGGGGAATTAACTATAATTAGGGAGAGAGAAAAACAAATTAAAAAAAGTTTGGAAAAGAAGAAAGTTAAAAGTGTTCTAAATATAAAAAAGGGCAGTAAACGATTTCATATAGATAAACAAGATTTAAAAGATATTGGGAAATTTGGGCTTACTGTAGTTAGTGGTGCTATTGCAGCTTATGGAACAACAGCAATTGGATTAGTCCCGGGTGGATGGTGGACTCCTCTCGTAGGCATTGCCGGGGCTATTATTGTGGAAGGTGCAAAAAAGTATTTATCAGATAACCAGAAAGAAATAACAGCAAATGAAAAATAATAAACTACGCTATGTTTAATAAGGAACTATAAGGTTTATAAGCAGTAGGTATGTTCTTGTGTTATTTAAAAAGAAAAGCCTTTAAATTTGATTTGGTAATATTTTAAAGGGTATAGAATGCCAAGATTTTTACATATTTCAGATCTTCATATTCATGGATCTTCAGGAAATTCTGTTAATTTAGAAGTGCATAAAAGACTTTTGTATTTAGAACAAAACTTTCCTGATCATATATTGCTAATCTCCGGAGATGTTACAGATGATGGCGGTATTGAACAATATGAACAGGCTCATACGATGTTATGGTATTTCGTGGATAAGGGGCGGTGCTTTGTAGTTCCCGGAAATCATGATTATGGATATATGGGTCTGGGTTATAGTGAAAAGGCTGCTAAACGTTTTGATTATTATTTTGGGTGTGGAGGGGTTCAGTATAGTGATAAAAAACAGGTTATAACTAAAATTATTGATGGAGTTTTGATTATTGGCCTTAATACAAATCTGCAAACAATAAATCCTTTAGATTTTGCTTGTGGTGCTGTAGGTGATGAGCAACTTAATCATTTAAGCAGAGTATTGAATAATCCGGAAAACAATAAATATAAAAAGATTCTGGTTTTACATCATCATCTTTTTTATCATACAGATATATTTATGAGGCTTTTAGATGCGGAGAGGTTAATAAACATCATTAGGGGGAAAATAGATGTTGTATGTTTTGGGCATCGGCATGAAGCGGCTATATGGAAGGGGAAATTGTTAGGAACTCGTGTAATTGCTGCCGGAGCATTTGGTTCAGATAACCCAGTAATAAGAGAAATAATCATTAATAAGAGGGTGATAGTCAAAGAAATAAAAAGTGATTTATCCCGAGATATCTAAAGAGAATAAAGTTTATCCGATGTACTCCCAAAAATGAATTTTATTTTGCCAGATTTAAGACAACTTTTTACGCAGTGCCAAAAACTCACATCTCGCAAAGCCTTATTTTACTTAATCTTTCGCTTTATTTTCGCCCCATAAAAACCCCTTAAAACTGACTACGGATCAGAAGGTTAGGGGTTCAAATCCCTTCGGGCGTGCTTTTTTATTTTATAAAGAAAATAAATATTAGATTTCTTTAGTCCCGACATGTGGCTTATTTCTTATTGGGATGTTTTTTTCCTGGGCAATAACTTGACCAGGCTTATATCATGTTGTCCCTTTAGTCCTTTTTTGTTTAAAAATAAAAGTTTAATTCAGCAATTCTTTGGATTGTTTTTTGCCATTGATAAACATTGATTCTCATTAATCAATATTAATCACTTACTGCAATGCGATCATGCAGAGATTTATCAATGGGGATGAACAATATATTCAGGATGAAAATAGAATCTGTAAAATTTGTATTATGAATAGAGGGGATAATTTAAAAAATTGAGTAAAGCAATTAAACAATAAATAATAAAAATAAATGGTTGATACAGAAAGGAAAATATAAAATGCAAGTCTAGCTGCTGAACCAGGTATTCAGCCTTAGAAGAGCTGCCCTATCCAGACACTTTATCGGATCCTCTAATAATCCATTGACATTAACAAGATGATATGAGACAATTTTATGGTTTAAAATAAGTATATAACAAAACAGTGAAAATAAAAATAATAAATCACTGTCGGCTACTATAGGGAATTATATTATTTTTCCTAATCATAGTACTGGTGACGCAGGATCTTGACATATCAGTGAATGATGTAAAATCATCTGTTACAAGTTTGTTGCCTTTTTTAGTTTATGTAAAAGTAAAAAGAGGTTGAAAAATGAATCGCTGGCAGAAAAATACAGAAAAACTTAAGAAGGAGGCACCATATGAAAAGAATAAACTATCCCAACTGGAGAATTTCATTTGTTGTTTTAACTTTGACCTTATCTGCCTTTGTCCCTGCCCCAGCTGCAGTGCAACTTAGCAGTATACCTGAACCGAACGCCTGGGTGACTGATGGGCTGGTATCTGCCATTGTTACATCCGATAACATGACCTATATAGGCGGTTTTTTCAATTATGTCGGACCCAATACTGGAAAAGGGGTTCCGATGGATTCCTCAGGATTGCCGTTTTCCACCTATCCTAAGGTCAATGGGGCTGTCAATTCTTGTATTCCAGATGGCTCGGGCGGGTGGTATATTGGAGGGGAATTCAACAGAGTTGGATCTGTTGAACGCAACCATATTGCCCACATTCTTTCCAATGGTTCAGTAGATGATGCATGGAATCCCGATGCTAACGGATTGGTGTTCGCCCTAGCGATCTCAGGGACAACGGTCTATGTAGGGGGTAACTTCACAAGCATTGGTGGACATTTGTGCAACCACATCGCCGCAATTGACTACTCGGGCAGCATAACCGACTGGAATCCCGATGCGAATGATATTGTGATTGCTATTGTGGTTTCGGGGACGACGGTTTATGCGGGAGGTGCATTTACAACTATTGGCGGGCAG
>JAGODU010000173.1 GCA_017998095.1 Prolixibacteraceae bacterium | reverse complement strand
ATATAGGGCTGGTGAAGTTTGAAATTGCAAGTTTAGGACCAAGGAAAAATGCTGCTGCAGAACCAAAACGGGCAATTCCAAGATTAATAGCAAATGCAAATGCCAGTTCTTTACCCTGAAACCATTTTACAATTATCTTACTGAATACTACTATACTTGTTTCTGCCCCGAGACCAAAAATCAACATCCCTAAAGACATCATTTTTACTGCAGGTGAATACTTAGTCATAAATGAATTAAAGAAATCGTATCCAATTCCACCGTTATTGAAATACGGAGTTAGTCCGTAATATGTTATGAAGGCACCTACAACCATGAATATTACAAAAACTGTACCTGTGATTCTGATGCCGATCTTATCAAGGATTATACCCCCGATTATTGCCATAAGAAGAAAAGTATTCGGGAATGAATACATTCCTACTACAATGCCATAATCTGAAGAAGAAAAGCCCAGGTGTTCCTGAAGTAATGATTTCAATGGGGAGAGAGCATCATAAAAATAATAGTTGGATGCCATAACATAGCTGACAAGTATGAGTATTCCCCATCTTAGTATAGCTGAATCATTTAATGCTTTTTTTAAAGTGTCCATGGTTTTCTTTTAAATATGATTTGATAATTCGCACAACAAATATTGGAAAAATTATTTTATTCAATAAGTTTTTAAAAATTAATTAACGTCTATTTTGCTTATTTTTAAACCAATTTCACAGATACCAATTCTTTTTTGATGAGAAAAATACATCAGCTTTTATTTTTGATATTACTTATTAGTGTATCTGCATATTACGGATACCATAAAATATTGTCATTCAGACCCCAGAGTGTACATGCATGGCGACAGGCTGATTGTGCTTCCATAACATTGAATTACTACAGGAATGGAATGAATTTTTTTAAACCTCAGGTTCATAATCTGACATCTGACGGAGGAACTACCGGCTATAGTGCTACCAGTGAAATACCTGTTCTTTATTATTTCACTGCTTTTTTATACAAGATATTCGGACCTCATGAAATGATTATCAGGATAATAAACACGCTTATCTTTTTTCTTGGATTGTTTCATTTGTTTAAGCTTCTTTATTTCTTATTTAAAGACTTTTTCTGGGCTACTGCTTTATCTATGCTCTTTTTCACATCCCCTGTTCTTGTATATTACGGGAATAACTTCATTAGCAATGTATCGGGTCTTTCTTTTTCTATAACAGCCTTTTATTATTTTACCGGATATTATTTTGATAAAAAGAAGAAATATCTGATTATCTCTTTTATTTTCTTTTTTCTTGCAGGTGCCTTCAAACTGACATCTCTGATGCTTTTAATTTCATTAACGTTTTATTTTATTGTTGAACAATTATCTGTTTACCCTAAAGGATTAAGTAAAATCATTAATGATAAAAAAATATTTATTACAGGAATTGTAATTGTCTTTTTGTTGATTGGCAGCTGGTTATTATATGCCGGTTATTATAACAGCAAACATCAAAGCTATTATTTTTCAACAGTCCTTTTCCCGATTTGGACCTTAACTTTTCCGGAAATTATTGATTTTATCAGGCATATATGGGAGGTTTGGTCAGGGGAATATTTTAATATTTCAATTCATTTATTTCTTATTGGATTATTAGCTTTTATAGTTTTTAATCTGAAGAAGGCAGATAAATTTTATTTGATTGTTTTATTTGGATTAATTGTTGAATCTGTTGGATTTATATTATTGCAGTTCTGGACTTTTCATGATCATGACTACTACACTGTCGAGCAAAATATTGTGCCTGTTTTTATAATTATTACAGCCTTTGGAATTTTATATAATTCTTATCCTAAAATATTTAAGTCTGTATTTTCAAAAGTTATATTTGCATTGTTATTGATTTTCAATATTTTTTATGCAAAATCAAGGCTTGAGGAAAGATATAACGGATGGCAAAACAATTACTTCAATGATAAAAAAGATATTTACTCAATTACCCCGTATTTAAGAAGTATTGGAATTAAAGAGGATGACAAGATTATTTATGTGCCTGATTTTACTAATGTTTCGTTGTACCTTATGGACCAGCCGGGGTGGACCCAGTATACTGATAAAAGATTAAACAGAGGAATTCCAATAAAATATAATCAGGATAGTACAGGTATTTCTTCTTCAATCTCCGGAGGAGCTAAATATATGATAGTAAACGATATTTCTGATATTTATTTAAACCCTTACATAAAGAACTTCACAAAAAATATGAAGGGAAACTATGGCAGTGTACTCGTATTTGATCTAAAAGATACTCTGACAAACTTCAGGATTGATGAAACTAAACTTAAAGATTCAATTTACCTTACGCTGAATAAAGATTTGAAAATCAATTCAGAATCACCTTATGGTGAAACATTGGTTTTTAATGATTGTTTGTATGGAGAAAGATTCCTGGTATCTGTTTTAAAAAAAGGTTCTGATAAGGCTTGTATTGTTGCCGGTGGACCTGCCGAAACAAAATTTTATTTAGGTAATTCAAAACCATCTGATACAGGTGAATGGAAATTATTGCAGTTGGAGTTTTACATTCCCCGCCGAATGGAAGGCAAAGAATTGAAAATATATCTGTACAATCCTTCTGATGAGGAGGCTTTTTTTAAGGATTTTGTAGTAAAAAGATATTCTATGCCCTTAAACGTAAATGATATAAATACTAATTATTAAATCAATAAATAAATGTTCAGTAAGATAGTTTTATTTGTTCCGGCAATATTTTTCCTCTTGTTATTGTATTCTTGCGATAAGGATATTGATTCAAAAAAGAAAATAGGAATGTTTGTTGTAGGAGAAGGATATGATGATTCAGGTTATACTCAAAATTGTAAAAAAGGCCTGGTAGAAGCATTTAAAGTTTATCCATACTTTGACGGCGATATCCCTGACTCTGTTAAGAACGAAACAGAGGTGATTAAAAAAGGAATAATTGATGGTACTATATATACCGGAATTTAATTTTTTTCAGAATGTTACGTTTTACAGGCATATATTAAAAGTCAGCAGGATTATTCTGATATGCTTAATTAAAAACAATAAAATATCACCCTATTGTCATTTTAACCTTGTAATGTATATTTGTATGTTATTAAAATATAAAAGTAACCTATATCTATTAGACCTACTCTTAACTTGTTGGATATGAATCAAAAATCAACTTTAGGTACAGATAGTATCTCTAAGTCACGTAAAGTACTTTTCAACCTGATAATTGCTCTTTTACCAATTATTTTTGTTTTATTTCTTGAATTAGTGCTAAGATTATTCGGATATGGAGATAATCTTTCTCTTTTTGTAAATAATCCTGATAAAGCATACAAGGAATATAAAATGGTAAACCCTGTTGTTGGAAAGAAATATTTTCAAAAATTTGAATATAGTGCACCACCAAAGGATATTTTTCTGAAAGAAAAACCTGATAGCTGTTTTAGAATATTTGTAATGGGAAGCTCCACAGTTGTCGGGTTTCCTTACGATAACAATTTAATGTTCTCCCGCATTCTGCACGAAAGATTAAGAGAAGCATATCCTGATAAGAAAATAGAAGTTGTCAATACTGCCATTACTGCAATTAACAGTTTTACTCTTTTGGACTTTATGCCCCAGATTTTAAGGGAAAAACCTGATGCAATATTATTTTATGCAGGGCATAATGAATTTTACGGGGCTTTTGGTGTAGGATCCAATGAAGCTGTTACTCATAATGCAGCTTTGATAAATATTCATCTTAAATGTATGAATTCCAGAGTATATCAATTGACCAGAAATATTATTTCAGGTGTTTCAGGTATTTTTTCAAAAAGAAGTACTTCTACTGAAAAACGTGGTACATTGATGACTAGGATAGTAAAGAATGCTGATATTACTTATGACAGCAAAGAATATTCAGAAGGGATGAAGTATTATGAACGTAATCTGGATTTGATAATGGCAATGGCTAAGCAGAAAAATGTTCCCTTCTTTGTAAGTGATTTAGTCAGTAATATTAAAGATCTTAAACCTTTTAATTCTAAAGCAACAGACAAGTTAAAACCGGCAATAGAATATTATAATAAGGCTATTCAGGATGAGCAGAGTGGTGATTATAAATCAGCTAAAGAAAACTACCGGATTGCAAGAGATTATGATTGTATTCGTTTCCGTGCTTCCGGTGATGTAAATAAGATTATTAAAAAGATCTCTGACAAGTATAAAGCATATTTTGTCCCTACATTGGAATTATTTGAAAATTATTCTCCTAACGGTCTGGTAGGTGAAAATTTTATAGTTGAACATGTACATCCGAATATAGAAGGTTATTTCCTGATGGCTGAATCATTTTATAATTCTATTATTGATTCAAAACTTATTGATAAAGAACCATATGAGTTTGCTCCCACTCTTGACAGGAATTATATTTCTAATTACGGGTTTACTGAATTGGATTTTCTTACCGGAAAACACCGTATTACAAACCTTAAATACCACTGGCCTTTTGTCGATGAATCTAAAGGATATACTGATTACAGGCTAATATATAAACCTAAAAATTACATTGATTCATTAGCATTCCAGGTAATGGTAAGTCCGGATTTGTCTTTAATGGATGCCCATAATCAACTTGCCATCCTGTATGAGCAGAACAAAAACATTTATGGAGCATACAGGGAATATAACGCATTATCAAAAATGGATCCTTATTGGGCACCGTATTTCAAAAAAGCTGCTGATTATCTTCTTGCAATGAATGACTTGCCGGGTGCCCTGAAAAATTACTTAAGATCTCTTGAATGGGAAAATACATTTTACGCTCATTATCGTGCAGGAGAGATATATATGATTAAGAATGATATTGATAATGCAATTACCCATTTCGAAAATGCTCTTATACTTGCAGATAAAGAAAAATTAAATGTTCTTAAAAAGTTGCTTGTTGCATACGTTTATAAAGGAGATAAAGAAAAAGCTGATCAGATTCATGCTGAAATTGTAAAAGAAAACCCTTCAGAGAAAATTGATATTCCAAAGAGAATGTACACTTTTATGAATTATATACCGGCACAGGTAAGTAAATACATCGAACAGGCAAGTATTTACCTGAATGAAGGGAATACTGAAGGGGCTGAACATGTATTATTGCAATCTCTTGATGTTAAGGATTCTCACGTTGCTAACAGGATGCTGGGAGATATTTATTACAGCAGAAATGATATGTCGGAATCGCTTTACTATTTCAGAAAAGTGTACAAGGAATTTGATTCTGATCCAAGATTTCTTAATGTGATAGCTCTCAACTATATTGCCGCCGGAAATAAAAAGAAAGCAGCTGAATGTCTGGAAAGGCTTAAAGTTGTAGCCCCTAAATATCCCGATATTAAAGTCCTTGAACAATTATGCAAATAGTCAGGGAAACAGTATTGATTTAATTTGACTATGAAAATATTAGGAATTTCAGCATTTTATCATGACTCAGCCGCTGCACTGATTATTGATGGTAAAATAATTGCAGCAGCACAGGAAGAGCGTTTTAGTCGTATTAAACAGGACGCTTCATTCCCTGTTAATGCTGTAAGATATTGTCTGGAAGAGGCTTCTCTTAAAATTGATGATCTTGATTCAATTGTTTTCTATGACAAGCCAATGCTGAAATTTGAACGCCTGCTTGAAACTTATTATGGGTTTTCTCCTAAAGGTATATCTTCATTCGTTACTGCAATTCCTGTCTGGCTTAAAGAAAAGGTTTTTCTTAAAAAGATAATTTTCGACAAATTAAAAGAAATACACGCCTACGATAAAAAGAAGATAACCCTTCTGTTTACTGAACATCACCTTTCACATGCAGCAAGTTCTTTCTTTGTATCCAAATTTGAAAAGGCAGCCATACTTACTATTGATGGTGTGGGAGAGTGGGCTACTGCTTCAGTATGTATTGGTGAAAAAAACAAGATAAAAATTCTTAAGGAGTTAAGATTTCCTCATTCTCTCGGATTACTGTACTCCGCATTTACATATTACCTTGGATTCAGGGTAAATTCAGGTGAATACAAACTTATGGGTCTTGCCCCTTATGGTATTCCTGATTCTGATTCAGTAAAGGAATATATCCGTAAGATTAAGAATGAATTAGTTGATATTAAACCAGACGGATCAATATGGCTGAACCAAAAGTATTTTTCTTATTCAACGGGATTAAGAATGGTTCCCGATAAAAAGTGGGAAAAACTGTTTGGTTTTAAAAGAAGATTACCTGAGGATAAATTAAATCAGGAGCATTGTAATCTGGCTTTTGCCATTCAGCAGGTAACTGAAGATATAATTCTTACGATGGCTGCCTATGCAAAAGAAGTTACCGGGGCTGATTATTTATGTCTTGCCGGTGGCGTTGCACTTAATTGTGTTGCCAATGGAAAGTTGCTGGAAAGAAAATTATTTAAGGATATATATATACAACCTGCTGCAGGAGATGCAGGAGGAGCCCTGGGTGCAGCTTTATCTGCTTATTACCTGTATTATGGCAATGAGAGAATAATTGCTGAAAATGACTCAATGAGCGGTTCTTATCTTGGCCCTTCTTTTACAAATAAAGAAGTTGAAAGAATTGTGAAGTTTTATAAGGCTGAGTACACTTTTTGCCCCGATTTTGAAGAACTTTCAGCAAAAACTGCGTCTTTGCTTAATGAGGGCAATGTAGTCGGCTGGTTTCAGGGAAGAATGGAATTTGGCCCCAGAGCTTTAGGAAACAGAAGTATTTTAGGCGACACCAGAAATAAGGAAATGCAAAAGAAGCTTAATCTGAAAATTAAATACAGGGAAAGCTTCAGACCATTTGCGCCGGCAGTTATTGCAGAGGATAATTCAAAGTATTTTGATATTGATACCGATTCTCCATATATGTTACTTGTAGCTCAGGTAAAGGATGAATTTTTGAAAAGTATTCCCGCTGATTATTATCAGCTTCCAATGATGGAAAGACTTTATATTGAAAGAAGTACTGTTCCTGCAATAACCCATATCGACATGTCGGCAAGAATTCAGACTGTTCATAAAGATACAAATGAACGTTTTTATAAGTTGATTGAAGCATTTAAGAAGTTAACCGGATATGGATTATTGGTAAATACAAGCTTCAACGTAAGGGGAGAACCAATTATCTGTACTCCCGACGATGCTTACCGATGTTTTATGCGAACTGAAATGGATTTTTTAATTATAAATGATTTTATTTTTGAAAAAGAAAAGCAGCCGGAATGGACTGAAAAGGATAAATGGCAGGAAGAGTTTAAACTCGATTAAAAAAACCTTAATTTTATAATCAAATTAAAAATACTGACAATGGATTTTCTGAAAGATTTCTGGAACTATATGAAAGAAAGAAAAAAATGGTGGCTGATACCAACATTTATTGTTTTCATTCTTTTAGGATTATTGATTATTTTAAGTTCAGGCAGCGCACTTGCTCCTTTTATTTATACTCTGTTTTAATAAAATGATGAAAAGAGATAAAGCCCTTGAAGCCATATTGGTTATTACTACCGGTCTATTGATATTTTATATCATTTACAAACACGGAATCCTTTTATATACCGCTGCTGCTCTTGGTATTATAGGAATTTTTATCAAGCCTCTTGCCTCACTGATTGCTAAGGGATGGTATTTTCTTGGCGATTCATTGGGTTTCGTTGTTTCAAAGCTTATCCTTGCTGTAGTTTTTTATCTCTTTCTTGCTCCTATTGCCTTCCTGCATAATCTTTTTAATAAAGATACTCTTAGGTTGAAAAGATCTGATAAAAGTTTCTGGACTGATAGAAATCATGACTATAAATCCGGTGACCTGAAAAATATCTGGTGATAATAATCTAACACTTAAACTTATGAAAAACAAGCTTTTTCACGTACTATCCGACTTCTTCCTCTTGATATTCTTTTTATTCTTCTGGCTATTGGTTAAACCCGACTTAATCTATCACTTTCAGCAACTGGGCTTTTCTTCTGATGCCCATTTTTTTAAACAATACATTAATTACCCCGGAGGACTTGCTGCATATTTGTCACTATTTCTGTTTCAATTGAACTATAAACCGTTGGCAGGGGCTTTGGTCTTTACTGTTTGTTTGTCTTTAATTGGGTTTCTGGCAGATGAGATATTTAA
>JAGODU010000172.1 GCA_017998095.1 Prolixibacteraceae bacterium | reverse complement strand
CAAATCCAATAAACTTAGCATCAAGATAATATTTGCCGGGAGCAAGCTCACTGATACTAAAAACTCCTTTCGCATCAGCTATTCCACCACCTGCTAAAGAGGAATCCCGTGATGAATATATCGCAACATTGGCATATTCCAAAGGTGTATTACTTCCCTTTTCAATTAACTTCCCTGTAATTGTACCTATTTTAGGTAAAGATCCGGTAAACCCAGGGGGTTGAGAAAAAATTGAGTTTGTTATAAATAATAACAGTAGTGTTGTTAAAATAAACTTGTTCATCTATTAAATAATTAAATGTTTCCTTTTCAAAATATTTACATGAAAGTAGACTTCAAATAAAGTCTAAAGTTTAATCAGGAAAAGATATATTTTGATTTTTAACATTTGCATAACAACTTTATCATGATTTTTGAAAAAATCTTTAAATAATCTATGTCAAATCTTATATTTGCTAGTCTTTATTTTTACCAAAATGAAACAAAAATCCTTAAAGAAATTTATTTACCTGTCGATACTAGCAGCTGTTTCAACTATTGCACTGAAATTCATTGCATGGAAAATGACCGGCTCAGTAGGCTTGTTATCAGATGCTATTGAATCATGTGTTAATCTTGTAGCTGCCGTTGTCGCCCTTATCATGATCAGCATTTCTGAGAGACCAGCCGATGAAGGTCATGCTTTTGGTCACTCAAAAGCAGAATACTTTTCAAGTGCAATCGAAGGAGCAATGATTATTGTTGCTTCTTTCAGCATTATTAGTGCTGCAGTCCCAAGGATTATTAATCCACAGCCAATTGAAAATGTAGGAGTAGGATTAATGGTTTCATTTGGTGCATCATTGATCAATTTAGTTGTAGCTCTCATATTGATAAAGAACGGTAAGAAAAATAAGTCAATAACTCTTGAGGCTGATGGAAAACACCTGATGACAGATGTATGGACTTCAGTAGGTGTACTAGTAAGTATTGGACTTGTACGTTTAACAGGGTGGCTTGTACTCGATGGTGTTGTTGCTGTTATAGTTGCACTGAACATTCTTTGGGCCGGCTATAGCCTGATAAAGCGCTCTGCAATGGGACTTATGGATTCCGCTGTTTCAGAAGCTGATCTTAAAAAAATTACTGATTATCTTGATTCATATAAAGCCCAGGGCATTGAATATCATTCCCTTTTAACCAGACAATCAGGCCAGAGAATATTCGTAATTGTTCATATACTTATTCCGGGCAATAAGACTATTCAGGAAGGACACGATATTGCTGAAAACATTGAAAAAGGGATACGTAAAAGTTTCGACTCACCTATCACTGTCGTTACTCACCTTGAACCACTTGAAGATCCTTGTTCTTTAAATGATATTGGCATTGACAGGGTTGACTAATTTAAAAATTCTGCTACTATAACTTCTTAACTGAAATTACCTTATTCCTTTTTGAATAATTTCAAGAAAGATGTGTAATACCATTTAAATTTCTTTACAATATGCAAAAGCATTAATGCTATCAGTCCGAAAGTCAGCTTGTCGTGTATTTCAATAAATCCCTTTCTTACATGCTCCAGACCCCCAAATAAGGTTAGGGACCAAGGTGCAAGCCCTGTTATAGCAACAAGCACAAACACTACTGTTATATAAATTGAAACCTTGTTTTTATTTATGAGATGTTTCTTCAATACCCCTTTATACCATTTCCAGTGAATGAAAATATGATATACGATTGTCAATGACATTATTACAATTGAGACTTTGTGAATTACTGACCATTCATTAAAAGTAAACCCCATTAAAGTATTTATTTCATTTCCATGGCTCCCGTGCATATGAAAACCTAACTGCATGGTTAAACCTGAAATTGCAGCAATAATCCCGGATATTAATAATACGATGTTGTTAATTAAATTGAAAATCGATTTGTTCATATTTACTTTTATATTTTATTGTTAGTTTTTAGAAATTGCTCCGTATTTGCAGTTTTTTAGCTTCTTCTATTATAGCTTCAGTTGCTGTAGCTCCAACCCTTGTTACTCCAAGCTCCCTAACTTTTAACAATTGGTTTAAATTTCTAATTCCACCCGCTGCTTTTATCTGAACATAAGGGTTACAATATTTCCTCATCAATTCCAGATCGTGCCAAGTAGCCCCTTTGTAGTTGTAGTTACCATCCTCTCCTTTAACAAAACCATATCCTGTTGATGTTTTCACAAATGCTACCTCATTGTCGTTACACAATTGGCAAAGCTTTATTTTATCATTATCAGATGTAATGAAATCGTTTTCAAATATAACCTTAAGGATAGCCTTATTATCAATGCATGCTTTATTTATCTTTCGCAGCTCCTCATTAATATAGTCCCAATCATTCTGTAATGCTTTTCCAATATTGACAACCATATCTACTTCAGTAGCTCCATCCTCAATTACCTGCAGCGCCTCTTCAACCTTAATCTTTATAGTGCTGTTTCCATGTGGGAATCCAATTACAGCACAAACTCCTACCCCACTGCCTTTTACAAATTTTGATGCCATCTTTACATGAAATGGCTTTACACAAACTGTTGCAACATCATATTTCAATGCAATTTTACAATTTTCAATTAAATCCTTATCTGTGAAAGTTGGATGAAGGATTGAATGATCTATCATTTTTGCAATTTCTTCAATCTTTATCATATCAGGTTAGTTTAAGCGTTTATCCTAGCTTCAAATGTCTTTTTTTGAATATTATTGCCCCAACAATAAAATAAATAAGGGTAAGAATACAAATTGCTGTTATTTCAGGTATTATACTCCCGAAACTCATATCCATAGTAAGTGTTTTATTCAACGCTGATATTGCATGAGTAGGAGTCATTAATCCCTGCAGATTAACAGGATAGCCTGCAATAGTAAACAATGCTGCACTTTTCAAAGGGAAAGCTGCCCCTGTGAAAAACATAAACAGAAACATCGGGAAATTGCCAACTACAAGAACCTCTCCTGCTGTTTTTGTTAAAGCAGCTATTATAAGGCTGAAAGCAATAATTGAAAGGCTGGTGAGTCCGGCAATTAAAATCATTATTAACAATGAACCCGAATACTGATATCCCAGCATTAAAGCAATAACTAATGTTAAAATAACTGAAGTAACTCCCAGTATCAGCTGAACAATAGTATTGCCGGCCAGAAACTGTAAAGTAGTGATTTTAGAAAGTTTCAATCTCATGATTGTCTTATTCTCTACTTCAGATACAAAGGCAATACTTGCTGTAAACATGAGCATTATCAAAGAAACAATCAGCAATCCCGGAACCATCATCTGAAAATCGTTCATACTTCCCGAAGATCCGAGGGGTATTTCCTTTACCTCAACTAATCTTTTCGAACCAGACAACTGATACATAAATTCGTTGAGAACTTCGTTTGCCCAAACTGCACTTATGAGATAGCTTGTTTTAGTAAGATCACCCGTGAATTCAACAACCGGCGCAGATGATGTCATGTCTGAAAGTTGATTACCAGCAGATTGAGAAAATTCTTCTCCTATTATCAGCAGGGCATCCGTCTCTCCTTTCTTAACTTTTTCTATTGCTTTTTCTTTGTCTATTGATTCTGAAACCTTAAAAGGCATTGTATTAATATCAAAATCAGTTTCACAAAAGAATGAAACCATGTCCTTGCCATGATTATAAGTTTGCCCGTCGATAACAATACCTTTATCGATATTCACAATCTCAATATCATACTGAGGCTTTGATGTTTCAGTAATAAGGTAGTAAACGAAAATAAAGAAAGGTCCCATTGAAAGTGTGAGCAGCAAAACCCCAAAGCTCCTTATCTGCTCTTTCAGACTTTTTATGATGATGTGTATTGTTTTCATTGCCTTAAGTTCCTCCCTGTTAAATGAATGAAAACATCTTCAAGTGAATTTTCCCTTAGCTTTATTTCAGAAACTGAAAGCCCGTTTGCTTCTGCAACCGACTTAATGACAGGCAATTTGTCAATCACATTTGAATGTTTAATTAAAACTGAATTATCCGATACTTTTACATTCATATCAAGATGTTTAAGTTTTCCGGCCAACACTTGTTCATCGCCATTTTCTAGAACTATCTCGAGGATATCACCCTCGCCTACGCTTTTTTTAAGATTTCCCGGAGTATCGAGCAACAATAGTTTACCATGATCGATGATTGCTACCCTGTCAGCCAGACGGTCAGCTTCATCCATATTATGAGTAGTAAGCAAAACAGTCTTTTCTTTGCCGAAATTTCTTATAAAATCCCTCACCAGTAAACGGCTTTGAGGATCAAGTCCAGCTTCAGGCTCATCAAGAATCAAAACCTCCGGCTGATGAATGATAGCAAGACAAATATTCAGTCGCCTCTTCATCCCTCCCGAAAGCTTGGCAGCCCTTTCGTTCATTTTATCTTTTAAACCAAGCATTTCAAGATATTCCTTTGCCCTTTTCTTCAGAATATCAGTTGGTATTCCATACATCTGACCAATAAAAACCACTTGTTCAAAGCACGTTAGCTTTGGATAGAAAATATTTTCCTGCGGACAATAGCCCAATATTGATTTCCGGTCTTTACCACCTTTCAATTCTATTGAACCTGAAGAAAGCGGAATCAATCCACATATCATACTGATTGTTGTAGTCTTGCCGGCGCCATTGGGACCAAGAAGTCCAAACACTTCGTTCTCAAAAATTGAAAAGCTTAAATCACTGACAGCAGTGAACTCTCCAAATTTCTTACAAAGATTATCCGCCTTGATAATTGCATTCATTTAAGGACATTTAGTTAAAATTGAAGGATAAACAAATCACTTATAAACATATTACAATTTTTTATCTAATTTGTAATATTCAATCATCAAAATACGTCCTATTGACAAAAATTTAATCCATAAATATGGAAAAGCTATTTACAGAATTACTTTACCAGAATCAAGGTATAGTTCACAAAATCTGCAACATATATTTTGGAAACAGAAAAGAAAAGGAAGATTATAAGCAAGAACTTATAATTCAGCTTTGGAGGGCGTTCCCCACTTTTCAGAATCAATCAAAGTTTTCCACCTGGATGTACAGGGTTTGTCTTAATGCTGCAATTGACATCATCCGTAAGGAAAAGTCTCTGCCTCAACTGGTGAATTACGAAAACAAGTATGACTTCGGAATTACCGACTGCGAAAAAGAGCAGACCACAAACCAGGAAAGGCTTTATTGCGCAATCAACAGGTTGTCAGATATAGACAAAGCTATAATCACCCTTTATCTTGATGATTTCTCGTACAGGGAAATAGCTGAGATTACAGGAATTTCAGAAACGAATACCGGTGTTAAAATAAATAGAATCAAATCATTAATTTCTAAAAAAATAGAAAATGGAAACAGATGAATTAAAAAATATATGGCAAGTCTTAGCTAAGGAAAAACTAATTGGCAACGAGCTTGCAATCGAGAATATCGAGAGGATAATCACTAAAAAGAACAGCAGGCTAATTGATAACTTAAGCAAAAAAGCAAGAACAGATTTAATTATGAATATTTCTTCTTCAATATTTGTTTTTGGAGCCATGATTCTTGCAACTATTGTTAACAGCCAACATGCTGCAAAAATGCCGCTTATAGCATATATATTTTTATCATTGACTATTTTCTTTTTTGCTTTTAAAGCAATAAAAACAAATTCAAGGTTAAAATTACTCCAAATGTCCTTTACAACAGTATCGATGAAAGACTCATTTGAAAACCTGAGACAAGCTTTCCTTAAGATATACAAAGAAGAATCGGTGTTTTCAGCTATTACGTTCATTATAATAACCCTACTTGCAAATATTGTAATAAACGAAAAAACAGATTTTTCTAACTTCAATATTATTTCACTGCAGGGCATCGTTCTTATCACTTCAATAATCTCTATAATTGCAGGCCCCTTTGTTGAAAAACACTTGTTTAAGAAAAGATTTTCAGTAATTTTCAACGATATAGAAAAAAACATTAACGATCTTAATTCAGAAAACTAACTATGTATCAGAAAGACTTCATATTAAAAATGATAGAAATGATCGGCGACCTGATTATGGGAATTATAGGGCTCATTAAAAAAGGTGAATTCACAAAAGCCTCCGTTGAAATTGAAAATGCATTTCATGAATTTCTAAAGGAAGATGCAGCTTTCTTCTTTGCAATACCAAAAGAAAAGATCACTGAGACACTGTTGAATGAACACAATTATACCCATGGCCATTTAGAAATACTTTCTGAGCTCATGTTCGCACAATCCGAACTTTCCTTTGCCAAAAATAATTATGCGGAATGTCTCGAATTTACTGAAAAAGCCCTGATACTTACAGAATATGTAATTAATACATCTGATACATATTCTGCAGATAAAGAATCGAGGGTTGAATTATTAAAGGAGAGAGTCGAATCATTAAATAATTTGAAATGAAATTTTGTTGCAACAACTCAAAAATGTTCTTTTACACAATAAATTTTTAAAACTTTTCACATTAGCACCTCAACCGGGACTGAACCAAAGTTTGTTTCACTACGGTAGAACTTGGTAAGAACTTGGTAAGAACTTGATCCCTATGTGAACCCTTCCAAAAGACGTTAAAAAATGGTATTTTTCAATTCAAAATTGGTGCACAGTTTTTTTTATTACACAGGATAAAGTACACTTTCCAGATTGGAAAAAAATAATTTCAGTTTATGTTTCTAAAAATTTCCCATTGAACCTAAGATATTTTAATTTAGGAGTTCCAATTAAAAAATATGGATAACAAAAAGCATTTAGTCAGGGCACTTGGACTAGGGTACGTAATTATCTTCGTTGTGGCCAACATTATAGGATCAGGAGTTTATAAAAAGATTGCGCCAATGGCTGCTGAGCTTCACTCTTCAGGATGGATACTGTTAGCATGGCTTGTCGGAGGAATTATCACTATAATGGGAGCTTTGAGCAATGCCGAAGTTGCAGGACTACTGGCAGATACCGGAGGTGAATATGTTTATTTCAAAAAGATTTACAACAGATTTTTTGCGTTTCTGTACGGGTGGTCATTATTTACAATAATCCAGACAGCAACAATATCATCCCTTGCTTATGTATTTGCACAGTCGCTCAACCATATAATTGAAATACCACAGGTATTTTCATCTTTGAAAGACTTTACAATCGGAGGGATATTTTACCCCTTTCAGGATTTTGGGGTAAAATTAGTGGCCATACTGCTAATCATGGGATTGACTTTTGTAAATATATCAGGATTGAAGAGCGGTGCAAGGCTGAGCAGGATTATCACCTTGCTTGTTTTTGCAGGGTTAATGACTATTGTTTTTTTCGGGTTGACTAGTCATGAAGCAAAACCTGCACAAGTTTTTAGTTTCAATAGCATATCTAATAATACAGTAACTCTGTCTTCGTTTTTCACAGCCATGCTTGCATCATTCTGGGCTTATCAGGGATGGGTGTCAGTAGGTTTCATTGGCGGAGAAGTAAAAAATCCAAATAAAAACATCTCAAAAGGTATTGTGATAGGCGTTTTTATAATAATTGCAATATATCTGCTTGTCAACATTACATATCTTTCAGTCATGTCGATACCTGCTCTTGAAAGTGTTTACAATTCAAACACCCAAATTGCTGCAGTAGAAGCAGTAAGAAGTTTCTGGGGTCAAGGAGGAGCGCTGTTCATTTCAATACTGATTCTTGCAACAACCTTTGGATGTACAAATGCAAGCGTATTAACCGGGGCAAGACCATATTATGCTATGGCTAACGATCAGCTTTTCTTTAAAAGCATAGGGAAACTCAATAATGCCAATGTACCTTCCAACTCATTGCTATGGCAGGGAATATGGGCTTCGGTGCTTGTTTTGTCAGGTACTTTCGACCAGCTGACTGATATGATAGTATTTGCAGTGTTTATCTTTTACGGGGCAACATCATTGGGAGTAATAATATTAAGACGCAAAATGCCTGATGCCCCAAGACCATATAAAGTGTGGGGCTATCCGGTGGTACCAATTGCTTACATTATTTTTTGTTTGGGACTCTTTTTCAATACAATCATAACACGGCCACGCGAGGCTGCAATAGGACTTGTACTAATACTAATCGGGATTCCTGTTTATTTCCTATTGCAAATGAAAAATAGAAAAACAATATAACATTAATGGTTGTATTATTCCTTTAATACTTTACGATTAACA
>JAGODU010000171.1 GCA_017998095.1 Prolixibacteraceae bacterium | reverse complement strand
ATGAGCCTCCTTTTTTAATATTCGGATGTATTGATGATAAATATGGAAATAGTAGTCTGGTAATGACTAGTGCTTTAAAAGATAAAAACATACCTGTAGAGTTACATTTCTATCAGGAAGGAGGACATGGATACGGATTAAGGAGTATTTACCCTGCAGCGAGAGAATGGCCTGAATTATTTATAAAATGGTTGAAAAAAAATACTGATTGAACAATTATATAACTTAAAATTTCATTTATTTTGAGTGCAAAATGAATTATAAAACACTCATATGGTCTGCCATTTTTGCAATTTCAATGGGCTTTTTTGAAAGTTCAGTTGTAATTTACCTGCGAGAAATTGCTTATCCAGATGGTTTCTCTTTTCCCTTACAAACCATAAAACATCCATTATTATTAATAGAAATTTTCAGAGAAATATTCTCTTTGATCATGTTGATTTCAATTGCCTTTTTAATTGGTAAAAGGGGAATAGAGAGATTTGCCTGGTTCTTATACAACTTTGCAATTTGGGATATTTTTTATTATATATTTTTAAAAATATTCATTGGATGGCCTGAATCATTTTTTACAATGGATTTGCTTTTTATGGTTCCTGTAGTCTGGACTGGCCCGGTGCTTGCTCCCATTATTGCATCTGTTATAATGATCTCACTTTCAATAGCTTTAATAAACTTTTCATCTAAAATCAGATATCTTCATTTCAAATTTAAAGAATTATTGTTTTTGATACTGGGATTAATATTAATCTTCACTTCGTTTACAATTAATCAATTTATTTATGGAAGAGAAATAAATATTGCAAACAGTGAAAGTTCAATTAGAAATTATAATTCTGAAAAATTCTTTTGGCCAATTTTTGTAATTGGAATAATACTAATAATCTATAGCATATTCTTGTTCATAAAACGAAATAAAAAAAATAAGAAATAGTAAATTAATCCTTGTTTCCGGATTCAAATCGTTTTATTGCATACCTTATTAACAAATAAGCACAAATAATAACTAGAGGCCAGATTAGCATATATAAAATCCCTTGTAATATCATTTCCCGAAGTTTTATAGTTAATACTCATTTTACTAAATTAGTTAATACTTATGTGATGAGTTTTCCATTTCAGATACATCAATTTTTTTATTATTAATAGATCGCCAGGCATACCAGATATAAGCTAAAACAATAGGAATAATCAATGAAACTATTGACATCACTTTTAAAGTAAACTCGCTGGATGAACTGTTCCTTATGTTTAATGAGGAATTCAAATCATAAACAGAAGGATAAAAACATGTATTGTTATATCCAGCAATGATAAATAAACAAAAAACAGCAAGTACAGTTCCAATACCTGTATACCATATCCCTTTCCCATGTTTTTTATAGACATCAAGAAATATACCCCACAAGACACCTGCAACTCCAACAATAAATAGTATAAAAATCAAGGGCATTTCAATGAGATTATTGAAATACTTAAACTTTTCCTCAGAGATTAACATTGTTCCATTTTCATAAGAAAAACCTTTCTTTATAAGAATCCAAACAAGAAAATAAAGGAAGAAAACAAGAAACAATAATGCATTGAATTTCAATTGCTTCTTTGAGTTTTTTGTTATTCCCTCATCATCAATACTATTTAAGAAATATTGCAATGCCAGTATTCTTGCTAAAAAGAAAACAGAAAAGCCTAAAGCCAGGTTGTTGAAATTCAGCAAAGCTTCCATCCCTCTCCATGTTGTCCCCCAGCCTACCTGGTTATATTCATTTAAAATAAAATAGGTGCCATTAAAAAAAGTTCCAACCACTGTTCCAATTAGTATAGGTCCTAGAAACCCATTGATTATCAGAAATACTTCATATGTTTTTTTACCAAGGAAATTTGAAGGTTTAGATCTGAATTCATAGGATACGGCTTGTAAAATAAAAGAAACCAAAATTGCAATCCACATCCAGTATGCTCCGCCAAAGCTTGTAGCATAAAACAATGGGAATGAAGCAAAGAAAGCACCACCAAAAGTAACCAGGGTTGTAAATGTAAATTCCCATTTCCTTCCAAGACTATTCACTATCATAGTCCTTTGAATATCACTTTTCCCAACAGTATAAAGTAATGATTGACCTCCCTGAACAAACATAAGGAAAACCAATAAAGAACCCAGTAATGAAATAATTGCCCACCAGTATTCTTGTAAAAATGAATATGTTATTGCCAGAATCATAATTAGTCCCCCTATTGTTTTGTATTATTTTTTACTTGTTTAACCATGATGCTTACCTCAGCTATAAGAAGAGAAGTAAATATTACAGCAAATAAAAAGAATGTTATCATCACTGATTCTTTAGTAATTCTCGACACAGCAGTAGTTGTAGGCATAAGATCTTGAATAACCCAGGGTTGTCTTCCAAATTCAGCAACCAGCCATCCAAGCTCGGTAGCAAGATATGCCAGAGGTATTGTCAATAAAGAAATCCACAAAAACCATCGGTGTTTTTCGATAATATCCTTATAAATAAGAAACAGAGATAAAATGAAAATCATTAAAAATAAAAATCCCAGCATTACCATTATATGAAAGCTATAAAATGTAAGGGGTACATTAGGGATAAGGAAATTGGGGTCTTTTATATATCCATACCCCAGATACTTAAAATATTCCTTTTGAAAATCTTCACTCATTAATGTTCTACGAAGTTCTTCTGCCAGCAAGAGATTTCCTGTTTTCTTTGCTTCCTTAAAATCAGATAATTTTTGAACAGCAACCACTCCTCGTTTTATTTTTTCAACAGAAGACATTACATTTTTCTCTTCATTACCGAAAATTAAATCATTGATTCCGGGGACAAAAGCATCAGCCTTTCTGAACGACATTAATGAAAGCAACTTAGGTATTTCTATCTTAAATGCAAATTCCCTGAGTATTTCGTTATCAGGATCTTTTTTAGTTGGCGATAATATACCAAAAGCAACTAACCCTGCTCCTTCTTTACCATTGTTTAATCCTTCCATTGCAGCAAGTTTCATTGGTTGCAACTTTGCAACCTGAACAGCTGAGCCATCACCTGAGAATATTAAAGCCAGGGAACTTATTACACCAAATATCCCGGCAACTATAATGCTCTTTTTCGCCAATAGAATATTCTTTTTCTTAATAAGAAACCATGAAGAAATACCTATAACAAAGATTGAAGAAAGGACAAATCCGGAATTTATTGTATGAATAAACTTATTAACTGCAACCGGTGAAAATAATACTTCCCAAAAGTTTGTCATTTCATTTCTTGCAGAATCAGGATTAAAAGTAGTGCCTACAGGGTTTTGCATCCAGGCATTTGCAACCAATATCCATAAAGCAGATAAGTTGGCCCCTATGGCTACCAACCAGGTAGAAGTCAGATGAAACTTTTTACTCACTTTCTCCCATCCGAAAAACATTACTGCTATAAATGTAGATTCCATGAAGAAAGCCATTATCCCTTCAATAGCCAATGGAGCACCAAAAATATCGCCTACAAACCAGGAATAGTTAGACCAGTTTGTACCAAATTCAAACTCAAGAATTATTCCGGTAGCAACACCAATGGCAAAATTTATCCCAAATAAAGTCATCCAAAACTTTGTGATTTTCTTCCATTCAGGATTTCCGGTTTTAACATATATGGTCTCCATCATTGCTATAATAAATGAAGTGCCAAGTGTTAAAGGAACAAAAAGCCAGTGATATATTGCGGTTAATGCAAACTGGGCTCTTGACCAGTTTACTAATGACATATCAAGGGATTCAAACATTGTTATTGATTATTTCAGATTAGTTAAATTTTCTAAAACATGCTGTCCTCTTTCTTCATCAGTATTGAATTCTTTTTTTAATAAATCAGGGAAAAAGAATATTTTCAGAATAAAGAATATAACAAAAACCTTAATCAGAATGATTATCCAGACGCTTTTACCCCACGTCATATTCTTAAAGCCTTCATAATAAAAATGGAAAATTCGTTTAAAAATATTCATTAAAACTGTGTTTAAGGACTATGTTAATTTAATAAAATATTTTTAAAAAAATAAATTGCAAAAAAAATAAAACAGATAATTTCAATAGTCATAGAATACTCTACAAAAGTACAATAACAAAATAAGGCCACCTTTTATGGCAGCCTTTTAACTAATCATTAAAATAATTGAGATCTACTAACTAAACCTAAACTTATGAAAATGCTAAAACTTCTTCTGTTGGAAATACATACTCTTCAATTTTTTTCATTATTGAAATCCTGTTGGGGTCCATCTGTTTCTTTTTCTTCCTTAGAAATGTATATGTGAAAGGCGAATGACGTTCAAAAATGTTTAAATATTCATTATTAAAAAAGGTGTAGTTCATTCCAACTGCCTCATTTATCATATAATTAAGACTCTTGCTAACCAACCCCTTCATTTCTTCAAGTATTTCTGTTTTAAAAATATTCATGTCATCAATCACATTATTGCTGAAAGACATTGTCTTATTTGTAAACTCCTCAAGTTTTCCATTACAAGCAGCATTAGTAAACATCGTTACTAAATTATTTTCCATATCTTCATTTATATCCTGAATGTCATCTATAAATTGAAGAAAGGCTCCAAACCCAAAACAAAACCATTCTTCATCCCTGGTTAATGTTCCATTAATCAGATACCCATCAGCTAAAACTGAAGCTCCACCTTTTTCAATGCTGATATTTATCAAATCATCTTCAGAAAGATTTTTCTGATCACTCAAAAGACTAATACTCTTAGTTTGTGCATCATGTATTGCTATAAGACTTTCATATACTTCAGGATAAGCTATTCTGTTCCAATCCCCTTCTATCATCCCCACCAGATTGAAAATCCTGCTCTCGTTCATGTTGGCAGGAATTACATTTTTACCGAGCAATCTGTCCCTGAATCTAAGACTAAACATTATCTTTTCACTCTTCGAAATATTCGGATCGTCAAGATAATTATCGCTGTATGGATAAAGCATACTATATGCAAATGTAGATTGAGTAACTTCCACAGGTTGATTCATAAGCAATTGCAAACTATTTATTATCCATAAATTACGACATGCCTGAAATATATCTTCAATTTGAATACTTGAATCAAATTTCTTTGCCATTTTCATGAATTCTTTAGTTACACCTGAAAATCCATTTTCTGAAATAAATCTAATTTCATCTCCGTTAAAATTAAATACGTTCTTAGCGTAGATCATGAATTTTTCCTTCATCTGATACTTAAGTTGTTCATTGATTTTATCCTTGTTGGCCCCCGGAGTAAGATTTCCTTTTATTTTTTGTGAGAACTGCTCCATCCCTTCTTCTCTCCTTTGCTTTTCACTTAAAGAAATTTCAGTTCCCAAATCAGGAAAACCATTAGAAGATTCATCCCAAAGTGTTTTAAACTGTTCAATATAGTAGTTTACATTCATGGTTTAATAATGTGCATTAAGATTTATAGTACAAAAGAACTTCGTTTTTACTTTTGTCTATTACACATTAAAGGTGAATAGAAGAAATTTACCTGTAGATGTCGAAAATGAAAGATAAAAGCAGTAATTAATTATTTCTTCCTTTTTTTACACCATTTACAGCATCAGTGATTTCATTTGAAATGCCTAACTTCCCGTTTATGATACAAGTTGTAGTAACCAGTCCTTTCAGACAACACTTCATATCACTTAACCTGAAAATATCCTGATAAAATAATTGCTTAACTCCTTCTTGTTCTACCCTGAGCTTAACAACAAATCTATCCCGGCTTTTAAGTGGTGTTTTATAAGCAAGGTCGACTCTGGCAACTACTGCAACTATACCTCTTTTATACAAATCTTCAAAATCAAGACCAATACTTAACAGAAACTGATGTCTTGTATGTTCTAAATAATTCTGATAAACTGAATTGTTTACTATTCCTTGTAGATCACACTCGTAATCCCTTACAATAAACTCAAGTTCGTAATCGTATCCTTGCATCTTGTTGAAGTTTTATTCCTCAAATAAAAAATGAGAATGTAAAAATAGAAAGTTTTTTAATCTACAATAAACTACTTCCCATTATCAAATCAAATCTTTTAACCTTTTAATTTTTTCATCCAACTCAGATAAACTGAAATTACCGGCCATTCTAATACTTTCTTTACCAAATATGTAGAGGATTACTACAGGAGTTGAAAAAATCATAAACCGGGCTGCCATCTCCTGAAATTCTTCAACCGGGATTTCAATAATTTTAATATATTTTTTTTCTTCATTGAAATAATCATCAATCTTAATTTTGAGAGAGTTACAGACAGCAC
Organism: Prolixibacteraceae bacterium; assembly: GCA_017998095.1. The sequence continues at coordinate 1,956 of JAGODU010000171.1, read as the reverse complement.
ACCTGCTATTGGAAAAATAAAGCACAATAAAATCATTGTCTTTTATCAAAGACTGAAGATGATTATTATCTATAATTTTATCCATTTAAAAATTCTATAATAATTTACAATAACCTATAAAGTACTGCATTTTACCGATATAATTTAAAACGAATTAAAAATAGTTATCATCTTTGAACAAACATTTAATAAAAGATTTTTAAAATGAGATCACACGAAGTAGACTACAAGATTATTGGTGAAGATTTGCAATTAGTAGAAATTGAGCTTGACCCTAATGAAACAGTAATAGCTGAGGCCGGAACAATGTTATACATGGAACAAAGTATTGACTTCCAATCAAAAATGGGTGATGGCACGAATCCTAATGAAGGATTATTTGATAAGCTATTAAAAGGAGCCGGAAGAATGTTGACTGGAGAGTCTTTGTTTCTTACTCACTTTACAAATGTAGGTTATGGTAAAAGCCACGTAGCTTTTGCTGCTCCATATCCGGGAACAATAATACCTGTTGATTTAATGCAATATGGAGGAAGAATCACTGTTCAGAGAAACTCTTTCCTTTGTGCTGCAATGGGAACCAAAGTTTCTGTGACCTTTAACAAAAGACTTGGAGCAGGCTTCTTTGGTGGCGAAGGATTTATACTTCAAACTCTTGAGGGAGACGGGAAAGCTTTTATACATGCCGGGGGTGTTGTCATAGAAAAAGAACTAAACGGAGAAATATTAAGAGTTGATACCGGTTGTGTTGTAGGATTTACATCAGGTATAGATTTTGACATTCAACAATCAGGCAATTTAAAATCAATGATCTTTGGTGGAGAAGGCATGTTTCTGGCTACACTAAGAGGTCATGGAAAGGTTTGGCTTCAATCAATGCCAATTAGTAAGCTGATTCGTGAACTATCCGTTTATGGAGGTAATACAAGAAAAGAAACAGGAGGATTTTTGAATAATTTCCTGCAAGACTAAAGAAATAGAAAATCAAGTAATACAAGGACAAATTAATTACATTTATTTGTCCTTGTTTATTTTGAATTAATCCGATAATATCTTACACCTGCCAGAGAAGTATAAATAACCAATAATGCTGTTAATATCAGCACCCATAGAGGCATTTCTGCTGAACCCGTTCCTGCATACGAATGAATTCCTGACATAAGATAATTAACTCCGAAGAATGTCATTAAAATTGAAGCAAACGCCCAAAAAGATGCAAGATTAGTTATGTAATCATTTTTAAAAGCAGGAATTAATCTCATGTGAGAAACAAAAGCATAAATCAGGATACTTATTAAGGCCCAGCTTTCTTTGGGATCCCATCCCCAATAACGTCCCCATGATTCATTTGCCCATACTGCTCCGAAAATAGTTCCTGTTACCATTAAATAAAGACCAATAATCAAAAGAATATTATTAAAAGTACCAAGGTTTCTTATTTGAAGAATTATTCTATCAAAATCAGCTTCTTTAACGAAAAGAAATAATGAAAGATTTACCAGTGAAATCAACATTACTAATCCAAATATTGCATAAGAGGAAGTAATTATGGCAACGTGAATACTAAGCCAATATGATTTGAGAACCGGAACAAGATTTCCTATTGCAGGATTGATGTTCATTAAATGAGCAACTAATAAAAATGAAAATGCAAGAATCATTGATAATGATAAAAGCAATGGCTGCTTTTTACTATATATCAAACCTACAAGAATACTGAAACCCGATATAAACAACATAACTTCATAAGAATTGCTTAAAGGGAAATAACCTCCTGCGATCCATCTTAAAGTAATTCCTGTAAATATTATAATTAAAAATATTAGTGCAATAATTCTGAAGGATAATAAAATCCATTTGTTAAAATTCCTGCCCTTTAAAAGACTGATCACAAATATCATTGTCATTGAAATACCAAGTAATGCCAGCCAATATTGCAACTTATCAAAGAGATTT
>JAGODU010000020.1 GCA_017998095.1 Prolixibacteraceae bacterium | reverse complement strand
CCTGTCAAAAGTTAAATGGGTAAGTAAATTAACGTTAACAGTTGTAGAGTCTTTTAAATTTGCCAGAGCTTTCAGAATATACCTTGTGTCGGTTATAATCCCGAAAGTCTCATGATAAAAATTTCCGTCGGCCTGAATTTCTACAAAATCAGATTCAAGTTCAACATTTGGGACTTTAAACTTTCCGAAATTATCGGAAACAGTAGAATAGAAGTTTTTACCAGTAGGAACAAACTTATCTGTTAATTCAGAAACGGTAATAGTAGAGCCGGTTCTAAAGGGACCTTTCTGAACCTTGCCGTAAATTGTATAATTTGAAATTTCTTCTTTTCCACTAATAAAAACTGTATCAATAATGAAAACAGTATCAGTGACAAATACAGTATCAGTTTTATGAGTAGTCGGATCGTCGGGGATATCTTTTTCGCAACCTATGAAAACAGAAATTGCAATCAGGAGGAAAGATAATTGAAGTGATAGTTTTAATAATGATTTCATAATGAATCCGTTTAGAAAAACATTATTCAAAGTTAAATATTAAAATTAATATAAAAAATGAAATATAAAATAAGTTCCTTAATTAATTTCTTTCTTCGAATACTGAAAATTGATATTTTTACAGAAGTTCTCCTTAAAATTACACTTTGCAATTTAGAATTGATATTTATAATTCAAAATTGTAATCTTCATATTGCAAAATACATGAGATTTTACTATTTTTGTTTGACAAAATTTTGTAAATGGATTTCCTTAAAGATGCTTACATTAATCTGCTCAACAATTCCCAAAGTGTTGTCAGAAGGGAACTTATTGATGAAATCGACCGGGACAGCCGTTTGATATGCATTAAAGGGTTTCGTGGTGTAGGCAAGACTTCCTTCCTGATTGATTATTTGCGGGAAAACTATCCCGATCCAAAGGATGCACTTTACATCAACCTCAACAGTTTTTATTTTACAGGCCGAAGGATAACAGGTTTTGCTGATGAATTCTATAAAAGAGGAGGTAAACTGCTTGTTCTCGACCAGATACATAAGTATCCAAACTGGGCAAGTGATATCAGGGAGTGTTACGACACATTGCCTGATTTGAAAATTGTATTTTCAGCTTCTCCGGTACTCAGAGTTATTGAAGGGAATGAAAATCTGAAGGACATAATTAAGGTTTATCATCTTGAAGGACTTTCATTCCGGGAGTATTTGAATTACGTTACCAAAGAAAACTTCAGGCATTACAGCTTCAGCGAGATAATCGAAAATCATATTGAAATAGCCGGTGAGATAGTACAAAAAGTGAAGCCACTCGCCTACTTCAATGATTATCTTCAGCATGGTTATTTTCCGTATTTCCTTGACCGTAAGTCATATTTTTCAGATGATTTATTGAAACATATCAATTTAGCATTGGAAATTGATGTAACTTACCTCAATCAAATAGAGCTTAAGTATTTACCTAAATTAAGGAAGCTTTTATTCATCATTGCAAAGGATGTACCATTCTCACCTAATGTCAGCAAGTTAAGTAATGAGATTGAAACATCGAGGGCAACAGTAATGAATTACCTTCGTTATATGAAAAATGCAAGGTTGATTGATTTGCTTTACTGCAATGGAGATGAAGAAAATGCAAAGAAGCCGGCAAAGATATATATGCACAATACCAACATGTTGTACACAGTGGCTCCTGACAATAACAGTAATTCGACCATACGTCAGACATTCTTTTACAATCAGGTCAGCTATAAAAACAAGATAAACTGTGAAGAAGGATTTGACTTCAAGGTCAATGACGAATATCTTTTCAACATTGGGGGCAAACATTCAGAGCCGTCAGGAGAAATGGGTTATGTAGCAGCCGACAGGATTGAAACAGGAGAAGAAAGAAAGATACCGTTATGGTTGTTCGGTTTTCTGTATTGAAAGTTAAAATAAAGATATATAAGCAAATAAGACAATAAAAAGAATAAATTAAAATCAAAAGAGCAATGTCAAAAGAAAAAAAGTTTGTAACCTGTGATGGAAATTATGCAGCAGCCTGGATGAGCTATATGTTCAGTGAGGTCGCTTGTATATATCCCATTACTCCATCATCGACAATGGCAGAATATGTTGATGAATGGGCTGCTAACGGTAAAACCAATATGTTTGGCCGTCCTGTCCGCCTTGCTGAAATGCAAAGTGAAGGAGGGGCTGCCGGAGCTGTACACGGTGCTTTACAAAGTGGAGCGCTGACAACAACATACACTGCTTCTCAGGGTTTGTTGCTGATGATTCCTAACATGTACAAGATTGCTGGTGAACTACTTCCATGTGTATTTCATGTTAGTGCCCGTGCATTAGCTGCTCACGCTTTATCAATTTTTGGAGATCACAGTGATATTTATGCTGCTCGTCAGACAGGTTTTGCAATGCTTGCTTCAGGGTCAGTACAGGAAGAAATGGATCTTGCCGGCGTTGCTCATCTTGCAACATTAAAATCAAGAATTCCTTTCGTAGCTTTCTTCGATGGATTCCGTACTTCACATGAATTACAGAAAATTGAAGTTCTTTCACAGGAACAGATGATGCCACTTGTTGACATGAATCTTATCCAGAGATTCCGCGACAATGCTTTGAATCCGGAACATCCGGTTGAAAGAGGATCTGCTCAGAATCCTGACATTTATTTCCAGGGAAGAGAAGCTTCAAATAAATTTTACGCTGCGGTTCCTGAGATTGTAGAAAACTACATGAAAGAAATCAGCAAAATAACCGGTCGTAAATATGACCTTTTTGATTATTACGGAGCTGAAGATGCAACTGACATTATTGTTGCAATGGGTTCAGTAACTGAAACAACAAAGGAAGTTATTGATTACCTGATGGCTCAGGGCAAGAAAGTAGGTTTGGTAGCGGTTCATCTCTATCGTCCTTTCTCAACTGAACATTTAATGAGAGCATTACCTGCAACTACAAAACGTATTGCAGTACTTGACCGTACAAAAGAACCGGGATCACTTGGAGAGCCTCTCTATCTTGATATCCGCAGTTCAATAGGCGAAGCACTTGAAGCAGGAAAAGCTCCATTCAAAGAGTGGCCTGTTGTTGTTGGCGGCCGTTACGGATTAGGTTCAAAAGATACTACACCTGCACAGATACTGGCAGTTTACAAGAATCTTGAAATGAAAGAGCCAAAGAACAAATTCACTGTTGGTATTGTTGATGATGTTACTTTCACTTCACTTCCTGTAATTCCTGAAATTAAAGTATCTCCTGACGATATCGTTGAAGCTAAATTCTATGGACTTGGTTCAGACGGTACAGTAGGTGCAAATAAAAATTCAATCAAGATAATAGGAGACGCAACAAATAAATATTGCCAGGGATATTTTGAATATGATTCAAAAAAATCGGGCGGTTTTACATGTTCACACCTTCGTTTCGGTGACAGTCCGATACGTTCAACATATCTGGTAACAACAGCCGACTTTGTTGCATGTCATGTTCCTGCGTATGTAAATATGTACGACGTGCTGAAAGGATTGAAAAAAGGAGGTTCATTCCTGCTTAATTCAATCAATGATGAAGAAGAAACAAAGAAGCGTCTTCCTGATCACATGAAAAAATACATGGCAGAAAATGACATCAACTTCTACATCATCAATGCAACAAAACTTGCTGTAGAAATTGGTCTTGGAAACCGTACGAACACCATTCTTCAAAGTGCATTTTTCTTCATTTCAAAGGTTATTCCGTTTGAAACAGCAGTTGCGCAGATGAAGAAAGCCATTGACAAATCATACGGCAAGAAGGGCGAAAACATCGTTAAGATGAACTATGCTGCTGTTGATGCCGGTGGACAGAACGTTGTAAAAGTTGAAGTACCAAAAGAATGGGCAAATATAACTGTAGCTTCAGAAGTTGTAGACCCAAGCCGTCCTGAATTTGTTGTTAAAGTTGCCGATGTTATGAACGCACAAAACGGAGGAAGTCTTCCGGTTTCAGCATTCAACGGAAACGAAGACGGCACATTCCCTTCAGGAACATCAGCCTTTGAAAAACGCGGTATTGCAATTGACAATCCTGAATGGCAGGCTGACAATTGTATACAATGTAATCAGTGTGCTTATGTTTGTCCTCACGCTGCGATTCGTCCATTCCTTTTAACAGAAGAAGAAGTTGCAGCTGCTCCGGCAGGAACAATTGTTAAGGAAGCTACTCCTGTTAAGATGTTCAACGGGTTGAAATTCAAGATTCAGGTTTCTCCACTTGACTGTACAGGTTGCGGTAACTGCGCCGATGTTTGTCCGGCTAAGGAAAAAGCATTGATAATGAAGCCTCTTGAAACACAGATGGCTGAAGTTGAAAGATTCAAATACATGGATGAAAAAGTTGGCTATAAAGAAGTAGTTGACAAGACTAAGACAGTTAAAAATTCACAGTTTGCGCAACCATTATTTGAGTTCTCAGGAGCATGTGCAGGTTGCGGTGAAACACCATATATCAAAGCAATAACTCAGCTTTTCGGCGAACAAATGATGGTTGCCAATGCAACAGGTTGTACTTCAATTTACGGAAACTCAGCTCCATCAACACCATATTGCAAAAATAAAGTTAGTGGACAAGGAGTAGCATGGGCTAATTCATTGTTTGAAGACAATGCAGAATATGGTTTTGGAATGAGCGAAGGTGTTAACGCACAACGCGACCGTATTAAGATGGAGATGGAAAAAGCTCTTGCCAATGGTGCAACAGAAGCTGAAAAAGAAGCTTTCACAGAATGGATTGCAGGAAAAGACACTCTAGAAGGTTCAAAAGCAGCAACAGCTAAAGTTTTGGAAGCAATCAAGTCAAGCAACAGCGATTATGCAAATATCATCAAAGGCTTGAAACAATACCTTATCAAGAAATCCATTTGGGTATTTGGTGGTGACGGCTGGGCTTATGACATTGGTTATGGAGGTTTAGACCATGTATTGGCCAGCGGACAAAATGTTAATGTACTTGTTCTTGATACAGAAGTCTATTCAAATACCGGTGGACAGTCTTCAAAATCTACACCTGTAGGTGCAGTAGCTAAATTTGCTGCCGCAGGAAAGAGAATCAGAAAGAAAGACCTTGGGGCCATGGCAATGAGTTACGGATATGTATACGTTGCACAGGTTGCAATGGGCGCAAACCAGTCGCAATACTTCAAAGCAATAAGGGAAGCCGAAGAATATCCGGGACCTTCAATTATAATTGCTTACGCACCTTGTATCAATCACGGATTGAGAGCAGGAATGGGCAAAACGCAACAGGAAGAAGAACATGCTGTTGAATGTGGCTACTGGTCTCTTTACAGATACAACCCAATGCTTGAAGGTGAGGGTAAAAATCCATTCGTGCTTGACAGCAAGGGACCTGACTGGACTAAATTTCAGGAATTCCTTAATGGGGAAGTTCGTTATACTTCATTAAAGAAGTCATTCCCTGAGGCAGCAGGCGAATTATTCGTTGCAGCTGAGTCAAATGCAAAATGGCGATATAACTCATACAAAAGGATGGCAGATCAGAAATGGGGCGAATAAGCTATATTAACTAATTTAAAAATAAAGGGTTGTCTTTACAGGCAACCCTTATTTTTTTAATTAGTTTATAATTACTTGATACCTAAAGCAGATAATAGTTGAGGATCTACTTCTGCCCCTCTTTGAATTGCACGGGAAAAAGCATCGGCAGCCCTCTTATTATCGTTAATCTGTAAGAAGCAATAGCCGATTTTATAATATATATCGCCCGTATTATCGGGAACAATTTCAAGATGTTTGATATAATCGGCAATAGCATACTTAAAATTACCGGTCATAACATAAAGCAATGCCCGGTTTTTATATCCATTTTGAGTTGCCGGGTTCAATTGAATGGATGTATTCAAATCTGACAGGGCCTTATCATATTCACCTATTGAAATATAAGCTGCACCCCTGTTGGCAAAAGCCTTATCGTTATCTTTTTCTTTTTCAATACAAACAGAATAATCGGCAATAGCTGAAGTATAATTTTTTCTGCTAAAGAAAATATTAGCCCTGTTAACAAGAGCATCAGAATTGTATTTATCAATTTCTATTGCTTTTGAAAACATATCAAAAGCCTCCTCTGTCTTGCCTTCAGCCTTATATAGTAATCCCCTGTTAGAAAAAGCCTTTCCGCTGGGGCAGGAAGAAATTGCCTTGTTCCACAGAGAAGCTCCGTCTTTCCACGTAGCAGCCTGTGACCGGCTTACAAAAGCAAGAACAATAAAAACAGCAACTGCCGGTATTGAAATAAAATTTGGAATTTTTCCATTCTTTTTGTCGATAACTTTCTGAACAAAGAATCCAATAATAAAAAATGGAGCTATCAGAGGAATATATGAATATCTGTCGGCAATAACCGCACTGCCAACAGGAAGAAGCTGAAGAACAAGAATAAGATTAACAACATAAAAGAAAACAGCAAAAGCCAGGCTTTTAAAATTCTTTTTCAAGGCAATAATAAAAACTGCAATTAAAAAGACAGTAAAAGCAAGAGAAATAAAATAAGGAGCAGGGAGAGCTTCATTTATATTGGGGAATGGATAAAAAGCACAAAGATTTATGGGTAAAAGAGTTTTTAATACATACATCATCAGTCCATATGAAGCAAACAATATTCTGGAGGAAAATGGGAATAACAATTCATCAGAATAAGCTCCGCTGTCTTTTTGGACAATAAGAGTAACAACACCCATTATTATAGCAATAAGGAGAAATGGGATCTTTTCAAGCCAGACCTTTTTATTATTAATCCTGTCAGAAAAATAATCAACAGCTATAAGTACCAAAGGAAAAACAACTGCAGCCGGCTTGGAAAGCATAGCCAGCAAAGACAAAAGAGCAACAACAATCAATAATTTAATATCTTTCTTTTTAATGTATTCAAGGTAAAGTAATAACCCACCTAGAAAAAATAAGCTATACAATAAGTCCTTGCGCTCAGAAATCCAGGCAACAGATTCAACATGTAAAGGGTGGATTGCAAAAAGAGAAGAAGTAACGGCAGCAATCCAGAACTTCTTTCCGGTGAGGTTATAAATAAAAAAGAAAACAAGGACAATATTGCAGAGATGCAGAAAAAGATTGACGATGTGCATAAAAGAAGCTTTGCCTCCTGAAATCTTATAATCGGCAGCAAGGGAAATCATAGTCAGGGGATGAAAATTACCGGCAACCGGTTTAGTTATCAAATTAGTTATATTGCCTTGAATAACATCAGTATTTTCAACAACATAAACATCATCATCCCAGTTTACAAAACCTGCATTAAAGACCGGGGAGAAAGCTATTAGTGTGAGTACAGAAATAATTAAAATGAAAAGTTTTAATCTGGAAGATTCTTTCATTTTTTGGTTAGGTATTTCAGCCATTATAATAAAATTTACAATTGATAATATCTGTTTTTAAGTCGACCTACAAAGTTAATATCTCTTTATTATATTTGTGACTGATTTAAACCTATTCTCTGTTAAATGAACAATAAAGTTTTTCCGGTTATCAGATTAACAAGTTTCGTATTGTTTTTCTTATTGATATTCATATATTTTACAGCATTTATAAATCCTGTATTATTAGATTTCAACCAGCAGCCTTTATTCCTTAAAGGGAAATTCTTCCTGAGCAAGTTTACTGAATACCAAGGAGGTATGATTGAATATCTTTCTCTTTATTTTATTCAGTTTTTTGCATATAAAATATGGGGTGGTTTAATACTTTCGTTATCAGTAACCCTATCAGTAGTTCTTACAGGAAAAATACTTGAAGAATTTTATTCAAAAAAAACTTCTTTTCTTTTACAGTTTATTCCCGGTTTTTTTCTGATAATGATACACGGGAAATACAATTCAGGGTTAAGCGTTGATTTGATATATATAACTGCTGCTCTTTTTTCATTTGCATATCTGAAAGCTGATAAAATTCCCGCATACATTAAAATAGCTGCATTACCGGTAATATCGGTTTTCTTATTTTGGTTTTCAGGCAGCACATCATTACTACTCTTTACATTGATAATAATAGCTATAGCCTTGAGTGATAAAAATAAAAAGCGGGCCTTAATGACAGTTGCATTGCAGGCAATTACAGCACTTGCTTCAATATATATTATCTCGAGGGTATCGGCACATTTTGATTTCATTACCTTAATAAAAGGAGACATATCAAAAAAATTAAATCCTGATACTTATTGGATTCAGGCATTATTGTATTCATCACTTCCATTATTGATAATAGTTTCGTTGTTTATAAATATAAATGCAGTTAAAAAAAATAAAAAAGAAAATAAGTTTTTAATTATTGGAATTCCGGTAGTTATTCTTGTATTGTCTGTAGCATCAATATTTATCTCCTATAACAAAAAGGACAAGGAAATAATAATGATGAACTACTATGCAAAGAATAGTCAATGGGACAATGTTCTTGAAGTTTCGGGGAAGCTACCTGTTGAAGACAGAAAAGTTATTTTTCAAATAAACAGAGCATTATACCATAAGGGAAAATTACTGGATGAAGCTTTTAGCTATCCTCAGTATTGGGGTGAAAAAGGTTTGATACTTACATCGCAATACAGCAAGGAAGTTTTGGGTCTGTGCAGTGATTTATATTTCGATATGGGGCATACAAAAGGTTCGCTGCATTGGGCATATGAAGCACTTACAAAATATGACAACTCTCCTGATATTTTAAAAAGAATTGCATTATCAAACCTGATACTTGGAGAAAACGAGACAGCTGAAAAATACATATCTTTAATATCAGAATCCGTAATACATAAGAAGTGGGCTGAAAAATACCTTCCTTATGCAGAAGGGTTGAAACCTTTAAAAAATGATGCATTCCTGACCGGAAAAAGGAAGCTTGTACCTGCAGATCATTTCTTTTCAAACACATCTCAGCCAATATCTGATTTGTACAATCTGATTTCACAGAAACCTGAAAACAAAATGGCTTTTGAATATTTTATTATGAATGCTATGCTTATACATGATCTGGCAAGTGTAGTAAAACAAATTAAAGGATTTGAAAAGCTTCAGTACAAATCGTTGCCCCGCCATGTTGAAGAAGCTCTTTTGTTGTTTATGGCAATTAATGATCAGTATAAACCTGATTTAGGCAACTATAAGATCAGTAAAGAAACAAGCCAAAGGTTTACTGACTTTTCAAAAATATTAATGAAACACAGGGGAAACAGAAAAGCCGCTCAGGCAGATCTATCATATAAATTCAAGGATACATATTGGTATTACATACAATATATCAGCCCTATAACAACAAAAAGGGAGTTTAAGGAGAAATAAAAACTATGTCAAAAAGTAAATTAATATATCTGATATTGATATTGACTGCAGTTGTAGTTATTATTATTACAGCCCTGCCTTCTTCTGCACCGGACAATGCAGAAAAGAGCAATGAAAGTATGAATATTTATCCCGATTATCAGGGATTGGTAATACCACCTAATATAGCTCCGTTGAATTTCAGAACAGAAAGCAAAACATCAAAAATAAAAGTAGAGTTTATTGCAAAGGACGGATATAAATTTGTAGTAGAATCAAAAGGAAAGACAATATTTATTCCGATTAAGAAATGGAAAAAGATGCTTGAAAAGAGCAAGGGAGGTGAATATAAATTTTCAATATTTGAAAAAGGAGAAAGAGGAAAATGGGTAAAATATCCTGAATATACAAATAAAGTATCCGAAGAAAATATTGACAGCCATATAGCATTCAGGCAAATAGGTGCAGGATATATCTTATGGTCAAAGATGGGAATATATCAGAGGAATATTGAGAACTTTGATCAATCACCGATATTACTCAATGAAAGAACGAGTAATAACTGTATGAACTGTCACAGTTTTTGCAATAACGATCCTGAAAAGATGATGATTCATTTAAGAAGGCCGCCAAGCGGAACATTATTATATGACAATAAGGAAATAAAATTCATTAATACTTCTACTTCCAGTACTATGTCAGCCGGAGTATATCCTTCATGGCATCCGGGGGGAAAGCATATTGCCTATTCTGTAAACATTATTGAACAGAAATTTCACTCAGGCAAAGAAGGTAAGATATATGTATATGACAAAGCATCTGACATAGTTGTTTATGATATAGAAAAAAACATGATAACGACAACACCGGCATTGTCAACAAAAAGTTTGGAGAATTTGCCGGAGTGGTCGCCATCGGGTGATTACATATATTATATAAACGGACCAAAATATGATCAGGAAGCAGAATTACAAGAAGTGAAATATGATTTGATGGGTATCTCATTTAATGTATCAACAAACAAATGGGGAGTTCCCGATACACTATTAAAAGCGAAAGATACAGGGATGAGTATTTCATTTCCCAAGGCTTGTCCCGATAGAAAGAGTATAGTTTTTTGCATGTCAGAATATGGATATTTCACAGTACACAATCAATCGAGTGATTTGTATATAATGGATCTGGTGACTAAAAAATATAAAAAGTTAGAATTAAATTCTGATAATGTTGAAAGTTATCATTCATGGTCATCAGAGGGGAGGTGGTTGCAGTTTATAAGCAAGAAGCTTGACGGGTTATATTCGAGAGTGTACTTTAGTTATATTGATAAAGATGGAAAAGCATCAAAACCCTTCATCCTTCCCCAGGAGGATCCGGATTATTACTCAACACTTCTGGTTAACTTTAACAGGCCTGAATTTATAAAGGGTAAGGTTTCTGTGGCTGCTTCTGTTTTAGCTGAAAAAGCATTTGAAGAAGCAGAAAAAGTTAAATTTGATCCTGCTGTAAAAGTCGATGGTTTATCAGGGGCATCAAGAATAACAAAGGATGTAACTACAGAGCATACGAATTAGGCTATGCAATGACAAAAAAAAAGAAAAAGGAAAGTTTAATTTATTCACAACAAAAAAAATATATAAAAAGTTCTTTTCATGCTGATTTTTAATTTTTTAATTGAATATAAAATTTAAGAAATCAACACTGTGGTAAAAGAAATATATCATAAAAGTCTTCAAAAGCATGAGAAAACGCATAATTTTTCATCTTGAAATTTGGAATTTATTTTTGAATAAGCTACCTTCATCCCAGAATTTAAAAGTAATTTTGAATTAACTTACAATTACTATTAATAACTAATGTAAATTAAATGTTTAAACTATGAAGAAAATTTACTCTTTAATGATTGGTCTTCTCTTCGTTGGAGGAGTAGCCATGGCTCAAAAACATGTTGACGTTCCTGTTGGAACAGCTGAAATCGACGGTGTAATTGAAGATGCATGGGATGTATGCCCTGAACAAGCAATTGACCTTCCTTACACAACTGAAGTTCCTACAGTAACTTCATTCTTTAAAGTAATGTATGACAATGACAATTTCTATGTAGTTGTTAATGTTATAGATGAAGGCAACCACTATCCAGGATGGGAATCAGGCGGTAACAACTGGGAATATGACAAACCAGAAATTTACTGGGACTGGAATGAAGTTCTTATCGACGGTGTTGGTGCAGGTACAAACCTTTCAGGTCACTATCAGTTAGCTGACGGTTTCCTTGAAGATTCATATGACGTTCCAATCGTTAAGACTCCAACTGCAGCTGGTGACAGAAACCCAGGCGGAACATATTGCTATTCATTATCAGGTGAAGACTATGTATATGAAATGGCAGTTCCTTTCGTAAACTTCTACGACAAAGACGGTGTTCAGATTACAGCTGAAGTTGCAAAAGCTAAAGCAGCTTTTGGTTTTGACGCTACAATTATTGACCAGGACGAAGGCATCACAACAGCTCGTCAGAGAGCAGTTTGGAGTGCAAAAGACGTAGAATGCTGGAACAGCATGGACGGTGCAGGTACTGCAAAATTGAAACCAGGTAGTGCTAACAACATGAGTGTTTCTAAGCTTTCAGTTTCTCCAAATCCAGCAGTTAGCAACGTTACTATCAATGCTGATTTCAACAGGGTAGTTATTTCAAACATCCTTGGCCAGCAGGTAAAAGACGTAACTGTTAGCTCAAAGAACTTAAACATCAGCGATCTTTCAAAAGGTGTTTATGTTGTAAAAGCTTACAAAAACAGCAAATTAGTTGGAACTGCAAAAGTTACTAAAAAGTAATTTAGTTTCAGAAAATATTTAACCCCGGAGAATACTCCGGGGTTTTTTTTTAATATATCTTGTCATTCTTTAAGGGAAACAAGAGAAAATATTGAAATTATTTACTATTTTTCGGGTTTAATAACCTAAACATCTTTTTAAAAACGACATGCGATTCACAAATGTTACCATAGATGAATCGCATATAAAAAAACCAATTTATATATGCAGATTCCTATAATCTTAAATTATAAATTAGACTCGAATGAAATCAATCAAATATTAACCTATATATATATCACATTAAAATCTAATAATTTTTTATAACCCAGTAGTATAATTAACCAAAACAGTATGAAAAATCATGTAATGAACCTACGAAAAAAACAATTGAGCCTTAGTTTCAAGGCAATCATGAGCATTCTGCTATTTTTGTCACTTACTGTAGTTCAGGGGTCTGCATTTGCAGGTAATACCAGTAACAGTGAATCAACAAGTCAGCAGGAAAAGAAAACAATCAGAGGAAATGTCAGGGATGCACTCAGCAATGAAAGTTTGCCGGGAGCAACAATCCTTGAAATGGGTACAACAAATGGTACCATCACTGATGTAGATGGTAATTTCACATTATCAGTAAAAGAAAACAGCAAGCTTCAGATTTCTTACGTTTCATATAAGACGCAGGAAATAGCAGTAGAAGGCAAATCGCAGATTAATGTTTTGCTTGACCTTGATGTTGTCGGAGTTTCAGATGTTGTTGTAATTGGTTATGGTACAGTCAAGAAGAGTGACGTAACCGGAGCTGTAGCATCTATTTCATCAGAGGACATACGTTCAAATGTCGGTTCAGGTATTGACCAGGCATTGCAGGGGCGTACAGCAGGTGTTACAGTAACAACAAACACCGGTACACCGGGAGCTTCACCAACAGTAAGGATCAGGGGTATGGGAACAATTACCAATCCAAATCCATTCTATGTCGTTGACGGAGTGCCTGTATCTGCTGAGTCAGTAGGTATGTTGAATCCGGGAGACATTGAATCAATGGAAGTATTGAAAGATGCTTCAGCAGCAGCAATATATGGTGCGAGAGCAGCAAACGGAGTTGTTCTTATCACTACAAAAAGAGCACAGGACGGAAAGTCAAACATAGTTGTTGATGCTTACACAGGTGTTCAGTCAGTGGCAAAGAAATATGATGTGATGAACGGTTTTGATTGGACTACAATACGTAATGCAGCCGGACAAACATGGGTTGACAGTTCTAAAGTTGGAAATACCGATTGGCAGGATCAGATCTTCCGTCAGGCACAAGTTTCAAACATGCAGGTATCATTCCTTAATGGAACAGAAAAACTTAACAGTGCAATCATTGGAAGTTACTTCAAACAGGAAGGTATAGTAAAAGGATCTGATTATGATCGTTTTACACTTAGGGTAAATACCACTTCAAAGATAAAACCATGGCTTACAATTGGTGAAAACGTAAGCTTTTCACATTCAAACCAAAACAGGGTTCGTGAACAAGACGAATGGTCATCAGTAATTATCCAGGCTTTAACATCAGATCCTACCCTACCGGTTTATAATGAAAAAGGTGAACCAAATGGTCACATTTTAAATAACATAGGTAATCCAATTGGTCAAATAGAAAGAAATCATAATGTAATGCGTACTGACCAGATTTTAGGAAGTGCTTATATTGAAATTAAACCATTCTCATGGATGTCATTTAAGTCAAGTGTTGGAGCTGAATTTAACCGTTGGGAAAATGAACAGTTTACGCCAATATATTACGAAGCAGTTGATAACAACAGTTCGCAGACAATTCTATTAAACGGCAACTTCAAATCGAACATGCTTCTTTTTGAGCAGTTGCTTACATTACAGAAGACATTTGCTGACAAGCACAATGTACAGTTTCTTATGGGATATACCCGTCAAAATACAACATACAGGCTTGCACTTGCTCAGACAACAGATGTACCTGAAGATCAGGACATGTGGTTCATGAACAACCGTGCTCTTGGTGCAAACCTTCAGTATGAAGACGTAGCAGGAGTGCTTTCAACTGGTGGAATGCCGGGCAATCCGTATGATGCATCAATGATTTCATATCTTGCTCGTTTAATATATTCCTTCGATAACAGATATGACCTTACATTATCATTCCGTCGTGATGGTTCAAGTAAATTCGGTGCTTCAAAGAGATGGGGTAACTTCCCTTCATTTGCTGCTGGCTGGAAAATCAGCGAAGAGTCATTCTTCCCGAAAACAGATGCAATAACATTCCTTAAGTTACGTGCAGGATGGGGACTTCTTGGTAATCAGGAAATCGGTGATTATGCTGCATATACTAACGTTACAAGCGGTGAAGTTCATGCGTATTCATTAGGAACATGGGGTAATCAGGCAACATATAACGGTGGTGCTCCTCATGGATTTGCAAACCAGGGTATAAAATGGGAATCAACAGAACAAACAAACATTGGTTTAGATGCTAACTTCTTTAAAAATAAATTGTCATTAAACTTTGATTACTTCATCAGGTTGACAAATGACATGCTTGCACAGGTACCTGTTCCGGGAATTTCCGGTATTCAGGATGCACCTTATGTAAATGCCGGTAAAGTATCGAACAAAGGTTTTGAGTTCAACATTAACTATCAGGAAAAAGCAGGTGATTTCAAATATCGTGTAGGTGTTAACGTAGGATCAGTTCAAAACGAAGTAATTCAGCTTGGAAACGACCAGCCTATTAACAGTGCATCATTCAGAACAAGTTATATATCAAGAACACAAGCTGGTATGCCAATTGCATGCTTCTGGGGATTCCAGACAGATGGTATATATCAGACTCAGGAAGAAATTGACTTACTGAATGAACAGGCAGCAGTTGCACAAGGTAAGAAGAAAGCAAGTTTCGACGGAAAATCAAAACCGGGTGATATTAAAATGAAAGACGTTGACGGAAGCGGTTTTATCGACAACAATGATAAGACATGGATAGGTAATCCTCATCCTGATTTCACTTATGGTTTAAACATTGAACTTGACTATAAGAATTTTGATTTCAAATTATTCGGACAGGGAGTTTATGGAAATCAAATTTTCATGGCAACAATATACTACCTTGAAAGCGCAAACGGATACTGGAACCTTATGAATTCAATGAAAGACCATTGGACAAAAGCGGGTGATGAAACAAATATTCCAAGACTTGACATAGGATCTCAGAATGAAGCAAACTTAAGATATTCTGACCGATATGTAAAAGATGGAAGTTTCTTCAGAATTAAAAGTATTCAGTTAGGTTATACAATACCAAATAATGTAACAAAGAAAATAGGTATTGAAAATGTTAGAGTATATGTAAATGCTCAGAACTTCTTCTCTTTCCACAAATATCCGGGATTCGATCCTGAAATTGGGGTAGGAAGAAATCAGGGTTCGACTGTATCGCAACGTGGTTTCCTTGACATTGGTATTGACAGAGGTATGTACCCGCTTTCAAAATCAATTTCATTTGGTTTAAACCTTACACTTTAATTAACCTAACTTAAAAAAAAGAAAAATGAAACGAAGAAATCAAATACACAATAAAACATTACATCCTGAAATTAAAAGACAGGGTGTAACAAGACATATAAGTAAGATACTATCAGCAGCATTATTGCTTTCAATATTTGCTTTTATGTCATGTAATGAAGAAGAGTTCTTAGATAAGAAGCCCCATACTGCTACAGATAATTCATTCTATACAACAGAAAGCGGAGCTGAGCAAGGTATAAATGCAGCCTACGACATTCTTCAATTAGGTGAAAGCATTGAAAGGTGTCAGTTTGCCGGAACTGTTTGTTCTGGAGATGCAATGGCAGGAGGAGAACCGGGAGGTAATGACCAGCCGGCTCTTCAACAGACGATGAAATTTACGAATACTCCAACCTCAACATATTCATTAACAATGTGGAGTTACCTGTATCGTGGTATATATCGTTGTAATCTTGTAATCGGGTATATTGGAGAACCAATAGAAGGATTTGATGAAGCATTGAGAACAAGGATATTAGGAGAAGCTTATTTTTTAAGAGGGTACATGCATTTCCTACTTCAGGTTACATTCGGTGGAGAACCGCAGTTACAGAAATACTTCAACAATCAACTAAAGGGTGTACCTTTTATTGATCATGTATTGCTTCAGGAAGAATGGAATGCAACTCGTCCGGAACTTTCATATACCTGGGGTAAGATTGAAGAAGACTTCATAAAAGCAAGTTCACTTTTACCTGTTGCACATGACGCTACAAATATTGGCAGGGCAACACAAGGAGCTGCAAAAGCTATGCTTGCAAAGACTTATCTGTATCAGGAAAAGTGGAATGAAGCATACAATACTGCTAAAGAAGTAATCAATTCAGGAAATTACTGGTTAATGGGTGAAACAGGGCATAATGGTCCGTTTACAATAACAAGATTAGGTAAGGTCGGGGAATTCCAGGCACAGGTCTCTGGTTATAAATATATCTGGCAACCTGAAGCAAACAACTGTGCTGAATCAATATTTGATGTTCAGCACCGTCAAACAGGATCCAGCACATTCCCTGAAGGTCAGGAAGGAAATCTTGTTCCACAATATTATGGAGTAAGGGCTGTTCAGGCATGGAGATATGATGCTATTAATAAAGTAGATGTATTAGAAGTTCAAGAGTATTTCTGGGGATTCATGCTTCCAACGAAGTATTTTGTTGAAACTGCATTCAGAGATAATGGGTGTATGGAAAACGGTAAGATAATGGATCCAAGATATAAGCTATCTGTAATAACAGCTGAAGACAAAGTTCCATATTATTATTCAAATGAAAAATTAAGGGCAGCATATCCGGATTCTGTTTATATTGCTCCGTATTACAATAATCCAGCTACCGGAAGAGTAACATGGAAATATTTCAATGATCCAATGTTTACATCAATTCAAGGATCTTTGGGTGATGCTCCTCATAATACAAAAATGTTCCGTTTTGCAGATCTTCTCCTAATTGGAGCTGAAGCAGCTGTAAAAGCAGGACAAACAGCTGATGCACTTACCTGGATCAACAGAGTAAGAGACAGAGCACGTAATGCAGGAAATACCGGTTATCCAAAGGCTTTAACTGCAGTAACTGTTGAAGATGTATGGGCAGAACGTCGTGTTGAACTTGCATTTGAAGGACATCAGTTCTGGGATATAGTACGTACAGGAAGAGCAGAAAAGGTATTGAAACAAGATGCTCTTCAATATCAGTATACTGAAAACTCAGGATTGACAATACAAGAACAGTTTGGTGATGCATTCCAGATTGGTAAACATGAAATATGGCCTTTACCAGAAGCTGAAATCAACAATACTAATGGTTCAATTACACAGAACCCTGGTTGGTAATAAAAATCCATATCTAATAAAAAAAGGCCTTGCAAATGCAAGGCCTTTTTTATTATCTCAACAATAGCTTTTCAATTTCTTCAGGATATTTTATATCAACAAGAAACAATCCTTTTGCAGGAACTGACGTCCCTGCCCTACTTCTGTTCTTTGCTTCTATAATATCTTTTAAGCCCTGAAGAGAAGTTTTCCCTCTTCCAATATCGATCATTGTACCAACAATTGATCGTACCATATTTCTAAGGAAACGGTCGGCAGATATTTCAAAAACCATTATATCATTTTCATAGAACCAGTCGGCATGACTAATGATGCAATTGTTTGTCCTGACATCAGTATGCAGTTTGCTGAAAGAAGTAAAATCGGTGTATTCCTTTAATATTGGACATGCTTCTTTCATCAACTCAATATTCAGTTTATGAGGATAATATGCAGTAAATTCTTTTTTAAATGGCTGTCTTGCCCCGGATAAGAAATAGCGGTATGTTCGGGAAACTGCACTAAAACGGGCATGATAATCTGATACAACGGGAAAAATTTTCCTAATAACAATATCATCGGGAAGAAAAGCATTAAGTTTATTACACAGGTAATCAGGATCTGTTTCAGTATTCAAATCAAAATGAGCCACATAAAAAGAAGCATGAACACCTGTATCTGTTCTTCCTGCGCCGGTTATTTCAACCTGTTCTCCTGTAAGGACAGATACCGCATTGGTAATGACCTCCTGAACAGTAACAGCATTAGGCTGAATCTGCCAGCCATGATATTTAGTACCATTAAAAGCCAGTTGAATAAAATACCTTTGCATTATTTAACACCAATTATCTGATTAATATTAAAATTGATAACATCAATCAAAGATCGTGTTTTATTAGTTCCGGGGAAATTAATAAGATCAACTTTTCTGATATTCTTTTTAATTTCAGCTATTGGATCAGCAATTGGGTTATGAAGATTATCCGCAATCAGGACAGCATTCTTATCAGCAATTTCTTTAATTTGATATGCTTCAAGAGGAGATGGCCCGAAAATGTATACAGGAATCATACCTGTTTCAGTAATAAAATCTTTCTGAAAGAAATGACAGATCACCGGTTTACCATTTAAATTATGATCTTCAATCAATTTTCTTGCAGAAGAAAAAGCAGAGGCAATTGAATCTAAATTGGCCCGGGCAGCATTTAAAGTATTAGTTTTAGAAGCAATAAGATTAACAGAAGCCTTGATAGTTTCCAAATTATAGCCTGTATTTATCTTAATGAATTTATTTTTATTTACTGAGTTATTTTTCATCAACTCTTTAAAAGCAACTTCATATCCCCCGTAAACAATGAAATCAGCATCGTTAATCCTTTTAAAATCATTCAAATTAAGTTCATATTCAGAAGGATGAATCATATCAACTGGAGCAAGAATATCAACATCATCAATACCGGCAGCATATACATAAGCCGCAGTCCAAGAGCTTGAAGCAAGGATTTTTACCTTTTGACCTGCAACTGAATAAACAGATAACAGAATAGATATAACGAATAAGAAAAACTTCATTTTTTAAACTTATTTTTAAAATAAAAGAACATAAAAACAAGAGTAGCAATAACAGCAATAGCAGAGCTTGCAGGAATTTTAAGAAAGTAAGAAGCAAAGAATCCGGTAAAAGCAAAAATACCTCCCCATAAAGAAGCCCATTTTATTACTTCCTTCATGCTTTTAGCATGTAATGTAGAAATAAGGGCAGGTAAAATAATTATTGCATCAATAAGCAAAGCTCCTATTAATTTCATTGCTACGGCAACGATAAAAGAAGTAAGTAAAATAACAGCATTCTGAAGTGCTTTCTCATTCACACCTGATGAAAATGCCACTGATTGATCAAAGAAGACGGCATTAAGTTGTTTGTTTTTAAGAATCTGAAAGACAATAACCAAAATTGAAACAAAGATAAAAAACACAGTTTGCATGGGAGTTATGCTATAAATACTACCCCACAAAAGAGAAAGGGTATCTTTAGCCTGAACATTAAAAATAGAAATAAAAGCAAAAGCAACACCGATAGCAGCAACCATAATAAAGATACTTACAAATCCGGCATTTACATTCAAGTCGCGGGAAGCTTTAATCATAAACCAAACCAACAAAAGATTCACAATCATAGTTGTCATCAACGGATTAATGTTTAAAGCCAAAGCAACAGCACCACCAAGCAATGCGCCATGCATTAGCATAAACCTTAATGGCAGAAGGTTCATCCTCAGCAGGTAAACACCCACTACGGGGAAAGAGAAACCTGAAACCAGTAAAACGACAAAACCTCGTAATACAGGAGGATATGTAAGAATTTCTAACATATTCTTTTATCATTCATTTCATAAACCGGCCATCCGAACTTATCTATCCACTGATAATCATGAGAAACAATTATTGCTGTAGGAGCTTCATTTGCCCACACTTCAACAAGAAGGTCATACAAATCATCCTTTGATTTTCTGTCAAGAAAAGAAGTTGGTTCATCAAGTAAAAGCACTTTAGCCTGCTGGCAAAGACACCTGGCAATGTTGACTCTTTGCTTTTCTCCTCCTGATAATTCATTGAAAGGCCTTTTCGCCAAATGAAAGCACCCGGTACGGCGCATAGCAATTTCAATTTGAATATCCCTTTCAGCCTTTTCAATATTCTTTGAAGAAAAAGCAATTTCAACAACTTCAGAAGCAGAAAAAGGGAAAGAGTTATTAACAAGTCCCTGAGGAACATAGCCAACGACAGATCGGTTTTTGTTCCATTCGTTACTGCCAACATGTAAATCGCCAATACTAATAATTCCCGAATTAAATTTTTGAAGGCCAAGAATAGACTTAAGCAAAGTAGTTTTCCCGGAACCGTTTGGTCCCTTAATAAAAATATGTTCACCCTTCCCTACCTTTAGATTAAGGTTTTCAATAATGACCTGATTATTTATAGAAACATTTAAATTTTCAATTTCAACAGTAAGTCCTGCAACTCTTCCAGCCCTTCTTCGTAACATCTGCCAGACATAATCAACATCATCATCTTTATTTACTAAAACTTCGGTTTTACATTGAATTCGGGGAACAAGTTGATCGTAAGACAAATTGATTCCATACTTTTGAAATACCGTTATTGCACCTTCACTAATGATATGAATATGGACCTTCTTAAAACCAAGCCTGACTATCAGAAAAGCAGCAGCTTTACCGGCAATCTTATCGGTAAGCAATAAATCATCAACATTAAAGCTATTTGATTTAAAAAAATCTTCAAGTTCAAAAAGAGGATAAAGCCATTTACTGTGACTTGAGAAAATTTCATTGCTACCGAGAGTAATTATAAGAGACTGTTCCACAATAAGAATTAAAATGTAATCAGCAAATATAGAATGATATCATAAAACTGACGTTTAAATAGGTCATTTTCTTTAACACTTTTTAACATTTTCGTGTAATTACATTAGAAAATATTTAATGTGAAATAATATAGCATTGAAATTCAATAAATTAAATTGAAAAAAAATCTTTAATTGTTTAACAATTTTTAACAATTATAAATTCATAAAAACTTTTCATTGATTTATATTCGCATTCAGAAAATAAGAAACAATTAATAAATTCTTTATCATATGACTATCAATACAGATATAAGAGCTCTGAACGATAAGATTCAACTCGAGAGTCAATTTGTTGACCTTATTACAATGGAAATGAACAAGGTAATTGTAGGTCAGAAACATTTAGTTGAAAGTCTGTTAATAGGATTATTATCAGACGGTCATATTTTGCTTGAAGGGGTACCCGGATTGGCAAAGACGCTTGCAATAAATACATTGGCAAAAATAATTGATGCTGATTTTGCAAGGATACAATTTACTCCGGATTTATTGCCTGCTGATTTGATCGGAACATTGATTTACAGTCAGAAGAAGGAAGAGTTTGTAGTAAAGAAGGGACCTATATTCACAAATTTTGTGCTGGCTGATGAAATAAACAGGGCACCGGCTAAAGTGCAGTCTGCTTTATTGGAAGCTATGCAGGAAAGACAAATAACATTGGGTGATCACACTTACAGTCTTGAACAACCATTTCTTGTAATGGCAACACAAAACCCGATTGAACAGGAAGGTACATATCCTCTGCCTGAAGCACAAGTTGACAGGTTTATGTTGAAGGTTGTTATCAATTATCCTCAGAAAGAAGAAGAAAAGCTTATCATTCAGCAGAATCTTTTAAAAGATTTTCCAAAGCCGAATACAATTCTTAAGCCGGTTGATATAATTAAAGCCCGTGATGTTGTAAGGGAAGTTTACATGGATGAAAAAATTCAGAAGTACATTGTTGACATAGTATTTGCAACAAGAAAACCTTCTGATTACGGACTTGAAAAATATAAGGAAATGATTACCTATGGAGGTTCTCCTCGTGCAAGTATTAGTCTGGCTCAGGCATCAAAAGCTTACGCATTCATTAAACGAAGAGGCTATGTTATTCCTGAAGATGTAAGAGCAGTTTGCCATGATGTTTTACGCCACAGGATTGGGTTAAGCTATGAAGCTGAAGCAACAAATCTTACTACTGAAGAAATAATAAGCGAAATACTGAATACAGTTGAAGTACCTTAGTAAAAATTAAAAAAAGTGGATCATACTGAATTATTAAAGAAAGTCAGGAAAATTGAGATAAAGTCGAGGGGACTTTCAAAAAATATATTTGCAGGTGAATATCATTCAGCCTTCAAAGGAAGGGGTATGGCCTTTAGTGAAGTCAGAGAATATCAATATGGTGATGATATCAGAAATATTGACTGGAATGTAACAGCCAGATATAATAAACCATTTATCAAAGTATTTGAAGAAGAAAGGGAACTTACTGTGATGCTTCTCATAGATGTAAGCGGTTCCCGTGATTTTGGGACTTTCGACAAATACAAAAAGAACGTTATCACTGAAATTGCAGCAGTACTTGCTTTTTCTGCAATCGAAAACAATGACAAGATCGGGGTTATATTCTTTTCTGATAAGATTGAAAAATTCATTCCACCAAAAAAAGGAAGAAGTCACACGCTTATGATAATCAGGGAGCTCATTGATTTTGAACCTGAAAGTAAGGGCACTAATATAAGTCAGGCACTTGAGTATCTTACAAATGCAATAAAAAAGAGATGTACTGCTTTTATTTTATCTGATTTTCTTGATGATAACAAGGGGCTACAAAGATCTCTCAGTATTGCAGGAAATAAGCATGATGTTGTAGGTTTAAGGGTTTATGATGAAAGAGAAGCCCAACTTCCTCCTGTAGGAATTATGAAGCTTAAAGATGCTGAAACCGGTCAATATCTGTGGGTTGACACATCTGATCCAAATGTCAGAGGATATTATTCTCACTGGTGGGAAGAGCACAATATGCAGCTTGACAATGCATTTACAAAGACCGGTGTTGATTATACAAATATCAACACAAGGCAAGACTATGTTAGATCATTAATGACACTATTCAAAAAAAGAGCCAGCCGATGAAGATAAATATTCTGAAAATCAATCTGCTGTTAATATTGATACTGTCGTCGTACGTCACTTTCAGCCAAAGCATAAGGGCTAAAGCAGAGCTCGACAGTTCAAGGATATTAATTGGAGATCAGGTACACTATAATGTTGAAGTTGAATATCCTTCCGGTATTACTGTTAAGATGGCAGAACCTGTTGATTCACTTGCACCCTCAGTTGAAATAATTGAAAAGCAAACAACAGATACTGTCAGCGAATCGGCCGGAATCAATAAGATGAAACGTAGTTATCTTATTACTTCCTTTGATAGTGGAGCACATATGATACCTCCCTTTGTTGTTACGTTTCTTAACAACGGCAGTATTGATTCATTGAAGACTAATCCTGTTTTTCTTGAAGTGTACAATCTTCCAAAGATAGATTCACTCATTAATGCACTGAAAGCACCGATTGATATAAAACCACCGTACAAGGCACCTATAATCTTCAAAGAAGTAGCCCCTCTACTGATGGGTATATTATTGGCAGCAGGCTTAATATTTCTGATATTCTATGCATTAAAGAGGAGAAAAGAAAACAGGCCGTTATTCCTGATTCCTCAGAAACCAAAAGAACCTGCGCATATCATTGCATTAAGGGAACTTGAAAGAATCAAGGAGGAAAAAATTTGGCAACAGGGGAAAACCAAGCAATATTATAGTGAAGTTACTGATGTGCTTAGGGAGTATATCATGAACAGGTATGGTGTACCGGCCATGGAGCAGACCTCTGATGAAACGATATTCGCTTTCACAAAGCAGAAATACTTGCCGGATGAAAAGACCTTTGAGAATTTGAAAAGGATTTTATTCAATGCTGACCTGGTTAAGTTTGCAAAATATGAACCTCTTCCTGATGAAAACAATCTGGCATTGGTCGATTCATATTTCTTTGTAAACCAGACCAAGATAGTTGAAGTTGCTGAAGAGAAGAAAACAACTGAAACCGGAGAAGGTGAAGAAGTAAATTTAAAATCATAAGGAAATGGGAAAATTTACATATGCAAATCCTGAGATGTTTTATCTTCTTCTGGCATTAATACCAATTATTGCCTGGTATATTTTACGTCAGAAGAAATCCGGAGCCAGTTTACAGGTTTCAACAATAAGGAATCTGGAAGCTGTGCCTAAAAACTGGAAATACTATCTCAGGCATTTGGTTTTTGCTTTAAATATTGCAGTAATGACTTTGCTGGTTATTGTTTTAGCCAGACCACAATCATCTGAAAACTGGGAGAACGTTTCAACTGAAGGTATAGATATAGTAATGGCAGTAGACGTTTCAACAAGTATGCTTGCCAGAGACCTCAGGCCTGATCGTCTTGAAGCTGCAAAGGATGTAGCTTCATCATTTATTGCCGGTCGGCCATATGACAGAATAGGGCTGGTAGTCTTTGCCGGAGAATCATTTACTCAGTGTCCTCTGACAACTGACCATCCTGTTGTCACTAATCTGTTAAGGGAAACTGCCACAGGTATTCTGCAGGATGGAACTGCAATTGGGAACGGGCTTGCAACAGCCGTAAACCGTTTAAAAGAAAGTGAAGCTATCAGTAAGGTAATCATTTTGCTGACTGACGGAGAAAACAATGCAGGAGAGATTCCTCCGATAACTGCAGCTGAGATTGCAAAAACATTTGGAATAAGGGTTTATACAATTGGAGTCGGGACTATTGGAACTGCTCCTTATCCTATGCAAACTCCCTTTGGTATTCAAGTGCAAAATATACCTGTAAAGATTGACGAAGAATCACTTCAGTCGATAGCAGGACTGACGGGAGGTAAATATTTCAGGGCAACAAGTAATGATAAGCTTAAACAGATATATGCCGAGATTGATGCATTGGAAAAATCAAAAATTGAGGTAAAGGAGTTCAGTAAGAAACAAGAAGAATTTCAACCTTTTGCTATAGCTGCAGCTTTATTGCTTATTGCCGGTATTTTATTTAAAGTAACAATATTCCGCAATATTCCTTAAAACTTTTATTATGGAAATGTTCAGATTCGGAGACCCTAAATATTTATGGGGATTGGTAATAATACTAATTCTTATAGTAATATTCATATATTTCAGGATACAAAGGAAAAAGGCCATAAGAGAATTCGGTAATCCGGAATTACTGGCTTCACTAATGCCAGCCGCATCAAATTCAAGGCCTGTATTGAAATTTTCAATATTAATGCTTGCTCTTGCCTTTTTAATAATTAGTATAGCACGACCACAGTTTGGTGCCAAGCTTCAAAAAATAAAAAGACAAGGAATTGAGCTCATTATTGCCCTGGATGTGTCAAATAGTATGCTGGCAGAAGATATTCAGCCAAATCGCCTGGAAAGGGCTAAAAGAGCGATTTCAAGACTGACTGAAAGACTTAGCAATGATAAAATCGGGCTGGTAGTATTTGCTGGAGATGCCTATACTCAAATACCTATTACAACTGACTATCTTTCTGCGAAATTATTTCTCTCTGCGATAACACCTGATATTGTTCCTAAACAAGGGACAGCAATAGGAGCAGCTATTGATCTGGCAAGAAATTCTTTCACTCCCGAATCAAAAACCAGTAAGGCAATCATTGTAATTACTGATGGAGAAAACCATGAAGATGATGCAATAGAAATGGCAAAGCTTGCTGCTGAAAATGAAATTGTGGTTCATACAATTGGGATGGGATTACCTCAGGGAGGTCCGATACCTGTTGTAAATGCATATGGACAAAAGGATTTCAGGCGCGATAAAAGCGGACAGGTTGTGGTTACACGTCTTGATGAAAATATGCTTCAACAGATTGCGGCCGCCGGTAACGGGAAATATATCAGGGCTAACAATACAGAAGTAGGTATAAACAACATATTCGATGAAATAAGTAAAATGGAGAAAACAGATCTTGAATCAAAAGTATATTCAGATTACAATGATCAGTTCTATTACTTCATAGCTATTGCTTTAGCATTAATTGCACTGGAATATCTGATTCTTGAAAGAAAGAATAATTTATTTAAGAATTTCAGGTTGTTTAAGGATAAGAAAATTGACATAAAATGAAAATCAACATTTTAACAATAATATTTCTGGTAATTTCCTTTGCTGTATTTGGACAAAAGGAAAGGAAATTTATTCGCTCCGGAAATAAATACTATGACAAAGCTGTTGAAAACAGTGATTCTGTAAAGATTGATTCCGTCAACTTTGCAAAATCAGAAGTTGAATACAGGAAAGCATTGCAGAAAAAGCCAAATGACTTCAAGTCTCAGTTTAACATTGGAGATGCCTTGTTCAAACAAAATAAAATGGAAGATGCTTCAATTGAATTCCAACAGATACTTGATGCCACATCCAATAAGGAAGATAAAGGAAAAGCCTGGTTTAATTATGGTAATTCTATGCTTGCAACAAATAAACTCGATGAAAGTATCGACGCCTATAAAAATGCATTGAGAAACAATCCAAAGGATTTAGAAGCTAAATATAATCTTGAATTTGCAAGAAGGTTAAAAAAACAACAGCAGCAACAACAACAGCAGCAGCAACAAAATCAGGATCAGAATAAAGACCAGAATAAAGATCAGAATAAAGATCAGCAACAAAATCAAAATCAGGATCAGCAGCAAAAGAATCAGCAACAGCAGCAGCAACAACCTAAGATTTCAAAGCAAAATGCTGAACAGATGCTAAAGGCTCTGCAGAATGACGAGAAAGAAACACAGGAAAAAGTTAATAAAGCTAAAGCTGTGAAAGCTCAATCGTATAAGCCTGAAAAGGATTGGTAATGGTATATATAGTTTTTTTATAATTTTGTGTGTATTTGAAAAATCAATAATATGAATCGCAAGATTTTTATTTTACTGCTTCTTTTCCTTGGTATAAGGACATATGCCGAAGATGTAAGATTTACAATGTCTGCACCGGAGATAGTATCTGTCGGGGAGCAATTTAGTTTAACTCTTACCTTAAATGCCAAAGGAGATAATCTGCAAATGCCTCAGCTTGACGGGTTTGATATATTGATGGGACCTTCTGTTTCTACAAGCCGTAGTTTCAGCAGTATAAACGGCACAATGACCCAAAGTGTAAGTAATTCATACACTTACATCCTACGAGGACAAAAAGAAGGTACATTTTCAATTTCACCTGCATCTATAAGGGCTGAAGGGAAAAATATTCAGTCAAATCAACTTTCGATAAAGGTAATTCAGGGCAGACAGCCGGCAGGAGCATCGGCAGGAGCAGGAACACGTTCTCAGGGCCAGGACTCATCAACAGAATCCTCCCGGACGTCAGCCGGTTCTCGTGATGATTTGTTTATTCAATATGAGGTTGATAAGAAGAATGTTTATAAAGGCGAAATGATTTCTGTAGCCTTCAAATTATACAGCAGGGTAAATCTTTCGGTAGCTGATCAGACTTTACCTTCATTTGAAGGTTTCTGGACACAGGATATAGATATTCCGCCAGCAGATCAGAACAGATCAAGAGAAGCAGTCGACGGAATTATATACAACGTATATACTCTTCAGAAAAAGATACTTATACCTCAGCAAACAGGTACGTTATACATAGAACCTGCCGAGATGGTTTTCAATGTGCAGCAAAGGGTTGCACCTACGAGCATATTTGATGACTTCTTTGGTTCTGTTCAAAACATAAGAACAAGTGTCAGGTCAAACAGAATTGCTATTACTGTTAAGGATCTTCCCCCTGCCCCTGCTGACTTCAAAGGAGCAGTAGGCAAATTCACCCTTTCATCAGAAATTGATAATACTGACATCAAATCAAACGAAGCAATTACTATCAAAGTAAAGATATCCGGAAGCGGAAATCTGAAGCACATTAACGCACCATCATTCAAGTTCCCTGCCGATTTTGAAATATATGACCCTAAAACATCATACGATTTCAAGGCAACGGAATCCGGAATTACTGGTTCTACAGTATTTGAGCAGGTGATAATTCCAAGATATCAGGGTAACTTTACTATACCTGCGCAAAACTTTGTTTATTTTGATGTTGATTCCAAAAGCTACAAAACACTGTCGACTCAGGAATTCAATATCAGAGTTGCCAAGGGATCTGATGATCAGTCAACAACAGTTGTCAGTTCAATGTCAAAAGAAGATGTAAAATACATTGGAAAGGACATCAGGTATATCAAAACAGGAAATACCAAACTTCAAAACAGCCATTCATTTATATTTGGCAGCTTCATGTTTTACTTTGGATATATAGCTGCTCTGTTGGCTTTTGCTGCTGTTGTAGTTATACTTCAGAAAAAAGCCAGGGAAAATGCCAATCTTGCACTTATGAGAAACAGAAAAGCAAGTAAAATGGCCAGAAAACACCTTAAAGCTGCTAATGAATGTCTGAAAGCAAATAATAAGGATGATTTTTATGAAGCTTTACTAAAAGCTTTCTGGGGCTATCTAAGCGATAAACTTACAATACCTCAGTCTGAATTAACAAGGGATAATGTAAGATCAACGCTCATTAGCAATAGCGTTGAATCAGTCGTAATTGATGAATTTATTAAGTTAATCGATATTTGTGAAATGGCTCGCTATGCTCCAACAGCAGTCAACGAATCTATTTCAGAGCTATATTCAAGAGGAGAGAAATTGATAAACAATTTTGAAAAACAAATACTTAAAAAATCATGATCATGAAAAAACTGATCTCAATAATATACTTCTTATCATTAGGAACATTAATTTTTGCCCAGCCTTCAGCACAAATGAAAGAGGCCGAAAGGTTGTATTCTGCAAATAATTATACTGAAGCCATTAAAGCTTATGAAAGTATATTGAAACAAGGGTATGAATCAGCTGATTTGTATTACAATTTAGGTAATGCCTATTACAAAAATAATGAAGTTACAAAGTCGATATTAAACTATGAAAGGGCAAAATTGCTTGCTCCCGGTGATGAGGACATAAAATTCAATCTTGAACTTGTAAATCAGTTTACAGTTGATAAAATAGAGCCCCTTCCCCGCCCCTTCTTCGTTAAATGGTGGAATTCACTGATCAACTCCAATACTTCCAATGGATGGGCTCGTTTGAGCCTTATTTGCTTCATCATTGCATTGATTGGAGCATCAGGATATATTTTCACCAGCACTGTATCATTAAAAAGAATTTCTTTCATTACCGGAATTGTATTGCTAGTAATTTCAGTATTTGCATTTGGATTTGCAGGAAAACAAAAATCGAACATTACCAGTCATAAATCTGCTATAATAACTACTCCGACTGTTACGGTTAAATCTTCTCCTGATGAAAGCGGAACTGATTTATTTGTTATACATGAAGGATTAAAGGTTGATATCAGGGAAGACCTGGGCAACTGGTATAATATTCGCCTTGCCGATGGTAACAGTGGATGGATTAAAAAGATTACGCTTGAAAAAATTTAATCTTTCTTATCTCTGTTTAAAAATAAAATGTCGTCTTTAAAAAGAAGCTGAAAGTTTCAGGTTAAGCATTAAACCGGTCAGTCGGTCAGGAATGCCATGATAAATGCCTTCGTAATCAGCAATGAAAGTAAAGGATGAAACATTATCTATATCAATAAGGTTTAGTAATTCAACGCTTACACTGCAATCTTTAAATTTATCAAGGAAATTCCATTTGGTAAGATTCTTTCCTTCGCTTACAAGAAGACGAATAAAGCCTATGTCAATACGGCGATATGATGGAATCCTTGCTGTTTGCGTCCATCTTTCGCTTCTTGGCATTCCAAATGGTACACCGGTAATAAAATGGCCTGTAAGGTGCATTTGATATGCAGGAAGTCCCGGAAGATAGTCCTGAAAGAACATGCTGAACTTAAATCTCTGATCTGATGGGCGTGGTATATAGCCATGATCACCATCTTCAATGATATCTTCTTTGGTATCCATAAGCGAAGCACTTATCCATGACTGAGTTCCGCTGACAAACTCTCCGTTTATCTTAAGGTCAAGTCCATATGCATACCCGTTTGATATTTTATCTGACAGATATCTTATCCTTACATTCTCATATTGATAAGGAATTAAATCTTTCAACGACTTGTAATATGTTTCAGCAGTAAATCTGAATGGTCTGTCCCAACTGACAAAAGTAAAATCAACACCAGCTACTGCCTGTATTGAATAAGGGGTTTGTATTACAGGATTAACATTGCCGTACAAATCTTTAAGCTCCCTGTAGAAAGGAGGTTGATGATACCATCCAAACGACAGGCGTGCAATAAGATCGCTATTCCCGTTTGTTCTCAATGAGGCTGAAAAGCGGGGACTAAATGAAAATTTACTCGTATAATCCCAGTAGTGAACCCTTGCTCCTCCTGTTAACATCAGGTAACCCAAAGAAATCGGGAAAGAATATGAATCCTGAATATAGGCTGAGAATCTGTTTTTACTGTGACTATAGTTCGTATTAAACAGATAATACAGATTAATCTCACTATTTGAATAAGGTAAGGAATATCCTGCTGAATCACGGAATTCCCATTCTCTTGTTTTATCGTCAATAATTTCCTTGCGTCCGTTTATTCCCCATAACATAGTATTGTTCCCGGCTTTATATGAACCTCTGAAATCAAGAGCTGCAATAGTAGCATCCATGAAATTACGACCATGATCATGATAATAGCCCGTACCCAGGTTGTAAATACTGTCATTCTGATGATCACTGCCTTCATTTCCAACTTCATTAAACCAGTAATAACCCAGGATGTCATAGGTTTCTTTTTCTGATGTTTTAAATATTGAAGAAGTCAGGTTTAAAGCTAATCCTTTGACCGGTTTATATTCAAAGTTTAAAGACCCTGTATATACTGAATATTCATCAACCTCCTGTCCTTCAAAGAAAACACGGAGTACTTGCTGATCATTGAATATTCCTGTTCTCGACTCTCTTGATTCGGGAATGAATTTATAAATATTTGAAGCTGCTGTACCTAAAAATCCAACTTCTAATTTTTCAGAAAGTCTATAAGTAAAGTAGCCCTGCAGGTCGATATACATCGGGTCGTAGGTTCCTTTTGATTCAAGCGTCCCAAGAAGAAACTTGTAGGATTTATATCTTGCCCCGATATTATAGGTGAACTTTTTGCTTTTACTGATATTTTCAACATGTACCTTTGCTCCAAGGATACTTACATCTGCTGAGGCACTGAATTTAGAAGGTCTGTTATATTGAATATCGAGGACAGAAGACATTTTATCACCATACTTAGCATCAAAGCCACCTGCTGAAAATTCTATTGAAGAAACCATGTCAGAATTTACAAAGCTCATACCTTCCTGTTGTCCAGCCCTTATTAAGGTAGGACGAAAAATTTCCATCCCGTTAACATATACCAGATTTTCATCAAAACTCCCTCCCCTGACAGAATATTGATTACTCATTTCATTGCTTGAACTAACTCCTGGTAATGTCTTGATAATACTTTCAACACTTCCAAGACCTACATCAGTAACTGCATTGGCTGCTTTTGGATTTATCTTTACAATATTACCTGATGTTTGCCTTTGTCCGGCAACAACAACTTCAGTTATATCTTCCGATTTAGATGTTAAAACAGTATTCAGCTCAAGCATATCTTCAGGAGACAGATTTAATACCTTCTCAAAATTTTCGTACCCAATTATTGAGAAAACAACAATAACCTCTCTGCCCGTTGGAATCCTGAGCAGATATTCGCCTTTTTTATCTGAAGTAGTTCCTATTGGGTAATTCTTAATGCTTACATTGACCATTTCCATCGGGGCGCCTTTATCGTCTCTGATAGCACCATATAAAGTAGCATTACTTGTCTGTGCAAATAAAACCTGACAAGAAAAGAGTGAAAAAACTATTTCAATAAAAATAAAAAGTACAAATCGCCTCATGGGTTGCAAAAATAACATTTCAGACTTTAATAACGATTTTTATAGAAATCAATTGTAATATTTAAAATAAAAAGTCGTTAGATAAAATTTACCTGAAATACTGGTTAAAAAGGAATTTCACTTATAAAATATTTGCCCTTAAAAGCTATATTTGCAATATAAAACACATTAAATGCTTGTAAATCTGATACTCAAAGGACTAATTACCGGTTTTCTGGTTACAATACCGGTAGGACCAATGGCTGTATTAATAATTCAACGGACTGCAAACAGAGATTTCAAATCCGGATTTTCTACTGCATTAGGAGTAGTCTCAATCGATTCAATGTACGCCTCAATTGCTGGCTTAAGTGTTTCATTCATAATAACATTTCTAAGGACATATCAAACCTACATACAAATAATTGGAGCGGTTGTTCTTTTATGTCTGGGCTTGTTTATCTTCTTTTCAAAACCTATGAAATCTATGAAAGAATATAAGAAGAAAGGATCAAACATGTTTCAGTTTTATTTTACAGGAATGTTGTTTGCCGCCTCTAATCCTCTTGTAATTTTATCATATATTGCCATTTTTGCCGGTACAGGAATGGTTTTTAATCACCATGTACCTATAGAGTTTATATCTCTTCTTGCAGGTTTCTTCTTAGGCTCATTAGGCTGGTGGACAATTCTTACTACGCTTGTAAGCCGTTTCAGGCATCATCTTAACCTTAGAATATTATGGTGGTTTAATAAGATATCCGGAAGTCTAATAATGATATTTGTAATCTCACTTACAATATTCATCTTAATTAACGGGAATCCTACGATATAGGTTTCTGCATACAAATCTATAACTGTTTTCAGATTAATTCAATTAAACACATCATTTACTCTAGTCTTAATCCAACATAGGAGCTATTTAAAACATATATTGAAAACATGTAAAAAGAATATGTAATTTAAAGTAAAAGATTTTAAAATTTGATGTAATTTTATTTGGAGTAATAAAATATACTTGTATTTTTGCAGCGCTTTTAAAAACAAATGGGGTAACACCCGGGTTCAAATAAGTGATGACTCAGTAGCTCAGCAGGTAGAGCACATCCCTTTTAAGGATGGGGTCCTGGGTTCGAATCCCAGCTGGGTCACCAACAAAAAACCAACTATTTACAAATAGTTGGTTTTTTGATTTATAGATCATAAGATATTTCGCAACAATCAGTTATTTACTTTCAAAATCCCCTTTTACAGGCACGGGGCGGCCTACTGAATATGCAATGAATTTATTCCTTTTGTCCAGCTTTTATCTTACTATTTATAATATCATTATATGCATATTCGATTATTCGTAATGTATCATTATGCTCACTGCAATAAATTTTAATCCAACCATACTTGAAATTATCATCTCTTAAAAATCTAATACCAAGATACTTCTCTCCTTGACCTTGAAATTGTCCTGCATTCATAAAAGTTCCTAAAACGCAATTTCTCTTTGACCAATTACCATCTTCAGATATTAGCTCTTCCAAATCTAATGCGTCCGGGTATCCATAAGTTGAACTATCAAGAATTTCTACTGATATGGGAATAGTCACTGCTGCGAGGGAATCAAATGATTCAGGTAGTCCATTTGGATTAAATTTATTTAAATCAACAATCTCAAATCCAATGTCGGAAATATTATCAGCATCTAAATCAAAATCTTTTTGTCCTGTTGAAATAAACTCTGAATTTATTAATCCTGATAAAATGCTATCTACATAATTTGATATTTCATCATCATTCCCTTGTAACGTTTCAACATCTCTGATAAGTACGTACTCCTTTTCAATAGAATGGTAAACAATACTTGATTTATAATCTGTTTTTTCACAGCTAACTATTACAAAAGAAACTATAAAAAACAATAAACTGATTTTGATTGGATTTTTCATTATATCAAATTTTAAGTTAAATATAATTCTATCCTATAAATAACGAGTCTTTAATTTCCTTATTGCCCGCACCTTTCCCACATTACTGAATTTGCCAGCGGGAACTGAGCTTGCTTATTGCTCCGAAACCTCTGTATTTTATGACCACGTGTTGTACGCTCGTTATTTTCTATTTTTTGGTCACAATGTAATTTGAAGTTAGTGTATGAAATATCCTCAAATGTTTAATTAACTCCTTTGGTTAATCGAGCAGCTTTTTAAATTCGGAATAGCGCAAGGTCTTTAGCAGTTCCGCCAATTTCATTGTTGGATAGGACGAATTCTCATCGGTAAAGTAAAATTCGCCCGATTCCTGTATCCCAATGTTATCGCATTGTAAAACGATTAACTGAACCGCAGTGCGAGGTTTGCTTTTGTCGAAATAGTCCATATTCAGTTTTACCAATAACTGACTTCCTTCAAGCTTTTCCGGACTTCCTCCCATTTTATCCGATTGGTAAGCCGGTTTGTTCAGTTCTTCAGCAGAGAAAGATGCCATCTCTTCCCTGATCTTTTTCAGATAAATATCTAAAACCATTGCCTCCTCAGGCTGTTTTTCTTTCTCTTTTTCAAAGCGGCGGATCAGGGCTTCATCGTACTCTTTTACGGTTACTGGTAACCAAAGCGGTTTACCGTTTGTGATAAGGATAATAGAATTGTCGTAGATTTTGCAACCATCCTGTTCTCCAATTTCTTGTGGCTCAAAATAAATGGTCAATCCATTCACGTCGCAAACAAGGTCGCCCGCGGCCGATGAACGTCCGTTAAAAGCCATCTCCGGGTGATTAAATTTAAGTTCGAAACCAACTTTGTATGCAGAACAATCACAGGCAGGTTTCCCGTTTTTCATATACCACGGCGAAAGGGTTACGTCCATTTCCATCCGAAGGCTTTTGCACCATTTTTCCTTTGAAAGATTTTCGGATAACATTGAGGTGATCAGAACGTCATTTCCCTTGGGTGAATGGATAAGCGGATAGGATTGAAGGTATTGATGAATCACCTCCAGCTTAGCTTTCACAACTGACTCTTCGGAAGGAGTGTAGATTTGCAGATAATCGGCGCCGGGTTTTGTGTAAGTGTAAACAGCCTTGCCCTGGTAATCTTTCAGAAACTTCATGGTTTCTTGTCCATACGACAAGAGTGAAAGCAAAAGCCCGATCAACAAGAAAACAGAACCGGATTTTAGTGACCGGTTCTGCTTTTTATCGGAATCGAAGTACATTGTGTCTATTTTTTTACGATTTCTACCCGACGGTTTTTAGCCCGGCCTTCTTCGGTGCGGTTGTCGGCAACGGGTCGTTCTTGTCCCCACCCAACTGATGACAAACGGGTTTTTGCTATACCTTTCGACACCATTGCATCAAGTACGGCTTTAGCACGGGTTTCGGAGAGTGTTTTGTTGCTTTCGGGAGTGCCAACATTGTCGGTATGTCCTTCGATGCTCACATTCAGCGATGCATTGGAATTCAGCATTTCAAAAATCTGGTCGATAATCGGTAGCGACTCCTCTTTGATAGTCGACTTTCCGGTATCGAAAAGTATATCGAGTGCAATAAAGCCATCTTTGTTGAGCGCATCAAGCATTTCGTTGGCCTGGATAACCTGTGTCATTTTTTCACGTTCGATGATCGTGAGATTATAGTAATTGTCGCTTGCTTCAAGATTTACCCAGGTCTCCATGTTCCCTTTTATATATTTGGCAACGATGAAACTGTACGAATTACCGGCTTCGACCACCTTGGCTACGATGATACCTTTGCTTTGCTTAAAGGCATTTTCAAAGTTTCTGAAAATCTGTAAGGCAGAATAAATTTTCCCTTCGTCTTTTTTACTATCCTTAAGAGTGTAATCATAATAATAGTATTTCCCTTCTACAGTTTCGAAAAGAGCATCATCACCACAATTGTTGCTGATTCTGAATTTGTATCCTTCAAAATCTTTTAGTTCGCACGAATTGATTTTAAAATCGGTCATGCGGTTAAACATGGGGTATTCGGTGCATCCTTCAAAATCTTCATCCTGAGCATTAACAAACGATACAGGGAAAATAAGCAGGGCAAAAAACAAGAGTAGGTAAACTTTTTTCATGGTTATAGGTTTTTAATCTTTGTTTAAAATGAAATTGTTTTAAAACGACAATTTACAATTTTTTATTTTTTAATTCACTGTTGTCCAATAAAAATACAAAAAGGTTAGTTGAATAAAAATGAGCCTGAATTACATTGATTTGTTTTTTTTGTCTTAGCCCCCTAAATAGTTGGACAAAATTTCAAAAAGAGTTTAGTACTTCTTAAATTTGGGAATTATGACCTAAAAAAAGCAAAATTTACAGCTGAGGTACGTTTGTCGATATTGAAGGAAGGCGACATCGCTGGCAGGCCATTGAACCACTTCACCCCAAAGTACCTGAAGCCTGTTTGAAAGACTCGAACTTTTATGAATTGATGGCCATGTGTGACGCTTTACGTGTTGGCCGTAAACGCGAAAAAACAGTGTAGATCACTTAACCATTTACCAATTGAGCGGTATTTCAGAGGCGTAATCAACAATCATAACCCTTAGCTCGGCAGACCATACCCTCCTCCGCTACATAGATGAATAAATCTGCTACATAGATGAATAAATATGATCTTATGCTTACTCAGATATTCCATTCAAAATTAATAAATTCGCTATGCCCTGCTATGAATGAACAAGAATGCCTTTTTAAAATATATTAATCTATTTAATTATTAAACTATGAAAAAAATTATAACATTAGCTTCACTTTTGTTGCTCACAATTATCGTAAGTGCACAGACCGATTTTTCCGGAACATGGAAGCTCAATAAAGAAAAAAGCACATTGAATGATCAATTCAGCATGGCTCCCAATCAACTAACCATTGTGCAAAAGGGAAATGATTTGAGCCTTGAAAGAAATGTTAGTTTCCAGGATCAAGCTATGACTATTAATGATAAATTCACTCTCGATGGAAAAGAATGCATCAACGCCGGAATGATGGATTCACAGAAAAAATCAGTAGCAACTTTTTCAGCTGACAAGAAGGTTCTTACCATTGATTCAAAAATCCCGATGGGTGATGGAGGTGAGATTACTATTAAAGAAGTATTCTCGATTGTTGACGGCAACCTGATTATTGATTCTTCAAACAAATCATCCTGGGGTGACTCAAGCGAAAAAATGGCTTTTGACAAACAATAAATTTCCGGGTGATTCCCTGCTTCATTAGTACCAAATTCGTACCACATTCATCGTTTCTCCCATTATAAAGGGAGAAACGACGAACTTGGTAGGTATTTGGTAGGTATTTGTAACCTTTTTACGATCTTCCCTTTTCTTCTACTGAAATCCTTTAGTATCTGCCTACTTTCACGGTATTACCAATCAATGAAATCTTAAAGCTTGATTGATTTGCTTTCTATGGAAATATGCTTACCCCTATGATATTTGAAAAGTTCAACTTTTACCATGCTGCTATCGGTAGCTTGGGGTGCAATCACTATAAAGTCCATGTTTTCAACATCCTGATCGACGACTTCGTTATTCTTTATCTTTTTGTCGATCCATGTCCCTGAGTTTGCATAAATACAAGCTTCTCCGTTTGTATTGGTGAATGACTTCAGCATAGGTGCATGAGTATGGCCAAAAACAACAATTCTAGCTTTGGAATCTATATTCTGGAAGTACTGAACATAGGACATTGAATCGAGGAAGGATGTTTTAAGGCTCCCCTGCATAGCCTTTATAACAGGTGTCATTACCGGAACGTTGCTGTAAACCAATCTTTTTTCCCAGGCTGTCTGACTACAGAACCCACTGTATAAATTCATGTCAATGCTTCCGTCTTCTTTGTTGAATGGGATTATGTCGTTTATGCTATAGTTGCCATTGAAATTACCAATATTGGTAACAATGATCTTATCATCGTAATTGTCTTTGACCGGGATAAAGTTCTTCATAATTGATTTCCAGATGCTGTAGTAGACAAACGTATTTACCTGGTTTTCGTCGGCAGAGTTTAGCTTAACATCTCGTACAGGGATTATTTCGTCGGCTGCCGGATGATTGGTTACCGAGTTAACGGCAATCCGGGTAAAGAAATATCCGGCGGGCAAAATGGTACCTGCAGCAATGTCCTGATTACTATATGGATCGGGTGCACAAAAAAAATCATACCGGTTACAGTGTTCAATGGCAATCTTCGGGTTCGGATTAT
Source organism: Prolixibacteraceae bacterium (assembly GCA_017998095.1). Next base: position 979 of record JAGODU010000020.1, on the reverse strand, counting down.
AAGTTCCTAATCCCAAACGGTCATTATCCCTTGCCTGATTGATTCCCGGTAAAATCAAATCTACATTTTCTTTCGTAACAAGCAGATCGTGGTTTCCGGGAGCATAAGTTACTATTATCTTTCCGTCTTTAATTATGTCATTCAGTACATCAATAACACCTTTGTTTTGGGCAGCTATTTTCTGAATAAACTCTTTTTGTGTTTTACCGTCGTAAGTATCTGTCCTTGAAAGAACATACCATTCATCCAACATGTCACCGCCAATGACCAACTCCTTAACTGTTTTCGATTCGCGGATTTCTGTCAGAAATTCAGCCATTCGCGGAAGGTGATGTACACATTCTGAGTAAGTAAGGTCGGCGCCCAAATGCAGGTCACTGATAACCACTATCTTATTTCTGTCCTGAGCTTCTCCTCCATTTACCAGATCAAACGGATTGTCGCCCAAACTCAACGGATCATCGTCTTTTTGGCAAGACGTAGCAGCCAAAATGAATAAAGTGGAAACAATGGTGCCCCACCATCTTAGATTGTTTCTTTTCATCTCCTTTGTTTTTTTAAGTAAATTAAAAGCTAACTGTGATTTATCGATTACAAGCTTAATCAGAAATATTTACCAGCATGGAATGCTAACTAAATTAGGGATTTCATTTTAATAATGCAAACTATTGTTTCAACAAAGTTTTCCTTTCATTTGGCCATTTTCACAATAAGTAATTAATTGGCTATTTTTGTGTTCGGTTTACAATTATAAAAAAGGATAACCTTTAAGAAGTATATCTCACTAAAAATATATCTCATTTTTTTATCTTGTTAAACAAAATAAATTAGTTCTACAAAATGTCAAGATAAAAATATTAATACGGCTTCTGACCTATATAATTACCTGCAGGAAAATAATTAGCCACAATAATAATTCCACCATCAGGACAATGAGCCATGCCAATTCCAACTTTTTCAGTTGATTTCCAAATCATTT